>NZ_SGIS01000040.1 GCF_004208535.1 Sphingomonas populi
CGCTCGGTGGCTTGATCACGATCGTGAGGATCGCGGTCCAGCGCGACGTTCCCGCCTCGGTGCCACGCTCATAGGCGGTCTCGGTCCACTTGACCTGAAACGAGCGGTCCGATGCTCGCACCACGCTGGTGACCTGGACCGACACGGTCCGCTCGCCGATATCGGCGAAGGGATCGGCGGCGCGTGCATAGACGCCGAGGAACTGGCTGCCGCGCTTGGTCGTGAAATCATAGGCTTCGAGCCAGTCCTGGCGAACCAGCACCGGATCAAGCGAACGGCCACGGACGTTCGAGATGAAGCGCGAGAGGTGCCAAGTAATCTGAGGATCGGTCGGATGATAGCCCGCCTCGGCCTTGGTGACGGCACGGGCCTCACCGAGCCGATCGACCTCGACGATATAGGGTGTGACGCGGCTTTGAGACGATTGCCAGACGAGGCCGGACGAAAGGCCGCCGGTCAACGCGAGACAGCCGAACGCCATCAGTCGCCAGTTGCGCGCTTGCACGCGAGCGGACCCGATCCGCTCGTCCCAGACCTGGCCGGCGCTTTGATACGGCGTCTCGGGTTCAGGAGTTCGTCCATATCGCTGGACAGTCCGTTTGAAGATCATGAATCAGTCCCTTTCCGTGATGTCGGGGGTGGCGGAGGCGCCGCTGCGATCGCCCTGCTGGATGGCGTGCAGTGCGACCTGGCGGTGATGCCGAGCGGTCTGTTGGCCGCGCATGGCGCGTGCCCATGCGGGAGCACCGTCGCTGCCGGGGCTTGGAGCGGGATCACCGCTGCTGGTGCGATGGAACGCATTCCACGCGGCGGTGCGCCCTCGCGAGGCGGCCTCGCCAAGGCCAAGGGCACTGGAGGTGCGTTCGCGCGCGGCGTTGCCTGCGGCGCGCGCGACACCGCCGAGGCCCGCCGTCATGGTCGGGGTCGGTGCGGCTTCCTTGCCGAGGCCGTATGCCGTCGATGCCGCCGAGCCCATCGAGGTGCCCGCCCGGACAGCGCCAAGCACGGCACCACTAAGCGCGCTGGCACCGCCAGCGACAGCACCGCCCGCGAGCATAGTGATGCCCGCCGCGCCGGCCGTGGTGCCGAGCGCCGCGCCGGCGCCGAGCTGTGGCGCACCAGCGACAAGGCCGGATGCGATGCTGGGACCGAATATGCCGAGGCCGAAGATCGTGAGGCTGGCGAGCATCAGGCTCATCGCCTGGCCGATGTCGGGTTCCTGGCCTTGGAGCGCCGCAGTGAACTCGGTGAAGAAGTTCGAGCCGATGCCGACGATCACGGCGAGCACCATGACCTTGATACCGGACGACACGACATTGCCGAGCACGCGTTCGGCAAGGAAGTTGGTGCGGTTCCACAGCGAGAATGGCACCAGAATGAAGCCGGCCAGCGAGGTCAGCTTGAACTCGATGATCGTCACGAACATCTGCACGGCAAGGATGAAGAAGGTGATGATCACGATTACCCAAGCAAACAGCAGCACCGCGATCGTCAGGAAATTGTCGAAGAAGGTTGTGAACCCCATCAGTTGTGAGACTTGCTGAAGCAGCGGCCAAGCCGCCGAGAAGCCGGTGCCCGCCAAGCGGCCGGGTTTCAGGAGATCGGCCGCCGTCAGCGTGCCGCCGCCGGCAGTCAGACCGGCTTGGGTAAACGATCGGAAGATGATGCCAGAGAGCGTCGAGAAGCTGTTGAGGATGAACGCGAACGCGCCGACGTACAGGATCTTCTTGATGAACCGGCCCATGACATTGTCGTCGCCGCCAAGAGCCCAGAACAGCCCGGCCAGTGTGATATCGATCCCGATCAGGGTCACGGTCAGGAAGCGAACATCACGGCCGAGCAGCCCGAACCCGGCGTCGATGTAGGTGATGAACGCCTGCATAAAGCGGTCGATGACGTTGAGATCGTTCACGAGGCCATGTCCTGCGAAATGAGAGAGGCCGTCGGGCGGGGCAGGGGGAGGTGAAGATGCGTGGGGTGCATCTTCCCACCCCGCCGTCCGGTGCGCCTAACGGGGGGTGTAGGCGGTGCCGGAACCGAGGACTTGCGTGTAGCGGCCTGCGCGTCGATCTGGGCCTGCGCTTGCCGCGCACGCTCGATCGTCTCGGCACGATATTGCGCGGCCATCATGGTCTGGATTTGGAACTGCTGCTTGGCGGTCAGCGCGAGTAACTGGTTGGTGGCTTGGCTGACCTGCAGCGATCCCTCGGCGCCTTGGCTTTTGGCAACGAGCGATGCCAACGTCTGCGTGTCCGACGCGACATTCTCAGCGACCTGCGCCTGTACGGTCATGGTGTGCCGGTAGGCGGACATCGCGGTGTCGAGTCGCGTGCGGGCCGCGATGACCTGATCGTTGGTGCGGAGCGCGGACGAGAAGCTTTGCGGGAAAAGCTGGCGGAACTGCTGGTCGAGACCGGAAACGCGAAACTGGATGCCTTGCGCCTGGCCCATCAACTGGTCGACCTGCTGCAGCGTCTGCTTGAGCGCCTGCAGCTCCGGGAAGTCGATCCGGGTCAGATTCTTCGCTTGGTTGATAAGCATGTTCGCTTCGTTCTGGAGCGACTGGATCTGGTTGTTGATCTGCTGGAGGGTGCGCGCGGCGGTCAGCAGGTTCTGGCTGTAGTTGCTCGGATCGAACACGGTGAACTGCGCCCGCGCGGGTGTCGCGGTCATGGTCAGGCCCATGACGAGGGAGCCGACGCTGCCAACGCCGAGCGCGCCAGCGATCAGATATTTGCGTGTAGATATGAAAGGAATGCGCACGGACAGACTCCTCAATTTGGGGGAGCCTTGAAGGTCGACGAATTGGTGAGTCGGCGGGATAACCTCTCTGGCGACAGTGGGTGTCAATTGGGTGACATCAATCCCAAGAGTGCCTCACCCGGAGTAAGGCATATTCGCAACGTGCCCACCGGTCACCGGCTGCTCCCGACCAACTTACGCCGTTCCGGCGCTGCGTCCTACGACCGGTAGTGGCGAATCCGGACACGGCGCCATCGCTTAATTGGTATTGGGCAATCGCAATCTGGCCGTATTGACATACAGACTGGCGGAACGGCGAAATCCTGCTCCGCTGTTTCCCACCTATGAAAGCGTTAATGCGGGTCATTAGCATTTGCTGACCGCGGTTCATGCAGGATGGTGGCAAGTGACGCATTCGAATCCTCATAAGCGCTCGGCGCGCCCGATATATTTTCTCGCGACGTTCCTTGTTTCGGGGTGGGGCCATGTCGCAGTGGCGCAAACAGTGTCGGTACAGACAAAGCCTATCGAAACCAACGCACAGAGCGGCGTTACGGCTCTAGATACTATAGTGGTCACGGCTAGAAAGACCAATGAGGATCTCCAAACAGTCCCTGAAAGCATCACCGTAGTTTCCCGCGAAAACCTGATGGCTGCCCCCTTCGATCCCGGCGCAGCCATCGTCCGCAATTCGCCAAATGTGCAGTGGATCAACAGGGCCGCAGGGCAGCAGTTTTTCTCCATTCGCGGCGTGAGTTCGCTCGGAACGCCCGTCAACTTTTCCGATGGCACTGTTGCCTTTAGTATCGACGGTGTGCCGAACAGTTTGATGAGCGCCTCAAACCTTCTCCTCGACGTCAATCGGGTTGAGGTCATGCGCGGTCCGCAGGGGACGCTATGGGGCAGCAATGCCCTGGGCGGCGCCATCAATGTCGTTACCAATCAGCCGGACGGGAGGCGCGATCTCCATATGACCAGCGAGATTGGCTCGAACGGGTATCGCGTGGGTGAGTTGGTTCTGGGCGGCAATATCATCCCGGATACGCTCGATGGACGTATGGCCGTGCGTTTCGGTCATCAGGATGGTGACATCCGCAGCGTGTTCACCGATGACCTCGGCAAGCGCGACATAGCGGCATTTCGGGGCGGGCTGCGCTTTACCGGGATCGACAATACGAAGATCACGCTTACCGGCAACTACCTTCGGGATGAAGGCAACGCCCCTTTCTACCTCGTGCGCAATACCGCACGATTTCCAATCAGCGGAACCCTGACCGAACCGAAGTCGGTGGCAACCCAGGGCGGTGCCACGCTGACCGTCGAGCATGAATTCAGCGCTTTCAGGGTCACCTCCGTCAGCGCGTATCAGCACAATGAAATGCAGAGCGAGACCGACAATGCCGACAAGCTGCTTTACGACCAGCTTGGATTTCCGGCCTTCAGTGCGCGCGGGCGCCTCGACGATAAAGAGGACATATTTACCCAGGAGCTCCGCCTGAATTCGCGCGATGGCGATCCGGTCCGCTGGGTTGTCGGCGCCAGCGCCGCGCGTACCGACGGGAACCGCACATGCGTCAGCGCGCAGTGCGCCCCCGCGCCTTACTTCGACACCATTACAATGGATACGCGCCTCGACAGCACCACCCTCGGCCTGTTCGGTGACGTCTCAATTCCGTTTGCGCAGCGATGGGAGTTTTCGATCGGCGGCCGGTTGAACCATGACGACATCGAACTGAAGCGCCGAAACTCGCGGGATATCGCCGACCTGACAGGTTCGAACTCGACCGCGCAGACCTATCCGACAGGCCGAATGGCGCTGGCTTATAAATGGTCGGATGACGTACGCACGTATGTCTCGCTGGCGCGAGGCAACGCCACGCGCGTCTATCCGCTGTTTGGGTATCCGGTGAACGGCGTCGTGGCCGACCCCTATCCGGCGGGAACCGGCTGGACTTATGAGGCAGGCATCAAAGCCAGCCTGGTCGATCATCGTCTTGAACTCGATGCCAGCGTCTATCACAACGCGATCAAGAATGGCGTTATGACCTTCCTTGATCCTGCGCTGGGAACGTTCGGCACGACCTATCAGGATTACGACACCAGTGGCTTCGAACTGCAGGGCCGTATGCTCCTCACACAGGGGCTGACCGTGACGGGCGGCGTCGGCTACACGCACAGCGAGCTTGGAGCCAATGGTGCCACCACCAACACCGTCGCGGGGAACGGGGTACCCAACACGCCGAAATGGACCGTCACGACCGGGCTGCAATATAACAGGTCAGCCAGCGCCCTGGATCTGCCGGGTTCGTTGTCCCTCGGGGCGCAGTATCAATTCACCGGGAGCCGTCCTGCGGATATCGACGACTCGTTTGATCTGAAGCCTTATCACATCGTGAACATGCGGGTCGGGTGGAAGAACGACGCGAATAGCCTGGAGATCTATGCCTTTGGGCGCAATCTTCTCGACCAACGCGCCGAAACGTTCGGTTCACTGTTCTTGGGCGTCGAAACCGTCGCGGTCGGACCGGGCCGCATCGCCGGGCTCGGGCTCACCAAAAGCTTTTGAACACGAACATGTCGAACGTCGGCACAGCCGCCCCTGCCGGATTGGAGCGTTGAAGTGATCAAAAAGAACCCTGTTGAACTCGCACTCGCGTGGCTTGTCCCATCGGTCGGCGCCGCGATCTTCGTTACGATCCAGTGCTTCTCTTATCTGAACGCTTACATCGAAAGCGGCGGGAGGTTACAAGCCATCACGTTCGGCCCCGCCGCCTTGCTGGCAGTATCCATTTACTACGGTTTCTGGATTGTTCCCCCGTTGCTTGCGCTTGTCGGAAGGCGCGCGTCCGACTGGACCATGCTCGTCCTGGGCGGTCTCCTTGTCATCATGAACACGCTCGGCGGCGTTACGGATGGCTTGCGAGACGGCAGCCATCTCGTCGTCTTGGAAATACTGGCAATCACGCTTCCGGGTGCCGTCGCGCTGATCCTGTCGTGGCGGCACCTTCGCTCGAACTGAATGCGACCGTGCCTATGCGTAGCGGCCAAGGGCCTGTCGCTTTGCCTTATTTAACGATATTGCCAAAATGCTTCGCAGTTCCGCCACCCAATTGCGAATCGTTCGCACTGGAGAAGCATTGGTGGCAGTTTGAAGGTTGCCCCCAGGTGGATCAGAACAATGCAGAGCGACGATTACGAGGTTTTTGAGCCTGCGGAGATTCCCCGGCCGGTTTCGGCGGTGGGGATGGAGCTCTTCACTGAAGGTTTCGAGCAACCGCCGCATCAGCACCGCAAGGCACAACTCATCCTGGCGGTCCGTGGCCTCATCACCTGCGAGGTGGCACACGGTCTGTGGATGGTTCCACGGCAGTGTGCGCTGTGGATCCCTGGCGACATGGAGCACAGCGTGCGCTGTGTCGGCGACCTTGAGATTTATACCCTCTTCATCGATCCCGAGCTCGCCTGCAATCTGCCCGCGGAGTGCAGCACTTTCTCGACCGGGCCGCTGCTGCGCGAATTGCTGATCGCCGTGTCCCGCCTCCCGTCACTTTATGATGTCGACGGCGCTGACGGCCGTCTCATTCAGACCATGCTCGACCAGCTCGAGCGCGCGCGCGTGGGAAGTCTCCATCTGCCAATGCCCGCCGACCCACGATTGCGAACCATCGCCAAGGCCCTGTCGTCCGATCCCGCCAATCGCACGACGATCGGGGAATGGGCCAGAATCGTCGCCATGAGCGAGCGGAGCCTGTTCAGGCTCCTCATGAGCCAGACCGGCATGAACTTCGGACGGTGGCGCCAGCAGTTCCAAGTGATGTTTGCGATCGAGCGCTTGACCGAAGGCGCGTCGGTGCAGACCGTCTCGTTCGATCTCGGGTATGAAAGCGCGAGCGCCTTCATCACGATGTTCAAGAAGGTGATGGGGCAGCCACCGGGGCAGTATCTGGCCGCGCGGCGGAATGCGGCGCCCCCGGTGACACCGCAACAGAGCAAGCCCAGACTCATCACCACGATGATGGACGCTCAGCGCGCGCTGGGCCTGTGATGCTCGGCCTCACCTAATCTGGCCGACGATCGCCAGAAGTCCGCACGGACTTCAAAGATTGGCGGTTTCGATAAATCATCTGCCTGACGAGCAAAATCCAAAGTGACATGAAGAACCTATGAAGGTTTGGAATGATGAAAATATTGGATTCAGGCCATGCTGGTTGATGACACACAATTTCCGATAGTGCGGATGCACTACAACAGCGTCGACGACAGAGGCGATGAAGCCAGCTTTCAGATTTTCGGAGATCTTCTGGAACGTAAGCAGCGCTTTGTATTGATCGGGCTTGGCGCAGAAGCTGATCACGTCCACTCGAATGAGGAACGAAAGCGGTTGACGCTGTGGATGAAGCGCAACCGTGAGGCACTTCATACCTATGTCCGGGCAATGGTGTATGTCGAGCCCAGCCCGGCAAAACGCTTCCTCGCCAAGACCTCGGCTCCTGTCTTTCAAAAATTCTGGGGCTATCCGATCCTCGTCTCGGCTTCCGAAGCGGAAGCCGAGGGCATTGCCGCACGGCTGCTCGCAGGTGAGCAGCCCGCCCAAATCGAGGCGGAGCAGCCCGATGCGTAGGGGAATCATCTGGACGCCGCTCGGTTTGGCAGTGCCGCTGATCGCCAGCTGCGCCGCGCTGCCGAAACAAGGCGCGATGCCGACGATGCGCCCGGCCAGCGCCTTCGCAAGCACCGCCAGTCTGGCAGCGCCCGAGACATCCTGGCCGTCAGATCGTTGGTGGGTGAGCTTCGACGACCCGCAGCTCACGGCGCTGATCGAAGAAGGCCTGGCGACTGCGACCGATCTGCGCGTCGCGCAAGCACGGTTCGAACGGGCCGACGCGCTGGTGGGAGAAGCGCGCAGCCGACTGCTGCCGTCGCTTCAGGCAAATGGGGAGATTGGCGGAACCAAGCAAAGCTACACCTATCTCATCCCGCAAGCGATCGCGCCCCAAGGCTGGAAAGACTATGGCCAGGCGACGGTTCGGCTTGATTGGGAGCTGGATTTCTGGGGCCGAAACCGGGCTGCACTTGCTGCCGCACGTTCAGATGCTGGAGCCGCCCAGGCTGAGGCGGCGGCGGCACGCCTGGTAATATCGTGCGGTATTGCGGAAGCCTATGCCGATCTCGCCGATCTTTTCGCGCAAACCGATGCAGCGCGTCGCGCGGTCGAGGTCCGGCGACGCACCGTCGAATTGATGGATGGGCGACGGGCCCAGGGCCTTGAAAATGCCGGTGCTGTCGAGCGGGCGCGCTCGGCGCTTGCCTCCTCTCAGGGAGAGCTTGCCGCTCTTAACGAGACCGTTTCGCTCATGCGCAATCGGATCGCCGCGCTGCTCGGCGCGGGACCGGACAGGGGGCTGTCCATCGTGCGCCCGACCGCACGTACGACGGAGGACTTCGGTCTTCCCGCCGACTTGCCGGCCGACCTCATCGGACGCCGTCCCGACGTCATCGCCGCGCGGCTGCGAGCACAGGCGGCCGCAAGCCGGATCAAGGAGGCGCGCGCTGCTTTCTATCCTAATATCAACCTTGCCGGGCTGATCGGACTTCAGTCCATCGGCATTGGGAGTCTCGTAAAGTCAGGCTCTGCCTTCGGCACAGTCGGTCCAGCAATCAGCCTGCCGATCTTCGACGGGGGACGGCTGAAAGGCGCCTATCGCGCTGCTGAAGCCGACTATCGCGGTGCCGTCGCCGAATATGACGGCGCGCTCACCCAGGCTCTGCGCGAAGTTGCTGATGCGGCCGCAAGCGAACGTGCGCTCACCGAACGCATAACCAGAGCCGATGAAGCCGAACGCGCCGCGACCGCGGCCTGGACCGTTGCGAACAATCGCTACCGCGGCGGCCTTTCCACGTCTCTCGATGTGCTTGTGGCCGAAGACGGCCTGATCGACACTCGACGCAACCTCGCCACGCTCCGCAATCGCAGGTTCGTCCTCAATGTGGCCCTCATCCGCGCGCTCGGCGGCGGCTTCCGTTCCTGAAGGATCTCCCATGTCCACCGAAACCCTCACAGCTTCCGTTCCATTGGCTGTCGATGAGCCGAATGACGCCGCCGTGAAAGCCAAGCGCCGCAAGTTGTTCGCGATTCTTGCAATAGCGGTGGTTGGCCTCGGCATTCTCTATTGGGCGTACGTCCATTTTATCGCGTCGCGGCACGTCTCGACCGAAAATGCCTATGTTGGCGCCAACGTCGCCCAGGTGACGCCGCTGATCGGTGGCCCGGTGCGTGAGGTGCTGGTCGACGAGGCTCAGCGGGTGAAGCGCGGTGACGTTCTCGTGCGACTCGACGACACGGACGCCCGCCTCTCGCTCGCGCGTGCCGAAGCCGAGCTTGCGCTGACTGAACGCCGGGTTCGCGGGCTCCTCGCGACCGATAGCGGCCTAGGTGCTCAGGTGATGGCGCGCGGTGCCGATCAGGCACGCGCCGACGCGCGGCTGGTCGCGGCGCGCGCCGATCTCGCCAAGGCGAAGATTGATCTCGACCGTCGCGAATCACTTGCGGCGTCAGGCTCCGTCTCCGGCGACGAACTGACCATCGCGCGCAACGCTTACAGCACGGCCACGGCAAACCTGAAGGTAGCACAGGCCGAGAATGCGCTGGCGCAGGCCAATCGGACATCGGCAATCGGCAGTCGCGACGCCAATCGCGCCATGATTGCGGACGCCACTCCCGACGCCAATCCGGAAGTGCTCGCTGCGCGCGCAGCACGCGATCAGGCGCGGGTGGACCTCGATCGCACGGTGGTGCGGGCGCCGGTCGACGGCATCGTTTCGCGTCGTCAGGTGCAGGTCGGGCAGCGCGTCCAGGCAGGCGCGACGATGATGGTGGTGGTGCCTGTCCAGGCCGCATTCGTCGATGCCAACTTCAAGGAAGGGCAACTCGCCCGCGTTGCGCCGGGCCAGCGCGTCACCCTAACCTCCGATCTCTACGGCGGCGATGTCGAATATCACGGCCGCGTCATCGGCTTTTCGGGCGGAACCGGCGCTGCCTTCGCGGTGGTTCCCGCCCAGAACGCCACAGGCAACTGGATCAAGGTGGTTCAGCGCCTGCCCGTGCGGATCACGCTCGATCCGAAGGAACTGGCCCAACATCCGCTGCGGGTCGGACTGTCGATGAACGCCACCGTGGATCTCTCGAACTAAGCGGAACCTGGATATGACGGACATTGTCGCCAAGCCAAATATGGCGAGGCCGCTCACCGGCGCGACCCTCATTCTTGCCGCGCTGCTGATCGGGCTGGGTAATTTCCTTGTCGTGCTCGACACGACCATCGCCAATGTGTCGATCCCGCACATTGCCGGCTCGCTCGGCGTGTCGGTGACGGAGGCGACCTGGGTCATCACCTCCTATGCCGTCGCCGACGCCATCACTGTACCGCTGGCGGGCTTCCTGGCTCGGCGCTTCGGCGAGCAGAGGGTGTTCATCTCGGCCTTTATAGCCTTTGGCAGCTTTTCATTGCTATGCGGCCTGTCCCGCTCGCTCGATATGCTGATTGCGGGTCGGGTTCTGCTGGGTCTTGCCGGCGGCATGATCATACCCCTGTCGCTGACCCTGTTGCTGCGGATCTTTCCCGCCGAAAAGGCGACTCTCGCAACCATCGTCTGGGCGATGACCACCACGGTTGCGCCGATTGCCGGACCCATCTTGGGGGGCGTCATTTCCGACAACGTCGGCTGGGAGTGGATATTCTTTCTCAACGTGCCCGTGGCAGCCGCCGGCGCGGCAGGTCTTTTCTATCTGCTGCGGGGACGGCGCGAGGAGACGGCCCGATCGCCAATCGACCTGGTCGGCCTCGTCCTCCTCGTCATCTGGGTCGCATCGCTCCAGATCGTACTCGACGAGGGGCGCAATCGCGACTGGTTCGCGGCGACCGAGATCCGCGTAATGGCCGTTGTTGCGGCAATCGGCTTCATTTCGTTCCTGATCTGGGAGCTGACCGCAAAACACCCGATCGTGAACCTGCGCGTCTTTCGCCATCGCGGTTTCGTCGTCGCGTCCGTCACCTATGCACTGGGCTTCGGCGCCTATTTCGCGACTGTCGTCCTTATTCCGCTCTGGCTCCAGCAGAACATGGGCTACACCGCGACCTGGGCCGGCTATGCAACCGGCATAATGGGCATATTCGCGGTGCTAGCCTCACCGGCCATCGGTGCTGCCGCCGCCAAAATGGATGTGCGGTTGATCATCTCGACCGGGATTGCCGGGATGGGGCTCATCTCGCTTTGGCGCACCGGCTTCACGCCCGATATGACCTTTCTGCAGATGGCCTGGCCGATGTTGCTGACCGGTCCTTTCCTCATGATGTTCTTCATTCCCGTGACTGGCTTGTGCATCGCCAGCGTCGAACCGCACGAACAGGCCGATGCCGCCGGCATCTCCAATTTTCTGCGCACGCTCACCGCTGCCTTCGCCGCGTCGCTGGTCCAGACGGGCTGGACCAACGCTGCACGGGTCAATCACTCCGAACTGGTCGGCGCCATGCAACAGGGGTCCTCCACCATCGAGGCGATGGTTGCATCGGGCCTATCGACGGAAACGGCGACGACCTTGCTGAGCAATGTCGTCGAAAGCCAGAGCGTGATGCTCGCCACACTCAACATGTTCGCTGCGGTAGCGTTGTGCTTTGCCTTCACCGGGGTGTTAATCTGGCTGGCACCGAAGCCGAAAGGTCCGATCGATACGAGCGGTGGGCATTGAGGCGGGGTTATTGGAACGATAGGCTCAGCCGAGGACGTTCCTTCCCGGCGCCAATAGGTAGTCCTGGGATTGCGACCGCTTTTCGCCTGTGTGCACCCGCAGAGCCATCGGACCGTCGTCGGCTAGACTGGCTGGCTCTTGAGCACGCCATCAGCATCCCACGAACGGCCGCTGCACCCGAAACCCGTCATCCCCGCCAATGCTCACGAACGTCGGCTCCGTCCCACGATCTGGCGTTCGCCTCTGACGACCGTAGACCAAATTACGCCGTTTCGACGCCGGCGCATGAGCGACAGGTTACGTCGGAATCTGACGGACGGGTTTCACCTGTTTGCAGTCAATGAGCAACACGCTTGGCAGGTCGGGTCAATCCACGCTGGCCGCGAAGGTCATCGATGAATTGCACCGCCGCTTCAGCTCAAAGGGATATGCGGACGACGACTTTTCCGGCTGTCGTGTTCGTCTCAACGAGCTCGTGCGCCGCACCGATCTGGTCAAAAGCGAAAACCGCTTCGACTGGCGGGTCCAGCGGTCCTTGCTCGACACCCTCTGAAACGAAATCAATCGCCGTCTGGCGCTTGATCGGATCCAGCAGGACGTGGGTAAGATTGGATCCCCGCAAAGTGATGGCTTTGGTGAGCAAGGTAGCGAGCGACAGTTCAATAGGGGTCGGATCGAGCATGCCGTAATTGACGACAATTCCGTTCGTCTGCATGGCTTCGATCAGGCTGAGCAACTGTGATCCACCCACGGCGTCAAAGGCGATGCGCAGGCCCTGGCCGCCGGTCAGCGTTTTGATCTCGGCGGCGAGGTCGTCGCATGTATCCGTGACGATGACGTGTTCCGCCCCAAAGCTTCGGATCCGCTCGACCTTGTCCGCGCCGCGTGTCACGGCGATCGGGATGGCGCCGATCTTCCGCGCGATCTGAATAGCAGCGATGCCGACCGCGCTTGAACCTGCCGTGATGACCACGGGCTCGCCGGCGCGCAGGCCGCCGTCAAAGACGAGACCATTATAAGCGGTCAGATAGCTGGACCACAGCGCCGCACCCTTTTCCAGCGAAACCCCCGCAGGGTGGGGGACAAGCTGGCTGGCGTCGATGACCGCCAGTTCGCCGCACACGCCATATTGCGCGGAAGGTACGGGCAGAACGCCGACCATGTCACCGATCGCAAAGCCGGAAACCTCGGCGCCGAGGCTCTCGATCTCACCAACGCCTTCAAACCCGAAGATCAGCGGCGGCTGTGGCTGCGCAGGGTAGAGTCCATAGCGACGCAGGATGTCACCACGGACCACGCCATGCGCCTTCATCCGCAATCGAACCTCACCAGCACGCGGAGCCGGAACCTCCATCTCGTCGATCCGGATCATATCGGTGCCGCCGAAACCATGGATTCGGGCTACGCGTACTATCGTCATAATAAAGCTCCGGCTTAAAGGATGCTCAAATGCCTAGGCTGTGAAACGGGAGATACTTCGCCGCGCATGCGGTCCATCCAAGTTTTAAAGGCTGGATCGCCGAACTCCGCCGCCAACCTGGCCAAGAAGGCGAAACCGGATCGGTGAGGGTATTTAGGTTCACCTGCGCGCGACCCAGAGATTAAAAAATCCCTTGATAGGCGCCGCCGTCGCTAACGATGTTCTGTCCTGTCATGAATCCGATCTGCTTGGCGCACAGCATGGCAATCAGATCGCCCGCTTCCTGGGGATCCGCGATACGATTGGCAGCGTTGCTGGAGCGCAATTCAGCTTCCACCGTCTCAAACGAAACGCCGCGTTCCTCGGCCATGCCTCTAATGGCTTCATGCAAGGCATCCGTATTGATGAGCCCTGGCAGCACGCTGTTGATGGTGACGTTGTGCGGCGCGATCTCCCTGACCAGGGATGCGATTGCGCCGGCCAGTGCGAGTCTGGCCGCATGGGAATGGCCAACGCTCACCTGGGGAAACTTGATAAAGCTCACGGAGATATTCACAATACGACCGAAAGCACGTTCGCACATTCCTGGGGCGTAAGCGTAGATCAGCCCCATGGCGGAATGAAAATGCGCCTCCATCCACCAGTTCCAAACATCAGGAGTAAGATCCTTATATTGGAGGGAAGTTTGCGGAACACCTGCGTTGGCGACCAGAATGTCGGTCGCGGGATATGCGTCCAACAATGCATCCCGTCCGCTCGGTAACGTCAGGTCGGTCGCGAAATACTCCACGGCGACGCCGCTTTCTTCCATGATGGAACGCGCTGTTTCGGCCAGTGTTTCGGGCGTTCGGGCAACCAAAACGACTTTCGCACCTTCGAGTGAGAGCCGCCGTGCAGCCGCGCGGCTTATTCCCTTGCTTCCTCCACACACAATAGCCCTGCGTCCTTTTACGCCGATATCCATGATTTATTTCCTTCTGCGCTCTGCTGGCTGTTGTTGGCAGGCCTTGCCGTTTAAGCAGCGACTTTGGGCCAGTGTTCAGAAATGCCACAGTGCTTACATTTCGGCGCTTCTGCCGATCAGTGATCGCCAAATATCTTACCTATTAAAATCATTTCTGGAGTAGCGCGACGTGTCGAGCCACGTTGATATAAGCGACGACAGGTCGTCCACAGTATCTTCTTTCTTTACGAGGCCATGGAGCAATTCCTGTGAAAGCGCCTCCACCGACCCAATAATTGCCGCACATCTGCGCCTGACAATTTCATCGGACAGCGGAGATAGTGGCGAAAGCACCCTGCAGCAGAACTCTACATGGCTGGTGACCACTTCCCGCTGGAAGGCATCCATTTCCGGGTCGCCTTTAAGCGCAGCTGCGATAGTATAGGCTTCCGGTCCGACGGTGATCTGGCAGTCGATATAGGCTTGTGCAATTACACGCGCGACGCCTTCAAGTTTTGAGGGCGTTTGATGAACCGCATCCGCCAGATCACGAAGCTGGTGATCGCTGATGTCCTTATACAATGCGATAAATAAACCAGCACGTGTCTCGAAGTGACTGTATGTGATCGGCCGACTAACGCCTGCACGCTCTGCAAGCGAGCCCAGGGTGAGCGCATCAGTCCCCAACTCCCGTACGATATCCCGCGCAACTTCCAGCAACTGAGCGCGGCGGTCTGCTCTAGGTAATTTGGTCGACACGGATTTTTCCTTATGTCTGACCGACGGGCTAGTCGGTAAAAACTACAATATGTAACTTACGTTGTGTAACATTCATAGGAGAGCGATGCAAGTCGCGTTAGGATCTTTCCTTTTGGAGTTTCGCCGCTGCTTGCGGGACCAGAATGGCCGACACCCGTTATGTGGTGTCGGTCCGGCAAGCCAACGGCAGTTTACGCTCAAAGCTGACGCTTTCGGATTCCGCTCGGAATGACTGCTTCGTCCCACGACTTTCCATTCGCCAGTTGACCCATCCAAGATATTCGGTGGCTGATTTTTCGGTCCCAAGTGCAGATCCGCAGGTTTCGATCACACGATTTGGGATAGCTGCCATTGAAGCGCCTTGCAGTGAACAGGCTTCTCGCGAAGAGTTCAGGTCTTCGAACACCGCTCCCACATTGGCTAATCTCAGCGGAAAATGCCGATCGTTTGTCGGAATAGGACGATCGGCTTGACCGCTCTTCACCGCCAAGAAGCGTCTGCTCAGGCGGCCTTTGCTGCCTCTCGCGCGGCGCGCTTTTCTTCCTCCGTCCAGACCTTGCGCACGCGCTCTTTGGGCTGTTTGACCTGCTTGACCGGCCCACCGCCCAGCACAGGCGCGCGTTTGGTCGAATGTCGCGCCACTTCGCAATGCCAATGATGATCGTCCTTCACCGTCAGGGTGCGACCAATTGTCCGCTCCACGTCATGCAACCAGGCGCGCTGCTCGGCGTCGCACAGGGTGATCGCAAACCCGCTGCGCCCGGCACGGCCGGTGCGGCCGATCCGGTGGACATAACTTTCCGGCAGGCTCGGCAGATCGTGATTGAAGACATGCGTCACCGTGTCGACATCGATGCCGCGCGCCGCGATATCCGTCGCCACAAGGACCTGGACATCCCCGGCGCGGAAGGCGTCGAGCGCGCGCTCCCGCTGACCTTGGGACTTGTTGCCGTGCAAGGCCTCGGCCGTGATGCCCGCCTCGCTGATGAAGGCACAGACTTCGTTGGCAATATTCTTTTGTAGCGTGAAGACGACGGCCTGGCCCATCTCCGGCGTTTGCAACAGCGCCAGGAGCGCCGCCTTCTTGTTGGCGGCGTCAAGGAACATCACGGACTGTTCGATCCGGTCCACGGTGGTCGATGGCGGGGCGATCTCGACATTGGCCGGATTGCGCAAAAGACTGTCGGCCAGCGCAGTTATAGATTTGGGCATCGTTGCCGAAAACAGCAATGTGTGCCGATCCTTGGGCAGAGCGGCGACAATGCGTTCGATCGGCTTGGCAAAGCCCATATCGAGCATTTGATCGGCCTCATCCAGCACCAGCGCCTCAAGTGCGGACAAGTCGCAAAGGCGCTGCTCGATCAGGTCCAGCAAGCGACCCGGCGTCGCCACGATGATATCGACGCCCGCCTTGAGCACATTGACCTGATGGAACTGGCTTACGCCGCCGAAGATAGTTGTCACGCTGGGCTTCAGATAGCGGCCGAAATTCTCGAAGCCGACGGCGATCTGAGACACTAGTTCGCGCGTTGGCGCAAGAACCAGGACGCGGGCACCGCCCTTGGGCGCGGGGCGGGGATCGGCAGCAAGGCGATGCAACAGCGGCAGCGCGAAGGCCGCAGTCTTGCCTGTGCCGGTCTGCGCCATGCCCAGCATGTCGCGGCCCTGCAACAGCATCGGGATGGATTGAGCCTGGATCGGTGTGGGTCTGGTATAGCCTTCCTCAGCTAGCGCCCGCAGCAAAGATGGCGCCAGCGAGAGATCGGCGAAAGTCAGGTTCATCGTAGAAGGGCGCCTCCAGCGCTCGGCGAGGCCGCGCCTGATCGGGCTTAGCGTATTCGATGCGCGCGCTGTTAGGTGCGATGCTGCAGTGCGTCAATGTGGAAAACCGGGGCGCAGCGTTCTATGCCCAGCGGCTCATCCCGCCGGTGTAGAAAACCAGCAAATGTCGATCCAAGTCTGCTTGCCACTCAATGGCCAATTTTCGCGCTCCGGTGCCGACTGCCTACAATTCCCGCAGATGTCGACCAGAGTCGGGCGTTTGTCAGTCCAAGCTTGGATGTCCGTTTGAGACGAGAGCTGCCGCTAGCCCCTTGGGAGAACGGCGACTCTCTCGCGCGATAAATTGGGACACGCGCGCGCCGGAATGCGGGCACAAAGTGTCACCCGTCACGAGCGGCAGGCGATCGAATTCGCGCTTGCCACACCCTCTCTTATGCGTGTCGCACAACCTTCTTAAAGTCGGCGTATGCCATCGGCGCAATGGCATTTTCCGAACGCGCCCGGACCGATCCCCACACCGGACGAATTGCGCTGCGATCGGCATATGGGGCCGGCCATTTCGCGAAGAGCCTCGCGTGGAGCTTCACCGATCTGCTGCTCGCCTATTATGCGAATGTGCGGCTGGGGCTTTCCGCCAGCGATACCGGGCTGCTCATCTTCCTCTCAGCGGTGCAGGGCGCGCTCGCCGACGTCGGTGCGGCCTGGTTGATGCGCCGGGCGGAAGGCGATCTCGGCCGAATTCTGGCGATTCAGTTCGTCGCCGGGCTGGCGGCGGCGGTGGCGCTGCTCGTGGTGTTCCGCCCGGCGCACGGCGGCGAAGCGGCGTTCGTGTTTCTTGTCCTCGCGCTGGCGCTGTTCCGGACCCTCTTCGCCTTTTACGATGTTTCGCAGAACGCCCTGGTATCGTTGTTGCCGCAAGATGCCGACGACGCGCACCATTATGCGGTCTTGCGGCAGGCGCTGAGCGGGATGGCGCGGCTTGCGGTGGCGGGGCTGGCGTTTCTGCTGGTCGGTGCCGCCGCACCGGCGGGCGGCCGCGAGATCGTCGCGGCGGGGGGTGTCGCAGCGCTGATCGCGGCCAGCGCCGGCTGGCTTCTGCGGTGGCGAGGCGCTTTGCCGATGGCAGCCACAGCCGTTGAGCGACGGCGTTCGATGCCCACGGGGCTGGCCACGCTGCTCGTCGCCGGCGCCGCGCTTGCCGGCCCCGAAGCGATGGCGATGCGGCTGGTGCCGTTCGTCGAGGGGCGCGGACCCGCCGAACCCGCCGGCGCGGCGCTGCTGTTCGCGCAGGTGCTCGGCAGCGTGATCGGGCCGCTGGGATTGCCGCGCCCGGATCGCGGGGTGATGCGGCCTGCGCTGGCTTTCACCGCGCTCGCAGTGCTGGCGGGGATGGTGTTTCTGGCCGCTCCGCACGCTGGCCTGCTCACGCTTGCCGCTTGTCTTGCCCACGGCGTGGGCTTCGGCGGCATGATGGCGCTGTTCTGGCGCGAGATGGGCACGGCGATCCGCAATCACGCGCTTCGCACCGGGGTGCGGACCGACATGATCAGCTTCGCGCTGCTCACCGCGACGATCAAGCTGGCGGGAGGGCTGTCCGGCGTGGGGCTCGCGTTTCTGCTCGACGGGTTCAAGGCGGGCACGCCCACGACGATGGCGGCGCTGGCCGCGATCATCGCCGTGGGCGGTCTCGTCTTCCTGCTGACGATCGCGCCGGGTTACCGCTTCGGCATCTCCAACAGCGGATTGCGGCGCGCCACGCCGCCGCCCGGCAGCCGGACGACGTAGCGCGTCCCGAAGGCGTTGCCGGGATGCTCGAAGTCGGTCGAGACGATCTGCGCGCCGCTCGCGAAAGCGGCATTGGCGCGGCGCAGGTCGTTGGTCTTGGCCTCATAGGCCTCGATGTCGGAGCGGGTGCGGACGATATAGCCCTGCCGAACATAGTCGCGGATCTGCGCCTGCCGAAGCAGCGCATTGTCGAACATCAGGAACGCGGCATGATCCTCGCCGGGTTCGGCGCGCAGGAACGCCATCCGCCCCTTCAGCGAGGGATGCCCGGCCAGATAGCCGCGCGTCGATTCCTCGCCATTGGCGGTGATCATCAGGATCACGATCTTGCCGCGCGCGGCGTGCAGGCTGGGCCAGCCACCCGCGCGGATCGCCGCGTTCAGCGTCGAGTGCGATCCGCGCACGTCGTCGGGCGTGATCAAGCGGCGGCGGCTGAGCACCGCGACGATCTCCGCGTCGAGCGCATCGAACAGCGCCGGGGTGAACGGCACCGTGTGGGTCGGGCCAGGCAGCAACGGCAGATCGGACGATTTCGCCTCCAGCACCAGGAACAGCGGCACATGCCCGGGATGCGCGTCCGACCAGTCGCGCACCTGCGCGAGGCATTGCTTCAGCGGCTGGCAATGGCTGCGAAAGTCGATGTCGGGAATGTGGAGCACTTTGTAGCCCGGCGCCGCCATCGCGCGCGCGTTGAACGGCAGCAGGCCGGTCGCGCCTTGTGCGCGCAGCAAACGGTAGCCGGCGGGGTCAGCGAACGTGCCGCCCTCGGGATCTGGATTGACGTCGATTTCGAGGCTGCGCATTCCCTCGTTCAACTGCGTGGTAAGGTCGGGGTGCAGATAGCTCAGCCCGTCGCTGATCGAGACGTCGTTGGGATGTTCTTCACGGAACAGCGCGCGCTGCGCCGGCGGCAGCGTGTTCGGCAGATCGGTGGTCACCCGGCCGAGGATCGGATCGACGATCGCCAACAGCCGCTTGTCGACGGGCATGGCGTAGCTGTTGTGGGTGCCGAGCACCTGGATCTCGTTGATCTTGAGATCGGGATTGAGATCGGCCGCCTCCGGTTTGGGAGCGGGGCTGGCGGCAATCAGGGCTGCGGCGAGCGCCGCGAGCGAAACGTAGTATCGGGGCATAAGATGCTCCTTGAGCGAGACGAAGGCCAACCAGCCCCGGCGATCGGCCGGGACTGGCGGGGACTCAGAAGCCGAATTTGGCGAAGACGCCGACGGTGCGATGCGCGTCGCGGGCGATGTAATGCACCAGGCTCAGCGTGCTATATTGCTGGAAGGCCGCGGAATAATAGGTGTCGAACAGATTGCGGCCATAGACGCCGAATTCGAAATCGCGGTTCGTTGGCGACAGGCTGATGCGACCGTTGGCGATGCCGTAGCCGGGGATTTCCGAATACGCGGGCTGGCCGATCACCGTCCAGACCTTGCTGCGATACGCGTAATCCAGATTGCCGCGAACGCGCAGATTGCCGCCGATTTCGCGTTCGTAGGTCGCGCTGATGTTGCCCTGCCATTCGGGCGCGTTGGTCAGCCGGGTGCCGGCGTAATTGGTGGTCGCGTTATAGGCGTAATCGGTGAAGCGCGCATCGGTATAGGTCAGCCCGCCGCTTAGCGTCAGCGCGTCGGTCGCGCGCCACGCGAAGGTCGCCTCGGCGCCCCGGCTCCTGAGGCCGCCGGCATTGCCGATCGCCACCACGGCCAGCGGATTCCCCGGTACGAAGGTGACGAGCGAGGTCTGGAAATTGGTGAATTTCGAGCTGAACAGATCGAAGTTGAGGCGCACGCGGCGGTCGAACAGCTCGGTCTTGATGCCGGCCTCGATGCTCTTCACCGTCTCGTCCTTATAGGGCGAGTAATTGTTGCCGACGAACCCCGGGCCGCCCGGCTTGTAGCCGGTCGACCAGGTCGCATAGAGCATGACGTGCCGGTCGAGCTTGTACTGGCCCGCGATCCGGTACGAGAAATTGTCGCTTTTGATTTCCCCGAACGGCTGCACCGGCGCGGCGCTGGTCGGGGTGAACGTCGCGTTCACGCCGGTCAGCGGCAGCGGATCGATCCAGAAGAACGTATAGGCCTGGCTGTTGTCGTCATGGGTGTAGCGCCCGCTGAACGCGAGGCTGGCGCGCGGCGTGACGTTGAACTTGAGCTGTCCGAACGCAGCCTCGCTGGTGTTGGTCGCCTTGAACCGCGCGGCGTTGCCGGGATCGCCGATCGCGCCGGTCAACGTGTAAAATTTGGTCAGCGGCACGCCGGCCGACGAGACCAGCGGCGTACCCAGCGTCGCCCATTGCAACTGAGTCGAATCGTTGCGCAGCCGATTGTAGAACAGCCCGCCGAGATATTCGACGAAGCCGCCGGTCGGCGAGGCCCAGCGCAGTTCCTGGCTGATCTTGCGCGTGTGAATGGTGCCCTGATTATACGGCAGGAAGGCGAACTTGTCGGCGGGCACAAGGTTGGCCGGGGCATCGCCGATGTACTTCGTCTCACGATAGGCCGTGATGGAGGTCAGCGTGTCGCGCCCGATCTTGATCTGCGCGCGGAGCGAATGGCCCCAGGTCGCGGTCTGCGTCCGGCCCATCTTGGAATCGGCGTCGTCGTCATTCTCCGGCCCCGGCGTCACGCCATTGGCGATCTGCAGCGCCGTCACCGCCGGAAGCGCACCCGAGACCGAGGTGCGGATGAAATTGTCCCAGTGATGCTCGTAATCGTTGAGATAGGTCAGTTCGATACGGTCGCTCGGCTGGAACAGCAGCTTGGCACGATAACCATATTCCTTGAACGCATTGAGCGGCTGATTGAGCGTGGTGTAGCGGCCATAGCCCTCCTGCCCCTGATCGAAGCCCGAGACGCGCAGCGCGAGCGTATCGCCGACCGGCACGTTGAGCGTCAGCGTGGCGTTTCGATCCTCGCGCTGGCCGTAGCTTGCGCTGCCCTTGGCCGAGAATTGGCCGAGCACGGGTTTTACGGTCGTCACCGAGATCACGCCCGACGTAGCGTTCTTGCCGAACAGCGTGCCTTGCGGCCCCATCAGCACGTCGATCTGCTGGATGTCGGACAGGCCGGTGAGACCGGTGTCGCGTTGCGCATCCATCACCACGTCATCGACGACGAGGCTGACCGACTTTTCGTTGGAATAATCGAAAGAGGTACTGCCGACACCGCGGATCTGGAAGGCGGCGCCGTTGGTCGCATCGAACTGAACGCCGGGCACGACATATTGCAGGTCGGTCACTGAGCGGAAATTGGAATTTTCCAGCGCCTTGCCGCTGACCGACGTGATCGAGACCGGCACGTCCTGCAGGCTTTCGCTGCGGCGCTGCGCGGTGACGACGATGGTGGCGAGCCCCTCGTCCGGCGCGGCCTGCGTTTCTGGCGCGGGCGTGGGCGCGGCTTGAGCATACGCTTGTGCGAACGGCGTGCCGGTGGCGGCAGTACCGAGCAGAAGCAGATGATGAAGGCGACGTGCTGATATCATTGGTCCGAATCCCCGTTTCGTTGGCTGACGCAGCGGCGGCTATCAGCGACCAATGACGCTTACGTGACAGTTGTACGAAATACTTCTCATATTTCGGCTTGCGAAAGTGCCGAAACGTACATTTGTACGGATTCAGCCAAGGCAGGCATTGGCCTGGAGGCGGTCGATCAGCGCAAACGCAGAAGTCTCGGCCGCAGGGCCGCGCACGCCGTCCAGCAGCAACTGGCCGATGCCGGTCATGGCGATCGCCTGCGCGGAGAGCAGATCGAACGGCGCTTCGCCTTCGGCCAGCCGGTTGAGGCGGACGAGGTAATTCTCGCCGCGTCGGCGGCGCATATCGGCGGCGAACGGCTTGAGGCTCGGGATGCGGGCCGCCACCAGAGCGATGGCGAAGGTAGCGCGCGCGATCTCGATGCTGTTCAGTTCATACTCGGGGTCGCTCATCCGTTGCGCATCGACGGTCCCCTGGACGCGGACGATGATGTCGTTGATCCCGGCCTTCAGCAAATCCTCCTGACGGGGGAAATGATAGGCGAGCGTGGAATTGGCATAGCCGGCGCGCGAGGCGACGGCTCGGTGCGTCACCGCGTCTGCCCCCTCCTCGACGATCAGCGCGGAGATGTGGCGCGCGGCCGTGGTCTGCCATTCGCTCATCGCCGGCGTGCGGTAGCGGCCAGTCTCGTCCAGCGCGTCCCCGAGCGCGGCGTGGAACACGGCGAACTGCGATAGATCGGGCGAGTCGGGTCTCCTCACCAATTCGCCGCACAAGCGCTGGAGATTGAGCCGGCGCAGCCAGCGATAGCTGGCGAGCTCGCCGATCGCGAGACCATGCGCGATCTCGTCGGTGCTGAAGGCGTGGAGGACGTCGCCAAGCTCGGCCCGCCCGAGCGGTGCCGCCACCGCGCGCCAGAACGTCAACCGCTGGTCCCGCCAGGTCGAGAGCGAAGCCGCGATCTCGGGATGCGACGGTGCGCCCTGGATCAACTCGCAGTAAAAGCGCGTGCGCAGTGCCGCGACGCCGACCATGTCGCCAACGACGGCATCGACCAGATCGCCGAGCAACGCGCCATCGCGGACGTCGAGCGCGCGGATGCGGGCGAGCCAGCGATCGAGAAACGCACCGTCCTCCGCGCGCGCGGCGGCAATCAAGCTCGCAACCAGCGTGTCCTTGAGGCCGAAGCGGTGCGACAGGGCCGAGACGGTCGTGTCCAGTTGCTCGGCGAGCGGCCGCAGGCTCAGCCCGCCGAGACCGTTCGCCGCGACCAGCGTCATCGCGGCATGGAGGACGGAGGGAAGATCGGTATCGGCGCGCTTCGGCATGACGGGTCCGTCGTCGTTCGAGGAGGGCGCCGGTAGCCCGGACGCGTATAGGTTCGCATTCTAGTACGCTTGACACGTCTTGCCTAGGAAAACGGACGCATAGAATTTCGTACATGTGTAACGTTGCGGTCATCCGCGCGCGCTATACCGGGCGCACGCGATCGAGCGGGGGAGAATGGCGATGCGATGTCGAGACGATGGAACCGGCCGCGCGCGTCGGCGTGGCTGGCTGGCGGCACCGCTGCTCTTGCTCATCGCGACCGCCGCCCGGGCAGCGCCGCAGGGTGATGGCGATGGCGGCTATGTCTGTCCGCCGGTGCCGGCCGCGCTGGTCGCGTACCGGAACGCGGCGGACACGCCACCGCCACCTTCGGCCGCAGACCTCACCGTCTATCACGCCTATGTTCAGGTGCTCCAGGCGAACGACTGGGCCTATCTCTGCCGCTATCGCGACGAGAACCGCGCCACGTTGCGCGAACCGCGCCCGCGCGTCGTTCTGCTCGGCGATTCGATCACCGAGAATTGGAAGGCGCGCGACCCGAAGCTGTTTGCGGCGGGCATCGTCGATCGCGGCATCGGCGGCCAGACCGCGCCGCAGATGCTGTTGCGCTTCTATCAGGACGTAATCGCACTGCGGCCGCGCGTCGTGCATATCATGGCCGGCACCAACGATATCGCCGGCAACACCGGCCCGACCAGCGACACGCAATATCGCGACGCGATCCGGGCGATGGTCGATCTCTCTCGCGCGCACAGCATCAAGGTCATCCTCGCGAGCATCCTGCCCGCTCGCACCTTTCCGCAGCGGCCGGACGTGCGGCCGGCGGCGCGCATCCGCGCCTGGAACGCTTGGCTGCGCGATTTTGCGCGGGCCAACGGACTCGTCTTCGTCGATTATCACGCAGCGCTGACCGATGCCGAGGGCGGGTTGCGTCCCGACCTCACCAGCGATGGCGTGCATCCGACCCGCGCCGGCTACGCGCCGATGGATGCACTCTTCCTGCGCGCGCTGGCCGAAGCCGAGCGGCGCTGAGCGGCATGACCCAAGGAAACACACTGGACACGCAGACTCCGCCACCAGCCGGTCCCGATCGGCGCAGGTTTGGCGTGGGGGCGCTCGCATCGCTGTTCGCTGTCACGGCGCCGCAGGCGCAAGCCCGCGCGGGAAGCGCGTCGCTTGACCCCACGGCATGGTCACACGCCTGGCCGCCTGCCGACGTGATTCCCTTGTGGCCGGATGTTCCGCCGGGTCGGATCGCCGGATTCGAGGTGCCGGTGACGCCCACAGGCTGGGCGGGCGGGGCGTGGCCCGCCGCCTTCCTGCGGCGCACGGCGATGCCGACGCTGAACGTCTTCCGCCCGGCGAATCCCACCGGCGAGGCGATGCTGGTGTGCCCCGGCGGCGCCTATGTCTTCGTGTCGGCGGCGATCGAAGGTGTCGATGTCGCGCGCGTGTTCAATGCGCTCGGCGTGACGGTGTTCGTGCTCAGCTACCGCTTGCCTGGTGAGGGATGGCAGGACCGCGCGAACGTGCCGCTGCAGGATGCGCAGCGCGCGATGCGGCTGATCCGCACGCACGCGCGCGCGTTCGGCATCGCGCCCGAACGCGTCGGCGTGCTCGGTTTCTCGGCGGGCGGGCATCTCGCCGCCACGCTGGCGGTCGATCATGCCGAACCGGTCTATCAGCCCGTCGATAGCGCCGACCGGCAAAGTGCGCGGCCGGCCTATGCCGGATTGATCTACCCAGTGATCCTGACCGACGGCCCGCTCGCCCATGTGCGCTCACGCACCGAACTGCTTGGCCCGTCACCGTCGCCGGAGCAGGCGGCGCATCGATCACCCAACCTTCGCGTCTCGCTCGCCACGCCGCCGTGTTTCCTTGCCCATGCGGCCGACGACACGACCGTGTCGATCGACAACAGCCTGGCCATGTATGCGGCACTCAGGGCGACCAAGATCGTGTGCGAGGGCCATTTCTTCGCGGAAGGACAGCACGCCTTCGGGACCGGTCGCGCCGACCAGCCGAGCGAGCTCTGGCCGCAGCTCTTCGAGCGTTGGGCGCGATCCACATTACGGCAAGTGTCGCCCGGTTGACCCTCCCCGGATCGCGTCGGCATCGGCTGTCGCGCCGGCGGTATCCCAGCCGACCCCGGCCCGGACCGGCGACCGCTGCTTCCGCCGCCACCGTATCGGCAGAGGCGACTCGGGACCTTGCGGTGTCGTGCGAAGTCCGTGCCGCGACATCGCCGACCAAGCGGCGAAGCTGGCTGCGCGCAACGACTCCTCGATAGCGCGGCTGAGCGTGACGCTGACGGACAGCCAGATCGGCCGCGTGAAGATGGTCCGTACCCGACCAAAGCCGGCCGTACAATATGGCGACGTTCAATGTCTGGGCTTGGGAAAAGCGGCCGGTCGGTTTGGCAGAAGGGGGACGGCCGGCGGCGCGCGCCATCCTCGCCTTTTAGCCGCAAAATGCATCCTGGAAGGTGCCGTACGGTTGCATGTATAGCCCTGCGTGGCCGCCGGAGTCTGCACCGGTGGCGACGGGTCAGGCGAAGACGCCGCCCACACGGTTGCGCCGCTGATTGCCGGGCGAATACGGGATCAGCACCGCTCGACCGCCTCGGCAATCTGCGTGGTTTCAACCAAAGGCTGTGCCCGTACCGCCTCGCCCACCAGGATCAGCGCTGGCCCGGCGCCGGCTGCGCGGTCGATGGCGAGCGGAAGCAGCGCGAGCTGCGTATGGATCAGGCGCTCGCCGGGAAGGCTGACATCCGCTGCGACCAGCGCCGGGGTGGCGGGATCGAGCCCGTGCGCGATCAACTGCCGGCAGATCTCCGGTCCCGCCGTTCGCCCCATGTAGAACGCCAGCGTGCCGGCGGGATCGGCGAGCGCGGCCCAGTCGAGATCGAGTACTTCGCCAGCGCGGGCGTGCGCCGTGACGAAGCGGACGTGGCGCGCAGAGCCGCGCACCGTTAGCGAGACGCCGGCGCTCGCGGCTGCCGCGCTTGCCGAGGTGATTCCAGGACAGATGCGTGCGCGAATACCGTGTGCTGTGAGCGCCGCGATCTCCTCGGTCGAGCGACCGAAGATCGAGGGGTCGCCGCCCTTAAGGCGCACCACGCGCTTGCCGTCCAGCGCTGCCGCGACGAGCAATGCGTCGATCGTGGATTGCGATTTCGAATGCCGGCCGGATCGTTTGCCGACCGACACGGCCTGGACGTGAGCGGGGATCAGATCGAGCACGCCCGGACCGACCAGCGCGTCATGGAACACGATGTCGGCCGCCAGGATCAGGCGCTCGGCCTTGCGCGTCAGCAGGTCGGGATCGCCCGGCCCCGCGCCGACCAGCCACACCTCTCCGGGGGCAATCGCATCAGGCATGGGAAAGCTCCTTGGGCAACAGCTTGGCGATGGCGGGGCGGCAGGAGCCGCAATTGGTGCCGGCGTTGATCGCCGCGCCGACGGCTTCGACGCTGACCAGCGCGCGCTCGGTAATCGCGGCAAGGATCGTCTTCATGCCGACATCGAAGCACACGCAGACGATCGGCCCGCGATCCGGTGCGGGGGTCGCCGCGCGTCCGGCGAGCAGTTCGGTGACGGAAGGATCGTCCGCGCCGAGCTGTGCGACAAGCCAGTCACGCGGCGGCAGACCCGGCCCGCGCGAAACGAAGAGCGCAGCGTGCAACGCGCCGCCGACCGTCACCGCCGCGCGGATGACGCCGCGCCGCACATCGATCATCTCGGCGCGCTCTCCCATCGGCAAGAGTGCGGTCACCACGGTCGCGTCGCCGCGCCCCGCGATCTCGGTCAGCCAGCCGTGCGCGGTTCGGACGACGGTCCAATACGCGCAGTCGGGCGCGGACGGGCGCTCGCGGGTGATGAGGAAGCCCGACCATTCCGGCTTGTAGGGCGTGATGGTCGCGGGCGTATTCTTGAAACCGGGCTGGCCGGAATGCGGATCACGCAGGGTCGAGGGCAACAGCCCGGTACGGCCGCCGCTGCTGGTTCGGTCGGTCCAGTGGATCGGCACGAACAGGTCGCGGCGGCGCTGCGCCGGGGTTACGGCGACACGGTACACGCTGCTGCCGTGCTCGGTGGCGACGCGCGCCAGTCCGCCTTCGACAAGGCCGTAGGATTGGGCGGTTTCGGGGTGAACCTCGACCAGCGGCTCGCGGCGGTGTTGCGAGAGCGTCGGGGACAGGCCGGTGCGGGTCATCGTATGCCATTGGTCGCGGTAGCGGCCGGTGTTGAGGCGCAGCGGCAGCGCACGGGTCGCATCGTCGCGCGGCGTATGGCGAACCGCGATCATCCGCGCCTTGCCGTTCGCGGTCGTGAACGGACGATGTTCGAACGGCGACGCGCCACCCCATTGGAAGGGCGCCATCCCGTCGTAACCGGCGTCGTCGATCGCGGCATGCGCCGACAGATCGAGCAGGCGCGCGCCATCGTTCTCGAACCCGGTCTGAGCGGCGAACTCGCGAAAGATATCGGCAGGGCCGGCATAGTCGAACCCGTCGAAGCCCATGCGCTTCGCCACCTCCGCGATCGCCCACCAGTCGGCGCGCGCTTCGCCTGGTGCCGCCATGAACCCGCGCTGGCGCGAGATGCGGCGTTCGGAATTGGTCACGGTGCCGTG
Organism: Sphingomonas populi; assembly: GCF_004208535.1. GTDB lineage: Bacteria > Pseudomonadota > Alphaproteobacteria > Sphingomonadales > Sphingomonadaceae > Sphingomonas > Sphingomonas populi. Next base: position 27,623 of record NZ_SGIS01000040.1, read on the forward strand.
CTTCTCGCCCCAGGCGAGCGCGGGCAACTTCACCTGCGCGTAGACGGCGGTATCGGTGTTGGCGATACAGTCCGACACGACGACGAACGGGCAATTGGCGAGCGCGACGCGAGCCATGCGCGCGTCGGGCATCGACACCGCCGGATTGGTGGCCATGATCCACACCGCCTTGATCTTGCCCCTGGCCATCGCCTCGAACATGTCGACCGCCTTGAGGCCGGGGCCGGGGCAGATCGTCGGCGACCGCCAGAAGCGCTGCGCACGGCCTCGCTCGATATCCGAAAACCCCATGTGCGCGGCCAGCGTCGAGGCAAGGCCCCCAACTTCGCGCCCGCCCATCGCATTGGGCTGGCCGGTGATGCTGAACGGCCCCGCGCCGAGCTTGCCGATCCGGCCCGTCGCGAGGTGGAGGTTGATGATCGCATTGCCCTTGTCGGTGCCGCTCGTCGACTGGTTCACGCCCTGGCTGAACAGCGTGACGGTGCGGGGGTGCTCGGCGAACAGATCGTAGAAAGCCTGCACGTCCTCGGCGGCAATGCCACACGTCCTGGCGACGTCGACGCGCGGCAGGTCTTTCCAGAAACCCTCGGGCACCTCGACCCGCTCGGCGAGGAAGCGCCCGTCGAGCCGCCATGTCCCCCGCATCTCCAGCAGCAGGCCGTTGAACAGCGCGACGTCGGTATCGGGCGCGATGGCGAGGTGGAGGTCGGCGCAGTCCGCCGTTTCGGTGCGGCGCGGGTCGATCACCACCAGCTTGGTGCCGCGCGCCTTGCGTGCCGCCTCGATCCGCTGCCAGATCACCGGATGGCACCATGCCGTGTTCGATCCGACCAGTATGATCAGGTCGGCGGCATCGAGAGCGTCGTAGCTGCACGGCACGACATCTTCGCCGAACGCGCGGATGTGCGCCGCCACCGCGCTCGACATGCACAGCCGCGAATTGGTGTCGATATTGCCGGTGCCGATGAACCCCTTCATCAGCTTGTTGGCGACATAATAATCTTCGGTCAGCATCTGCCCCGAGGCGTAGAAGGCGACGCTGTCGGGGCCGTGCTCGGCGATCGTCGCGGCGAAACGGCTGGCGACGCGGTCGAGCGCTTCGTCCCACCCCACCGCCTTCGCGCCGATCATGGGGGCGAGCAAGCGGCCGTCCAGCCCGATCGTCTCGCCCAGATGCGTCCCCTTCGAACACAGTCTGCCGAAATTGGCGGGATGGTCGGGATCGCCCTTGATCGTCGCGCTCCGTGCGGCGGTCGGCGTGGCGAGTACGCCGCAGCCGACCCCGCAATACGGACAGGTGGTCCGAATTCCCCTCCCGCTCGCGGGAGGGGCTAGGGGAGGGCATGCCCGATCGGGGCCGGAGAGTGCCCCGACAGGGCCTCCCCCGACCCCTCCCGCGAGCGGGAGGGGAGATGTCACGCTATCACCCCGGCGAGTGCTGCGTCGCGGCCGATCAGAATCCGACCGCCGTCGATCTTGACCGGGATCACCGGCACGCAGCCTGTGTCCTCGCCCAGCGCCTCGCCGGTGACGAGCGAGATCCGCCAATTGTGCAGCGGGCACGTCACGGTCGTATCGTGGACGATCCCCTGGCTGAGCGGGCCGGCCTTGTGCGGGCATTGGTTGGCGAGCGCATAGACCTCGCCATTGGCGGTATGAAAGATGGCTATCTCGCGCCCGCCACGCACCGGCAGCGTGCGGGCACCCAGCGCGGGGAGTTGATCGACCGGCCCGATATCGAGCCATTCACCGTGCAGCGTCATGCGGTCACCAAAGGCCGGATCTCGGCAAGATGTTGATGGAGTTTGTAATCTTCGCCGGCCGCACGCTTCGCCCAGGGATCATCCTGCATGAAGCTTTGCGAATAGAGGAAGCGTGCGCGCAATGCCTCGCGCCCGGTCGTGTCATCGACGATCCGCTTACGGATATAGTCCAGTCCGACGCGCTCGACCCAAGGCGCGGTGCGGTCGAGGTAGCGGGCTTCTTCGCGGTACAGCTGGATGAAGGCGGCGCAATAGTCGAGCGCCTCCTGTTCGGTCGCGACCTTGCACAGAAAATCGGTGCCGCGCAGCTTGATGCCGCCATTGCCGCCGATCGAGATTTCGTAGCCGCTGTCGACGCAGATCACGCCGATGTCCTTGATGCTCGCCTCCGCGCAGTTGCGCGGGCAGCCCGACACGGCGATCTTGAACTTGTGCGGCATGAAGCTGCCCCAGGTCATCTGCTCGATGCGGATGCCGAGACCTGTCGAATCCTGCGTGCCGAAACGGCACCATTCGGAGCCGACGCAGGTCTTCACCGTGCGCAACGCCTTGGCATAGGCATGGCCGCTGACCATGCCGGCGGCATTCAGATCCGCCCAGACGGCGGGCAGATCCTCCTTCTTGATTCCGAAGATGTCGAGCCGTTGCCCGCCCGTCACCTTCAGCATGCGCGCCTCGTATTTCTCGGCGACGTCGGCGATCGCGCGCAGTTCTTTCGGATTGGTCACGCCGCCCCACATGCGCGGTACGACCGAATAGGTGCCGTCTTTCTGGATGTTGGCGTGCAGCCTTTCGTTGACGAAGCGCGACTGGTTGTCGTCGATGAACTCGCCCGGCCACGCGCACAGCAGATAGTAATTGAGCGCGGGCCGGCACGACGAGCAGCCGTCAGGCGTCGTCCAGTGCAGTTCCTGCATCACCTGCGGAATCGCCTTCAACTGCTTGTCGAGGATCAGCCGGCGGACGTCCTCGTGGGTGAAGCTGGTGCATTTGCAGACGGTCGGCGCGGCGCGCTCGCCTTCGAACGCCGCGCCGAGCGTGACCGCCAGCAACCCTTCGACAAGCCCGGTGCAGGAGCCGCACGACGCGGATGCCTTGGTGCAGGCACGCACCGCGTCGAGCGTGCAGGCGCCGGTTTCGATCGCCGCCACCACCTTACCCTTGGACACGCCGTTGCAGCCGCAGATTTCAGCATCGGCGGGGAGCGCTGCAACGGCGGCGTTAGGGTTTGCGTCGGCGCCCCCGCCAGCGGCGAAGGCCTGGCCGAAGATCAGCGCGTCGCGGATTTCGGCGACGTCCTCCTGCTTCCTGAGCAGGTCGAAATACCAGTTGCCGTCCTGCGTATCGCCATACAGCACCGCGCCGATCAGCCGGTCGCCCTTGACGATCACGCGCTTGTACACGCCGCGCGCGGCGTCGCGCAGGACGATATCCTCGCAACCCTCGCCGCCCGAGAAATCGCCCGCCGAGAACACGTCGATACCCGACACCTTGAGCTTGGTCGAAGTGACCGAGCCGGTGTAGCCCGACGGCGACGCGACGAGCCCGTCGGCAAGGCTGCGGCACATGTCCCACAAGGGCGCGACGAGGCCGTAGACCAGCCCGTTATGCTCGACGCATTCGCCGACCGCGAGAATATCCGCGTCCGACGTCACCAGATGATCGTCGACATGGATGCCGCGCCCGATCGCGAGGCCAGCGTTGCGCGCGAGCGTCAAATTGGGCCGGATGCCGACCGCCATCACCACGATCGACCCGGGTATCTCCCGCCCGTCCTTCAGGCGCACGCCCTCGACCTTGCCGTGGCCGTAGATTTCGGCGGTGTCGGCGCCGGTCAGGATGGTCTGGCCGCGCCGTTCCAGTTCGCTCTTGAGCAGCCATGCCGCAGCCTCGTCGAGCTGGCGCTCCATCAGCGTCGGCATGATGTGCAGCACCGTCACCTTCATGCCGCGCAGGGCGAGGCCGTGCGCGGCCTCCAGCCCGAGTAGACCGCCGCCGATCACGACGGCATCCCCGCCGGCGTCCGCCGCGCGCAGCATCGCGCCGACATCGTCCATGTCGCGGAACGTCACCACCCCGTCGAGGTCGCGGCCCGGCACCGGGATGATGAACGGATCGGAGCCGGTGGCGAGGATCAGCTTGTCGTAACTTTCAGTACGACCCGAGCGTGCCGTAACCGTCCTGATCCTGCGGTCGATCGCCACCACCGGATCGCCCGCCACGAGTTCGATCGCATTGTCGGCATACCAGGCGAGATCGTTGATGACGATATCATCGAAACTCTTGTCTCCCGCGAGCAGGGGCGAGAGCATGATGCGGTTGTAGTTCACTCGCGGCTCGGCGCCGAAGATGGTGATGCGGTAGCGCGATGCGTCGCGGGCGAGGATTTCCTCAACCGCGCGGCACCCGGCCATGCCGTTGCCGATGACGATGAGGTGGGGTTTCAGATCGGTCACGAGAGGCTCCATTCGAGCGAGAGCCACAGCTTGCTGGTATCGGTCGCGAAGCCGTGGGCATGGTAATCGGCGTATTTGACGAGCGCGGTGTAGCGGCCGCGCTTCGCGCTCGCCTGCAGGTCGATTTCATCGCCGTAGCGGCGTTCAAGCCGGTCGCTCGAGAAGCGGTGGTAGACGGCGGTCAGCCCGATCGCGTCGAGACCCGCAACTTTCTTCCATCCATAGCCGGTCGAGCCGTACAGATCGCGCAGACCATCGGGCGGGGTGACGAGGAACTTGTCGGCCCAGCCGTTGAACTTGTGCAGCGTGGCAAGCGGGGTTTGGAAACTGGTGACGACGACGCCTCGGTCGGCGCCAAGCACCTCGTACCCGGCGCCCAACGTGAACGCCTTCACCGAGAGGCCCAGTTCGCCAAGATAATAATCGGCGCGGTAGCGGTTGGGGTTGCGGTGATAGTCGCTCTGCGTCGCATAGCTCGCCGCGTAGGTCAGCTTGACGGCCTTGCTCACCGGCAAGGCGCCCGCGAACCTGCCGCCGTAGGTCTGGCTGCTGTTGGCGAACACCAGCCGCTCGTCCTGATCGACCAGATAGGCGAAGCTGGTGAGGGTGCCGATCTTCGTGGTGTAGGCAAGATTGCCAAACACGTTGTCGCCGCCGATCTCGCCGAGCCTCGTCGGGCCGTATCGGTCGCCGCCATCGACACCCCAGATCGTGCGGACGGTGTCGGCATAGGTGAAGTCCGCCTTCAGGCCCTTGATGCCCGACCATTCGATCCGTGCCGCGTCGAAGGTCTGTTCGTTGTCGCGCCACGCGACCGAGCCGACGAAGCGCTGGTCGTCGAGGTTGATCCGCTGGCGGCCGACCGTCACGACCGTTTTGGAGAAGCCGCGATATTGCAGTTGCAGCCGGTTGAGTTCGACATTCTGTGGGTCGCCGACCAGCGGGTAGGCCGCCTTGCCGTTGACGCCGCTGTTGTAGGCGGGGTCGATCGCCAGCGTGGCCTCGCTCTCGGCGAGCAGCGCGAAGTCGCCGCTCTTCGCTTCGAACCCGGCGCGGATGCGCGCAGTGAAGGCTTCGGCATCCTTAGCCAACGGCGCCTGCTCGACATGCTCGTAGCGCAGGCGCGCGTCGATCAGCGGCTTGAGATCGATCGGATCGGCCAGCGCGGGTGTCGCGAGCAGCCCGCCCAGCGCGAGCAGCGGAAGCGCGCGCATCAAACCCGCGCCCCGTTCGCGCCGGTGCCCCAGGTCGCGCGCCAGCGGCTCTTCACCACCGTCAGCCCGCCGAGCGCGACCAGCGCCAGGACCGCAAAGATCAGGAAGCCCGCCTGCGGCGTGCCGGTCAACTGCTTGGCGAGACCAAGCGAGGAGGCGAGGTAGAAGCCGCCGACGCCACCACCGAAACCGACCAGCCCGGTCATGATGCCGATTTCCGCGCCGAACCGCTGCGGCACGAGTTGGAAGACCGCACCGTTGCCGAAGCCGAGCGTTCCCATCACCAGCAGGAACAAGGCGAGCGCGAGCGGCAGCGAGGTCGTGCCCAGGCTGATCGCGACCAGCGTGGCGGCGGCGAGCGCATAGACGAAGGTCAGCGTGCGGATGCCGCCGATTGTGTCGGCGACCGCGCCGCCGATCGGCCGCACCAGCGACCCGGCGAACACGCAAGCGGCGGTGCAATAGCCCGCGATCACCGGGGTCAGCCCGAAACTGTCGGTGAAATAGATCGAGAGGCTCGACGACAGGCCGACGAATCCCCCGAACGTCACGCCGTAGAACAGCATGAACCACCAGGCATCCTGATGCTTCAGAACGGTGAGATAGGCGGTGACCGGCTTGGGCGCGGGCTGGCTCGGCGAATCCTTGGCCATCACGAGATAGACCACGAACACAATCGCGAGCGGGATCACGGCAAGGCCCAGCACCGCGTTCCACCCGAACGCCTTGGCCAGCAGCGGCGCGAACAGCGATGCGAGCACCGTGCCCGAATTGCCCATGCCGGCAATGCCCATCGCCTTGCCCTGATGCTCGGGCGGATACCAGCGCGAGGCAAGCGGCAGCGCCACCGCGAAGCTCGCGCCGGCAAAGCCGAGCACCACGCCGACCGCGAGCGTGCCCTCGTAGCTGTTGACGCCGAAGAACCACGCGAACGACAGCCCGGCGATCACGATCACCTGACCGATCGCGCCGGTGCGTTTTGGGCCGATCCGATCGACCAGCAGGCCGTTGACCAGACGTAGGATCGCGCCCGCCAGCGTCGGCACCGCGACCATGAATCCCTTTTGCGCCGGGGTGAGGCCAAGATCCTTCGAGATGATCGGCGCGAGCGGACCGAGCAGTACCCAGACCATGAAGGCGAGATCGAAATAGAGGAACGCGGCGATCAGCGTCGGCCGGTGGCCGGCGTTCCAGAAGGCGGACGTATCCTTGGTTGCGGTTGCGGCGCGCGCCCCCGGCGCTCCGGCAGCCATCGTCATCTGAACCTGCGTCATCGTCTCGATCCCCTTCGAGCAAACGCAAAAAAGCCGCCGCGACGCCCGCAATGATGCGGGACGCAGCGGCGACTTTGCCAAATTCGGTGATATCGCGGGGCTACTCCGTTGCAGCCGCCAGTCGATGGAAACAAAAATGCCTGCGAATCACATCGAGCGCAAGGGATTTTTTGCAGCGCAGCGAAATCATCCGTCGCCAAAGCCGGCGAGATAGGCGTCGAGCGCTTCTGGATCGAAGCTGCGCGCATCGAAGAACCGATCCGCGCCGAGGATCAGGCGGCCCTGTGTCGTGCCCACGCCCAGCCCGTCGATGATGCCGCCCTCCAGCTTGGAACTCGCCCCCGGCAAGGGCACGCCAAGCGGCCGCAGCGCCGCGCGGTACACGTCCGGCCGGAACACGCGCTGCGCCGTCTGGTACGCCGCATCGTCCGGCGTGACATGCCGTGCGAGGCACATCTGCGCGTAGAGCCACGCCGCCTGGCTGATCCAGGGGAAGTTCGCCGCCTCGCGGTGCTGGAACATGAAATCGGGCACATGCACGGCGTCGGAGCCGCGCGCGAACACGATGCGATCGGAAATGGCGTGGCGGATCAGATCGGCCGAGCCGTCGAGATATTCGGGCCGCGCCAGAACGCGAGCGATCTCGTCGCCTCGTGCCGGATCGACGAACGCCTGTCCGGCGCGGTACAGCGCGCGCAGCAATCCGTGTGTGGTCTCGATATGCTCGACCATACGCTCGGTACGCATTGCCAGCACCTTCTCGACGCCGCGCAGCCAGATTTGCGAGGTGACCGCGACGATAACGCCCGCGCCACGGTCGACCGCCACGCTGTTCCACGGCTCGCCGACGCAAATGCCATCGACCTCGCCCTCGGCCAGCGCATCGGCGGCGAACGGCGGCGCTACCGTGACGATCTCGACATCGCGGTCGGGATCAATGCCGCTGCCGATCAGCCAATAGCGCAGCATGTAATTGTGGCTTGAATAGCGATGCACCACGCCTAGGCGCAGCGGCTTACCCGCGTCGCGCGCCTCCCGCGCGGCCCCGGCGAGCCGCAGCCCGATCGCGGCGACATCGCTCGGCCGGCCGACGGTGGTGATCCGTGCCGCGAGATCGCCGCGCACGGTCACGGCGTTGCCGTTCAGCCCGAGCACGAACGGCACCGACAGCGGCATCGCCGGGCGTCCCAGCCCGAGCGTCGTCGCGATCGCCAGGGGCGCGAGCAAGTGCGCGGCGTCGCTGTGGCCATAAAGCAAGCGATCGTTGACGGTCGCCCAACTCATGTCGCGCACCAGCGTCAGGTCGATGCCCTCTTCCTCGGCGAAGCCGAATTCGCACGCAAGGATCGGCAGCGCGGCGTCGACCAGCGGCAGGAAGCCGACGCGGAACGGCGTGTTGCTCATAGATCCCCCATCAGCCGGTCGGCCGTGACCAGCGCATCGGCGACGTCGGAGATCCGACGCCCGCTATCCATCGCCGCCTTGCGCAAAGCGGCGTAGGCGGCGGGCTCGTCGATGCCCCGGCGTTTCATCAACAGGCGCTTGGCCTGATCGACCACGTCGCGCTCGGCCAGCGCCGTTCGTGCCTCGTCGAGTTCGGCGCGCAGCCGCGAAAACGCGCGGAAGCGCCGGACGGCCAGTTCGAGGACCGGCTTGATCCGTTCCTTCTTCATCCCGTCGACGACATACGCCGAAACGCCGGCGTCGATCGCCGCCTCCATCGCCGCGCTGTCGCTCTGGTCGACGAACATCGCCACCGGCCTGGCCATCGCCCGCGAGAGCGCAAACAGTTCTTCCAGTTCGTCACGATGCGGATTGGCGAGATTTATCAGCACGACATCCGGCGACATCGCCTCGAGCCGCGCGGCGATGCCCTTGCGATCGACGAACACCGTCACGTCGCGCATGCCGGCTTCGCGCAGGCCCTCTTCGATCACCGCAGCGCGCGCGGGGCTTTCATCGACAATCGCGATCCGCACATTCCGTTCCTCGCTCGGGCAGAGGCTTACCCGCGAGACGCCGCTTCGTCCAACCACAGATGCGGGCGGCTACCCTCGAACGAGGTCTACTATCGCAACCCACCCAAAGGATCGTGCTTTTACCGATAGTCGATCCGAAATCGGTCAGGCCCTAATCGGCCGGTCTTGCCCGCTTAATGCCGTTGCACGCCAAAATCGCGAACGTCGGCTTCGGTCGAAGGCCGTCGTTCAGCCCTTGCGGCAGGAATGTCCGAAAAGTCCCAGTTATTACCATTGGCACAATCTGTTCGACGCCCAACGTGGGCTGTCATGCGGTGATTTCATTGCCCGATGCTGGTTGTATCACGCTCGAAACCAGCGAGAAGATCGGCGGCCCAATCTAGGGCGTGGTGACGATTTAACTATCTCAGCCATATAGCGATGGCTGCGAGTTTGACGAAGCCCATGAAGTTGGCGAGCAGCTTGTCGTATCGGGTTGCCACCCGTCGGAACTGCTTGAGTTTGGC
>NZ_SGIS01000041.1 GCF_004208535.1 Sphingomonas populi
CGACGCCTCGCCCTCAATTTGCTCCAGCACGACACCCGAAAACTCTCCATCCGCAGAAAATTTAAACACGCCGGATGGCACGACGACTATCTCTCTTCTCTCCTCGCTCAAATGCGATAGCCCTGCCCTGGAAGGGAGGGGAGAAGAAGGGCGAGGGAGAAGCGCCTTACTTCACCTGCTGTTTCTCCAGCTTCCGCGCGAGCGTGCGGCGGTGCATCCCGAGGCGGCGCGCGGTTTCGGAGATGTTGAACCCGGTCTCGGCCAGCACCTCATGGATGCGCTCCCATTCGAGCGTCTTGATCGAGGTCTGGCGTTCGCTGATCGGCGCATCGATGTCGCCGCGGGTCTTGCGGAACGCCGCTTCGATATCGTCGGTGTTGGAAGGCTTGGCGAGATAATGCGAGGCGCCGAGCTTGATCGCCTCGACTGCCGTGGCGATGCTGGCATAGCCGGTCAGCACGACGATCAGCATCGCCGGATCGTGCGCGTGGAGCGTCTTGACGCAGGCGAGGCCCGAGGCTTGGCCGAGCTTGAGATCGACCACCGCGAAGCCGGGACGATGCTCGGCGAGCAGCGCATCGAGCGCTTCCGGGCTGGCGGCGGTCAGCACCGCATAGCCGCGCCGTTCGAACGAGCGTTTGAGCGTGCGCGCGAACGCCTCGTCGTCCTCGACGATCACGAGTTGAGGGTCAGACATCGGGCGTCTCCGCTTCGAGCGCGAGCGAGGCGAGCGGCAACCGCAATGTCACCTCGGCGCCGCCATCGTCCAGGTTGCGCGCCGCCACCGAGCCGCCGAGCTTGCGCATCACGTTGACCACCAAAAACAGCCCGAGTCCACCGCCGGGCCGCTGCTTGGTCGATTGATAGGGCTTGCCGAGATTGGCGAGCATGTCGGGCGCGAAGCCCGGACCGGCATCGCGCACGCACAGCCGGATCGCGTCGCCATCGCGTTCGACGACGAGGCCGATGCCCTGCGGCGACACTTCGGCGGCATTGTCGAGCACGTTGCAGATCACCTGTTTGAGCGCGGTGTCCGAGACGATCGACACGTCCGCGCCGAAGGCATCGTCATAGGTGAGCGGGGTGGTGCCGCGCGCGCGCCAATAGTCGACCAGATCGGCGAAGAAACCGTGGACGCTGGTGATCTCGGGCGCCTCGCCGCGCGCTTCGCCTGCCGACATCAGGATGCCGGTGACGATCGCTTTGCAACGCTCCACCTCGGCCTGCATCTCGGCCATGTCCTGCGCGAGTTCGGGATCGGCGGCGAGCCGGGGCATCCGCCGCCAGTCGCCGAGGATCACCGCCAGCGAGGCGAGCGGGGTGCCGAGTTCGTGCGCCGCGCCCGAGGCAAGCAGTCCGATCTGAAGGATATGGTCCTGATCGGCCGCGCGCTGGCGCATGTCGGCGACATAGGCATCGCGCGCGCGCAGGTTTCCGCTGATCCGCGTGACGAACAGCACCAGCAGCACCGCCACCAGCGCGAAGCACGCCAACGAGCCGACGATGTGCAGCCCGAACGGATCGCTGGCGAGGCTGATCGGCAGGTCGAGCGGGCGGAAGCGCCGCATCAGCAGCGCGAACGCGCCGCAGGTGACGACCACCAACGCCCAGCTTGACCAGCGCCCGAGCAAAATCGCGCCGAGCACGACTTGCAGCAGGAACAGCGACACGAACGGGTTGGTCGCGCCGCCGCTGAGGTAAAGCTGCGTGGTCAGCGCCGCGACGTCGAGCAGCAGCGCGACGAGCAATTCGCTGTTGGTGATGGTGCGGCGCTGGTGAAGCAAGGACAGGCTGGCGAGGTTGACCACAACCAGCGCGGCCAGCACCAGCACCATCGCGCGCAGCGGCAACTCCACGCCCATCCCGAACTGGACGACGAGGATCGTCGCGAGTTGTCCCGCCACCGCCAACCAGCGCAACTGGACGAGCAGCACCATGTTTTTGCGCCCGGCCGCATCGGCAGAGAGCAACGCCGCGACCAGCGCGAGGCGGGTTGGCTCGCGCGGCGCCGCTTCGACGGTCATCGTGCGGCTGCGGCGCGGCGCACGCGGCGTTCCTCGCGCGCGACGATGCCGACGCCGATGACGACGAGCAGCGCGAGGCCAAACCAGGTCAGCGCGTAGACCAGATGGTTGTCGCTGAACGCCACCACGGTCAGCCCGCCGACCGGGCCGCCGGGGGGCGAGGACGCCGCATCGGCATCGACGAAATAGGGCGCGATCCGGTTGAGGTGCCGCGCCTGCGCGATCGCGGCGACATCGCGCGAGAACCAATGGTTGCCTGCGGGATCGTTCGCGCGCAGGAAGCCGCCGCGCGGTTCGGTCAGCCGGAGCAGGCCGGTCACGCGCACCCGCCCGGTTGGCGCAGGGGCGACGGGCTTCGCGACGAAGCCGCGATTGACCAGCACGACGAAGCCGCGATCGGTGGCGAGCGGGGACAGCGCCCAATAGCCGGGGCCGCGCGCGGTCACCGCTTTCACGAAGGTCTCGCGACCGGGCAGGTACGAGCCGGTCAGCACGACACGGCGATAGGCGTCCTGCGTGGTGATCCGGGGCCATTGTCCTGGCCCCGGCGGCGCGACCGGCGCGGCGTGGAGCCGGGCATCGACCTGCGCGATCAGCGTGTGCTTCCACGCGCGCCGCTCGACCTGCCAGATGCCGAGCGCGATCAGCGCGGCGAAGAGCAGCGCCGCCACGCTACCCAGCAGGATCAGCGTGGCGGGCGAACGCGGCGGTCGCTCGGGAGCACCGCCGCCGGCCATTACGGCATCTGGCGCATGTCCTCGACGGACATCGGCATCATGTTGGTGTTCATATTGTACATCACCCAGAGCGACCCGCTCAGCGTGATGACGAGGACGACGACGGTGAAAGCCAGCGCCATCATGTTCCAGCCGCTCTCGGACTTGGTGTCGAGGTGGAGGAACAGGACCATGTGGACGATGATCTGGATCGCCGCGAACGCCATGATGATATAGCCGGTCACCTGGTTGGGCAGCACATGCGCCATCACCATCCAGAACGGAATCGCGGTGAGCACCACCGACAGGCCGAAGCCGAGCAGATAGCTGCCGTAGCTGCCATGCGCCGCGCCACCATGATCGTCATGGCCGTGCGCGTCACCGTGGGCGTGGGGGGCATGATCGTGCGCGCTCATCGCAGCATTCCCATCAGATAGACAAAGGTGAAGACGCCGATCCAGATCACGTCGAGGAAGTGCCAGAACAGGCTGAGGCACATCAGGCGGCGGCGGTTGGCGGGGATCAGCCCCTTGGTGCCGATCTGCACCATCAGCGTGAACAGCCAGACCAGGCCGAAGGTGACGTGCAGCCCGTGCGTGCCGACGAGCGTGAAGAACGACGACAGGAAGGCACTGCGCTGCGGCGTCGCGCCCTCGTGGATCAGCGCGGCGAATTCGGTCAGTTCGATCGAGAGGAAGGCGATGCCGAACAGCGCGGTGACGAACAGCCAGATCTGGGTCTGCGCGACCTTGTTCTGGTTCATCGCGAGCATCGCGAAGCCATAAGTGATCGACGAGAACAGCAGCATGGCGGTGTTGAGCGCGACCAGCGGCAACTCGAAGAGCTGGCGCGGGCCGGGGCCGCCGGCGTAGCTGTGGCCCAGCACGCCGTAGGTCGCGAACAGCATCGCGAAGATGAGGCAATCGCTCATCAGGTAGATCCAGAAGCCGAGCAGCGTGCTGCCGCCTTCGGGATGGTCGTGCTCGTCGAGGTCGTAGAAGGCGACCTGCGCGTCGCCGTTGGCGGTCATGGTATCAGCCGACATGTCTCAGACCTCCGCGGCGAGCTGGCGGGTGCGCTCGTTCTCGACACGCGTCACGTCCTCGGCTGAGATGTGATAATCGCGCTTGTAGTTGAAGGTATGAATGATCGCGACGCCGATCAGCCCGACGAAGCTCGCAATCGCCAGCCACCACACATACCAGATCATCGCGACACCGAAGGCGACGCTGAGACCGGCGAGGACGACGCCCGCCCAGGTGCTGCGCGGCATGTGGATCGCCTTGAAACCCGAGGTCGGACGGACCGCGCCACGCTCCTGCATGTCCCACCAGGCATCCGTATCGTGGACGATCGGGGTGAAGGCGAAGTTATACTCGGGCGGCGGCGACGAGGTCGACCATTCGAGCGTGCGACCGTGCCAGATGTCGCCGGTGGTATCGCGCAGCTTCTCGCGATTGAGGATGCTCACCGCGATCTGCACCAGCATCGCGACGATCCCGAGCGCGATCAGCACCGCGCCGAGCGCGGCGATGATGAACCAGATCTGCAGCGAGGGATCGTCGAAGGTGCGCAGCCGGCGCGTGACGCCCATCAGACCCATCACGTAAAGCGGCGTGAACGCGACCCAGAAGCCGCTGACCCAGCACACGAAGCTGATCTTGCCCCAGAACGGATCGAGCCGGAAGCCGAACGCCTTGGGGAACCAGAAGTTGATCGCCGCGAACACCCCGAACACCACGCCGCCGATGATGACGTTGTGGAAGTGCGCGATCAGGAACAGCGAATTGTGCAGCACGAAATCAGCCGGCGGCACCGCGAGCATCACGCCGGTCATGCCGCCGATCGTGAAGGTCACCATGAACGCGATCGTCCACAGCATCGGCAATTCGAAACGGATGCGGCCGCGGTACATGGTGAACAGCCAGTTGAACAATTTGGCGCCGGTCGGGATCGAGATCACCATCGTGGTGATGCCGAAGAAGCTGTTGACGCTCGCGCCCGATCCCATCGTGAAGAAGTGGTGCAGCCACACGACATAGGACAGGATGGTGATGACCACGGTCGCGTAGACCATCGACGAATAGCCGAACAGCCGCTTGCCCGAGAAGGCCGAGGTGACTTCCGAGAACACGCCGAACAGCGGCAGGATCAGGATGTACACCTCCGGGTGGCCCCAGATCCAGATCAGGTTCACGTACATCATCGGGTTGCCGCCGAGCGTGTTCGTGAAGAAATCTGTGCCGACGTAGCGATCGAGGCTGAGCAGCACCAGCACCGCCGTCAGCACCGGGAAGGCGGCGACGATCAGGATGTTGGTGCACAGCGCCGTCCAGGTGAAGATCGGCATCCGCATCAGCGTCATGCCGGGCGCGCGCAGCTTGACGATCGTCGCGATCAGATTGACGCCGGACAGCAAGGTGCCGACGCCGGCGACCTGCAACGCCCATATGTAATAATCCACCCCGACCCCGGGGCTGTACGCGACCCCCGACAGCGGCGGGTAGGCCAGCCAGCCGGTGCGCGCGAATTCGCCGACGAACAGCGACATCATCACGATCACCGCGCCGCCGACCGTCATCCAGAAGCTGAAATTGTTGAGGAACGGGAAGGACACGTCCCGCGCGCCGATCTGGAGCGGCACAACGAAGTTCATCAGCCCGGTGACGAACGGCATCGCCACGAAGAAGATCATGATGACGCCGTGCGCGGTGAACACCTGATCGTAATGGTGCGCGTTGAGATAGCCTTCGGAGCCGTTGAACGCGATCGCCTGTTGCGCGCGCATCATGATCGCGTCGGAGAAGCCGCGCAGCAGCATGACGAGGCCGAGCACCATGTACATCACGCCGATCTTCTTGTGATCGACGGAAGTGAACCACTCCTTCCAGAGATAGCCCCACAGTTTGAACCACGTCAGCGCCGCGACCAGAGCGAGGCCGCCGAGCGCGACCATGCAGAAGGTGCCGACGACGATCGGCTCCTGCAGCGGCAGCGACGCGATCGTGAAGCGACCGAAGATCGGGCTGATCGGAACGAACTGGGGTGACATGGACATCGCTTCTTACAGACGGGGTTGGCTGGCGGATGCGGCAAGCGCCACGCCCGCTGGAGTGGCGGCCGGACTCGGCAGACCGGCGCCGGTCAGGCCGGCGGTGTCCGGCTTGGCTGCGGGCGCCGGTGACTGGCCGGGCATCGACATCGAGTGGGCGCCGGGCATCGGCATCGGGCCATGCTCGTTCGGCGCCGGCTGGCTGTCACGCGCCGCATCCTGCCGCATCATCGCATCGGTGCAGACCGTGCCGGGCTTGACGCAGAGGTTGACGGCGGCGCGGAACAGGCCGGGTTCGACGGCGGCGAAGCGCTGCACCGGCACATGCTCACTCGGGCGTTCGAGCTGGAGATAGGCGGCGCGATCGAGCGTGCCGCCCGCCGCCTTGTTGCGCGCGACCCAGCCGGCGAAATCCGTGTCGCTCATGCCGTAGAAGTGGAAGTTCATGCCCGAGAAGCCGGCGCCGCTGTAATTGGCGGACATGCCGGTATATTTGCCGGGCTTGTTGATGACCGCGTGGAGCCGCGTCTCCATGCTCGGCATCGCATAGATCATGCCGGCGAGCGCGGGGACGTAGAAGGCGTTCATCACCGAGGAGGCGGTGATCTTGAAGGCGATCGGGCGATCGACCGGCGCGGCCAGTTCGTTGACCGTCGCGAAGCCGTATTCGGGATAGATGAACAGCCACTTCCAGTCGAGCGCGACGACTTCGACTTCGAGCGGTTTGACGCCCGGCGCGATCGGCCGGCCCGAGGCGGTGCGCTCGATCGGGCGATAGGGGTCGAGCAGATGCGTCCCCACCCAGGTCACCGCGCCGAGACAGATGATGATGAGCAGCGGTGCCGCCCAGATCAGCAGTTCGAGCTGAGTCGAGTGATCCCAATTGGGCTGGTAGTTCGCGTCCGTGTTCGAGGCGCGGTAGCGCCATGCGAACAGCGCGACCAGCGCGATCACCGGGATGATGATGAGCAGCATCAGCACGGTGGCGATGACGAGCAGATCACGCTGCTGTGCAGCAACGTCCCCGGCGGGGTTCAGGACGACCATGTTGCAGCCACCGAGCAGGAGGCTGGTCGCCAAGATCATGATTGGCCGCATCATTGTGCGGACTCGTAGGTTGGGAGCACTCTCGGGCATGGGGCGGCGCCTAGCATGGCTGCCGCGCCGCAACATAGGACATTTTGTCCAATCCCGCAGGTGCGAGCAATATCGGAGAGCCGCGACTTGACCGCGCGGAGCCAATCCGCGATCGACTCGCCGTGCCGTCCGCGCGGCGCGCCTTCTGGAGTCGTGATATGAGTACGAAGACCCACGCCGACACGCCGCCCGGAGGGCACGGGCGCGGTACGCATGGCAATGTCGGCGCGCATGGCGACATCGCGCCGGCCGAGATCGCGATCGGCGTCATCATCGGGCGCACGTCGGAGTTTTTCGACTTCTTCGTGTACGCGATCGCGTCGGTGCTGGTTTTCCCGCAACTGATCTTCTCCGATGTCGACCGGCTGACCGGTACGCTCTATTCGTTCGCGATCTTCGCGCTGGCCTTCATCGCGCGGCCGATCGGCTCGCTGATCTTCATGACGATCGATCGACTATACGGCCGCGGCACCAAACTGACGATCGCAATCTTCATGCTCGGCGGCGCCACGGCGGCAGTCGCCTTCCTGCCGGGCAGCGACCAGATCGGCAAGACGGCGGGCATCCTGCTGGCGGTGTTCCGCATCGGCCAGGGCCTCGCGCTCGGCGGCGCATGGGATGGCCTGTCCTCGCTGCTCGCGCTCAACGCGCCCGAGAACCGGCGCGGCTGGTACGCGATGATCCCGCAGCTCGGCGCGCCGCTCGGGCTGATGGTGGCGAGCGCGCTGTTCGCCTTCCTCGTCTCGACGCTGTCGGCGACCGACTTCCTTGAATGGGGCTGGCGCTATCCGTTCTTCGTGGCGTTCGCGATCAACGTCGTCGCGCTGTTCGCGCGGCTGCGCATCGTCTCGACGCCCGATTACCAGAACCTGTTCGAGAGCCGCGACCTCCAGCCGGCGCCCGTCCTGGAGACGGTCACCTCGCAGGGCCGCAACATCATCATCGGCGCGTTCGCGCCGCTCGCGAGCTTCGCGATGTTCCATATGGTGACGGTGTTCCCGCTTTCGTGGGTGTTTCTGTTCACCAAGCAGAGCCCGGCGCGCTTCCTCGAGATCGAAATCGGCGGCGCGGTCGTCGGCTTCGTCGCGGTGCTCGCTTCGGGGCTGCTCGCCGACCGGTTCGGGCGTCGCTCGGTGCTCGGCGTGTCGGCGGTGGCGATCGCGGCGTTCAGTGGCTTCGCGCCGCAGCTTCTCAACGGCGGCGACGTCGGCGAGGTCATCTTCATGGTGTTCGGCTTCGCGATCCTCGGCATCGGCTTCGGCCAGTCGTCGGGCGTGGTCGCCGGCAATTTCACCAGCCACCATCGCTATACCGGCGCGGCGCTCACCTCGGATCTGGCGTGGCTGGTCGGCGCGGCGTTCGCACCGCTCGCGGCGCTGCTGCTGGCGAGCCACTTCGGTGTTCTGGCGGCGGGCGCGTACCTGCTGTCGGGCGCGGTCGGCACGATTGCCGCCTTGTTCATCAACCGCGAGCTTGGACAGAAGTTCTCGTAAGCGACGCTTCGGCGGCCAAATACGAACGGCCCGCTCTCCGCGAGGAGGGCGGGCCGTTTGCTATGGTGCGATCGTCCTGCCGGGACGAAGTATTTCAGGGCCGCCGCGTCATCCGCTCCAGCGCGGCGTCGAGCGTCGCGTCCTGCTTGGCGAAGCACAGCCGCACGACATTGGTCACCGGCGCTTCGGCATAGAACGCGCTGACCGGGATGGTCGCGACGCCGGCCTCTTCGATCAGCCATTCGGCGAAGGCGACATCGCCCATGTCCACGCCCGAGGCGGTGAGGTCGATATTGAGGAAATAGGTCGAGGCGCAGGGCAGCACCGCATAGCCGAGCCGCTCCAACCCGCCGCGCAGCCGGTCGCGCGAGCGCTGGTAGCCGGCGCGCATCCCTTCGAAATAGGCAAGGTCCTTGCCCAGCCCAAAGGCCGCGCCGGCCTGAAGATTGGGCGCGGTGGTGAAGGTGAGGAACTGGTGCGCCTTGGCCAGCACGCCCGCGAGTCGCGGTGTGGCGCACATCCAGCCGACCTTCCAGCCGGTCAGCGAGAAGATCTTGCCCGCCGAACCGATCTTGACGGTACGCTCCCGCATGCCCGGCTGCGCGATCAGCGACTGGTGCCGCGCGCCGTCGAACACGACATGCTCCCACACCTCGTCGCAGATCGCCACGCAATCATGGCTGATGCAGAAGTCCGCCAGCAGCGCCAGTTCCTGCGGCGTCGCCAACGCGCCGGCCGGGTTGAGCGGGGAATTGAGGATGATGAGCCGGGTCTTGTCGCTCGCGACCGCAGCAAGCGCCTCGGCAGTGATGCGCCACTCGGGCGGCGCCAGTCGCACCAGCCGCGCGACGCCGCCGGCACGTTCGACCAGCGGCAGATAGGCATCGTAGAGCGGCTGGAACATCACCACTTCGTCGCCGGGTGACACCAGAGCGAAGATCGCGCAGGCGAGCGCCTCGGTCGCGCCCGAGGTGACGACCACCTCTTCGGGCGCGAGATCGAGGCCCTGATGCACCCGGTAATGCTCCGCCACCGCCTGTCGGAGCGGCGCGGTGCCGAGCATCGGCGGATATTGGTTCGAATCCTCGATCAGCGCGCGCGCCGCTTCGGCGAGCACATCCTGCGGCCCGCGCCCGTCGGGGAAACCTTGCCCCAGATTGATCGCACCGCTCGCGCGCGCCCGCGCCGACATCGCCTCGAAGATGGTGGTGCCGAGTTTTCTGTAAACGGGATTCATGCGCGCTCTCTTATGATCGACTCGGGATAAACGGGTGGCTGCCTGCGCCGCGCTACAGGAACAGCTCCGCGAGGAAATCGCGCATCGCGCGCCAACTGCGCCGATCGGCCGCTGCGCGATAGCCAAAGCCGGGACGTTCGGGCGCATCGCGATCGGTGAAGGCGTGGCCGGTGCCGCCGAAGCCGAGCAATTGCCAGTCGGCCTGCCCTTCGCTCAGTTCCTGTGCCAGCGCGACCACCGCCTCGGGCGGCGCGAGCGGATCGTCCCAGCCGTGACACACCAGCAGCTTCGCCGCGATCGGCGTGACGTTGGCATAATCGGGCCGGTCATAGACGCCGTGGAAGCTCACCACGCCGCGCACGCCGAGGCCAGCGCGCGCGATATCGAGCACGCAGCCGCCGCCGAAACAGAAGCCGATCGCGGCGAGCTTCGCCGGATCGACCCGATCGAACCCGCTGAGCGCGGCGAGCGCCGCCGCCAGCCGGTCGCGCAGCAGCGTGCGGTCGACCTTGAGTGCGTTCATATACGCCGCCGGATCGGGCGATTCGCGCGTCGTGCGTTTGCCCTGCCCGTAGACATCGCACGCCAGCGCGACATAGCCGAGCGCGGCGAGCTCCTCCGCCTTGCGGTTGTCCGCTTCCTTCTGGCCGAGCACGTTGGGGATGACGAGCACGCCGGGGCGAAGTGTCTGCACCTCGTCCTCGAACGCGATCACGCCTTCGAACGGGCCGCCGGGGCCGTCATAGATCAGGGTCTGCCGGACGATCGCCATCGCAAGTCTCCTCTGCGCATCGACCTGCCACGCCGCCGCGTGCGCGCGCAAGTTGCCTCGCCGCGATCAGCCGTTAAGGACGGACGAAACGCCAAGCAGAGGGGAAATCCATGCCTAGTCTCGTCCTGATCCGCCACGGCCAGTCCGCCTGGAACCTCGAAAACCGCTTCACCGGCTGGTGGGACGTCGATGTGACCGAGAAGGGCGCCGAGGAAGCCCGCGCCGCTGGCCGGCTGATGGCCGAGAAGGGCCTCGACTTCGACCTGTGCTTCACCTCGCTGCAAACCCGCGCGATCAAGACGCTCGATCTCGCGCTGGAGGAAATGCAGCGGCTGTGGCTGCCGGTCGAGAAGGACTGGCGGCTCAACGAGCGGCATTACGGCGGGCTGACCGGGCTCAACAAGGCCGAGACCGCCGCCAAGCACGGCGAGGCGCAAGTCCATATCTGGCGGCGCAGCTTCGACGTGCCGCCGCCGCCGCTGGAGCCGGGCAGCGCGTTCGATCTGTCGGCCGATCGCCGCTATGCCGGCATCGCCATCCCCCAGACCGAGAGCCTCAAGGACACGATCGCGCGCGTGCTGCCCTATTGGGAGAGCCGGATCGTGCCCGCGCTGAAAAGCGGCCAGCGCGTGCTGATCTCGGCGCACGGCAATTCGCTGCGCGCGCTCGTCAAGCATCTGTCGCAGATTCCCGATGACGAGATCACCAGCCTGGAGATCCCGACCGGGCAGCCGATCGTCTATGAGCTCGATTCGGATCTGGTCGCGACCGACCGCTATTATCTCAGCGAGCGGTAATCCCGGTCGTCACAGCAGGTAGCGCATCGTTACCTGCTGGCGCTCGTCCCCGCCGGTCACGCTGAAGCGCGCGCTCGCGAAGCGTGGCGGGCCGAAGCGGATCGGCGGGTTGCGCGAGAAGCCGAAGCCCTCGCGCGGGATGCCGGCGATCGTATCGAGCTTGCCGTTGCCGTTCTCGTCGTGGATCACCGCGATCGCATACTCGCCATGCGGCACCCCGGCGAAGCGGATCGCGCCGCCATCCGCCGGCGCGGTGCGCCGGGTCGATTCGGCAGTGTCGATGCATTTGGGGAAATTGTCCGCGACCGCCGTCAGGCAGACGCGCACCAGCCCCTTGGCCGAACGCAAGCCGCCGATATCGAGCGACAGGTCAGCGACCGGCGCCGCCCCGCCCAGCATCGTCAGCGCGAGCATGCCCAGCACGGGCAGCCGCGCGGGCATGATCGCGCGCGAAATCGCCAAGCCCGCGATCGGTGCCGCACAGCCGGTCCCAGACCCGGAAATAAAGCCCATAATTGCCCTCATACTGCTGATGGTGCCGCTGGTGATGGCTCGCGGTGATGATCCAACGCCCGATCGGCCCCTGCCATAGCGCCGCCGGGAACATCTCCCACCCCATATGATTGGTAACGCCCATCACCGTCATCACGCTCAGGACGATTGCAAGGCCGATCGGGTGGATGGGAATGAAAAACACGAGCAACGGCACCACCAGCGCGCCGGTCAGCGCCTCGATCGGGTGAAACGCCATTGCCGCCCATGCGGTCGGCGGGCGGCTGGCATGGTGCGCGGCGTGGGCGATGCGGAACAGCCGGGGCTGGTGCATCCAGCGATGCGTCCAGTAAAACCAGGTGTCGTGCGCGGCGAGGTACAGCAGCACCGACACCGGCAGATACCACAGCGGCCACGCGTGGAGATCGCCGTAGATCCGCGTCCAGCCGCGATTCTGCCAGCCCCAGGCGACAACGCCGGCGGGCACGCCGTAGATCGCCGCCGAGGCGAGGCTCCAGCCGATCTCGCGGCGAATCTGCGGATCGAGTCCCGCGTACAGCCCGGGATGGCGCAGCCGCGTCGCCGCCGCGAACGCGCCGCTGACGATCAGGTAGCGCACCCCGACGATCGCCGACATCGCGAGCGCGGACAACAGGATAGCGAGGATGGGTGTCACGCCATCCGCCCTACACGATCGGCGCGCGATTTGCACCGCCGCATGAATCGGCTAGGGGCTGGCGATGTCCGAAGTCCACCACTGTGACCTCGCGATCGTCGGCGGCGGTCTTGCGGGCGGCCTGCTCGCGCTCGCCCTGCGCCGCGTCCGCCCCGATCTCGATCTGCGCATCGTCGAAGAGACCCCGCACCTCGGCGGCAACCACGTCTGGTCGTTCTTCGCGAGCGATATCGCGGACGCCGATCGCTGGCTGGTCGCGCCGCTCGTCTGCCACGGCTGGGCGGGCTATGACGTCGCTTTCCCCGCGCACCGCCGCAGCATCGCGCAGACTTATTATTCGATCGAATCGGAGCGGCTCGACCAGGTGCTGCGCGACCGACTCGCGCCGCGCGCACTGATGACCGGGCGGCGCGTGACCGATGTCGCGCCGACCGCGGTCATGCTCGCCGATGGCGACCAGATTTCGGCGAAAGGTGTGATCGACGCACGCGGCCCGGCCGATCTCGCACGGCTCGACCTCGGCTGGCAGAAGTTCGCCGGCTGCGAGGTGGAGCTTGCCGAGCCGCATGGCCTCGACCGACCGATCGTGATGGACGCGACCATCGCGCAGGAGGACGGCTATCGCTTCGTCTATTGCCTGCCATTCGCGGCGACCCGGATGTTCGTCGAGGATACCTATTACAGCGACACGCCCGATCTCGACGGCCCGTTGCTGGCGGAACGGATCGACGCCTATGTCGCGGCGCGCGGCTGGCTGCCCGAGCGCGTGCTGCGTGAGGAAACCGGCGTACTGCCGGTCGCGATGGGCGGCGATTTCGACGGCTATTGGCTGAGCGGCGGGGCTGGCGTGGCCAAGGCGGGGATGCGCGCCGGGCTGTTCCACCCGATGACCGGCTATTCGCTGCCCGATGCGGTGCGGCTGGCGGCGCTGGTCGGGCGCGCGACCGATTTTTCGGGTGCGGCGCTGCACGATCTTACGCATGGATATGCGCAACGGCTGTGGCGTGCGCGCGGCTTCTATCGTAGTCTCGCGCGCATGCTGTTTCGCGCCGCCGATCCGAAGGAACGATACCGCCTCCTCGAACGCTTCTACCGCCTCGACGCCGAGCTGATCGGACGCTTTTACGCAGGGACGACGACGATGACGGACAAGATACGTGTCCTGTCCGGCAAGCCGCCGGTGCCGATTGGCCGCGCCATCGCCGCGCTTGCGGGCTGCCGCTGATGGCCGCACCGGCGCGTACCGCGATCGTGATCGGCGCTGGCTTCGGCGGCCTCGCGCTCGGCATCCGCCTGCAATCGGCGGGGATCGACACGATCATCGTCGAAGCGCGCGACAAGCCGGGTGGCCGCGCCTACGTCTGGGAGCGTGACGGCTTCACCTTCGACGCTGGTCCCACCGTCATCACCGATCCCGCCTGCCTGCGCGAATTGTGGGGCCTGAGCGGGCGCGACATGGCCGAGGACGTGGCGCTGGTGCCGGTGATGCCGTTCTACCGGCTCAACTGGGCGGACGGCGTCAGCTTCGACTATTCGAACGACGACCCCGCGCTCACCGCCGAGATCGCCAAGCTCAACCCCGACGATGTCGCGGGCTATCGCAAGTTCCTCGACTACGCCGCCGGCGTGTACGAGGAAGGCTATGTCAAGCTCGGCGCGACCGCGTTCCTCGATTTCGCGGCGATGATAAAGGCCGCGCCCGCACTGGCGCGCTATCAGGCGTGGCGCTCGGTCTATTCGATGGTGTCGTCGTTCGTGAAGGACGAGCATCTCCGCCAGGCTTTGTCGTTCCACACCCTGCTGGTCGGCGGCAATCCGATGACGACGAGCGCGATCTACGCTTTGATCCACAAGCTCGAACGCGACGGCGGTGTATGGTTCGCGAAGGGCGGCACCAACCGCCTGATTGCGGGCATGGTCACGCATTTCGAACGGCTCGGCGGCGTGGTGCGCTTGGGCGACGCGGTGACGAGCATCGAGACCGTGGGCGACCGCGCCACCGGCGTCACCACCGCGAGCGGCTGGCAGGCGAATGCCGACATGGTCGCGTGCAACGGCGACGTGATGCACATCTACCGCGATCTGCTCAAGACCTCCCGTAGCGCGCAGCGCACCAAGAAGCGGCTTGAGAAAAAGCGCTGGTCGCCGTCGCTGTTCGTCGTCCATTTCGGCATCAAGGGGACATGGCCGGGCATCCCGCACCACATGATCCTGTTCGGCCCGCGCTACAAAGGGTTGCTCGCCGACATTTACGATCATGGCGTGCTGCCGGAGGATTTCTCGCTCTACCTCCACCACCCGACCGTCACCGATCCGAGCCTCGCGCCCGAAGGCCATTCGGCCTTCTACGCGCTCGCGCCGGTGCCACACATGGGCAAGTTCCCGGTCGACTGGGCGGAGATCGCGCCGATCTTGGAGAAGCGCATCCTCGACGAGATCGGGCGGCGGCTGATCCCCGACATCCACGACCGGATCGTCACCAAGTTCAGCTATACGCCGCAGGATTTCGCGGGCGACCTCAACGCGCATCTCGGCAGCGCCTTCTCGCTCGAACCGATCCTGACGCAAAGCGCCTGGTTCCGCGTCCACAACCGTGACGACCAGATTCCGAACCTGTATTTCGTCGGCGCGGGCACGCATCCGGGCGCGGGGATTCCCGGCGTGGTGGGGAGTGCCAAGGCGACGGCGGCATTGATGCTGGAGGATTTGAAGTGACTGCAACCGTGATCCTCCCCGGGACGGGGAGGGGGACCATGAGCGAAGCGAATGGTGGAGGGGGGCTTCCACACACGAAATCGCTTGGGGAAGCCCCCCTCCACCACCGGCCTGCGCCCGGCGGTCCCCCTCCCCGTACCGGGGAGGATCTATGAAGCGCCTCGCGGTTTATTGCGGCTCGGCCTCGCCGGCCGATCCCGTCTATATCGACTCCGCGCGCGCGGTTGGCCGCGCGCTCGCTGAGCGCGGTATCGGCGTCGTCTATGGCGGTGGCCGGCTCGGGCTGATGGGCGCCGTCGCCGATGGCGCGCTCGAAGCGGGCGGCGAGGTGATCGGCATCATCCCGACCGCCCTCGTCAGCGCCGAAGTCGCGCACCGGGGCTGCACCGATCTGCGCGTCGTCGAGACGATGCACCAACGCAAGCAGGCGTTCACCGATCTGTCGGACGGGTTCATCAACCTGCCCGGCGGCACCGGCACGATGGACGAATTGTGGGAAGCGCTGAGCTGGGCGCAGATCGGCTATCACGCCAAGCCGGTCGGGCTGCTCAACGTCGCTGGCTATTACGATCACCTGATCGCGTTCGTCGCCAAAATGGGCGAGGTCGGCTTCCTGCGTCCGCAGCACCAGCGTGTCCTGATCGTCGACGATACGCTCGACGGGCTGCTCGCGCAGATGGCGGCGCATGAGCCGATCGAGACGATCACCAAGATGCGCAAGGCGGATTTGTAGCGGGTGAAGGCCTTCGCACCGTTCGGGCCGAGCGAAGTCGAGGCCCCTGCGCCCCGCTGGCCCCTCGACTTCGCTCGGGGCAAACGGAGGGTGCGCTGATCGCCACCGTACCCACCCGCGCCGAGACGGTCGCCGCCGCGCAGGCTTCGATCGCGCACGGATCGAAGAGCTTTGCCGCCGCGAGCCGCCTGTTCGACCGGCCGACGCGCGAGAAGGCGTGGCTGCTCTATGCGTGGTGCCGCGCCTGCGACGACATCGCCGACGGGCAGGAACACGGCCATGCAATGACCCGCGTCACCGATGCCGCCCCGCGCCTCGCCGAGATCACCGCCAAGACCGATGCCGCGCTGGCCGGCGACCCTGTCGGCGATCCCGCATTCGATGCGCTGCGCATCGTCGCCGCCGAGACCGGGCTGCCGCACCGCTTCGCGCATGATCTGATCGCCGGCTTCGCACTCGATGCCGAGGAATGGCGACCGCGCAGCGAGGCGGACCTGTACCGTTATTGCTATCACGTCGCCGGGGTGGTCGGCTGCATGATGGCGATCGTGATGGGGGTATCTCCGCACGACGACGCGACGCTCGACCGCGCCTGCGATCTCGGCATCGCCTTCCAGCTCGCCAACATCGCGCGCGATATCGAGGAGGATGATCGCGGCGGGCGCTGCTACATTCCCGAGGAGTGGCTGGTCGAGATGGACATCCCGCCCGGCCAGCATATGAAGCCGCCGTTCCGCAAGCGGCTCGCGGTGCTGGCGCGCCGGCTTGCCGATCGCGCCGCGCTGTACGAGGCGAGCGCGCGCGCCGGTGCGCCGGCGCTACCGTTCCGCTCGGCCTGGGCAGTGCTCTCGGCGGCGGCGATCTACGGCGCGATCGGCCGCAAGGTCGCCGACCGGGGCGAGCATGCGTGGGACCACCGCGTCACCACGTCACGCGCCGACAAGCTGCGCTTCATCCTGCGCGCGCTCGGCGAGGCGCGTGGGCGGGCGGGGATGGTGATCGTGCCGCGCCCGGCGGAGCTTTGGACGCGGCCGCGCTGAGCGGCGCTTCCACGCACCCCGTTCGTGCTGAGCTAACGGATGTGGGGCGACCGGATCTTACAGCTTCCCGAACTGCGCCTCATACGCCGCCCGGTCGCCCGCCGCGAGCAACCGCGCCTGTTCGATCCAGCGGTCGCGCGCCATGCGGCCCTGGAACGCGCCGAGCCGCGCGTCGAGCGCTTCCGCTTCGGCGGGGGTGAGATCGGCGATCTGGTCGATGCGGGTGTAGCCGAGTTCGGTCAGCGTGACAGCGAGCTTGGGGCCGAGGCCCTTGAGCTGGGTCAGTTCGGAGCCGCCCGAGGGCGCGGAGACGATCTCCGGCACGGGCCGGGCAGCGACGGGCGCAGCCTCGGGCGCCGGCTCCGGCGAAGGTTCGTACGCCGGCTGCGGTACGGGTTCGGGCGCGGCAGCCGGCACCGCCGGTACATCGTCCCCCATCGGCGATTCGACCGTCGGCGGCGCGGTCGCGCCGGCGTCCTCGGCGATCTCGCGATTCTCAACGACCTGCTCGTCGGCCTCGCGGCGGCGGCGGCGGAGCACGCTGCCCCACCAGATGACGAGGATCGCCGCGATCGCCAGCACCACCATCAGCACGATATGCACCGCAGAGATGGCCCCCATCGCGTCGATCGAGGCGGTGCTGTGCTGGGCGCTCTGGGTGGTATCCATATCTTTGCTCCGTAGGCGTCAGCCCGCCTTAACGCACGAGCGCGCCAAAGCACTACCGCGCGAGCGCCTCGGCGATCAACCGGCGTGAATTGGCGTTTCCGTAGAGCGCGATGAAGCTGCCCATGCGCGGCCCCTGGCTCGATCCGAGCAGCGTTTCGTACAGCGCTTTGAACCAGTCGCGTAAGGTCTCGAACCCGCCAGTCTTGCCGATCTCGTAGACGATGTTCTGGATCGTCTCGGCGTCGGCCTCCGCCGGCAGCGCCGCAAGTTCGGCGTCGAGCCGTTCGAGTGCAGCGCGTTCCACGCCTTCGGGCGCCCGCTTGACCAAAGTCGGTGCGACGAAATCGCGGCCATAAGCGATGGCATAGCCGATCAGCTTGTCGAGTTCGGGATAGGCCTCGGGCGTGGCGTCGGGGACGTAATTGGCGAGATAGCCCCACACCTGCTCGGCAGTCGCCTCGCCCATCACGCTGACGAGGTTGAGCAGCAGCCCGAACGTCACCGGCAGCGCACCCTCGGGCAGCTTGCCGTCATGGATGTGGTGGACCGGGTTGCCGAGCCGTTCCTTGACCGCCTGCGCGGGGTAATTGGTGCGGAACTGCCAATAGTCGTCGACCGCGCGCGGGATGATGCCCATGTGCAGCGACTTGGCCTTTTTCGGCTCGCGATAGGCGAAGAAGGCGAGGCTCTCGGGGCTACCATAGGTCAGCCATTGCTCGATCGAGAGGCCGTTGCCCTTCGACTTCGAAATCTTCTCGCCCTTCTCGTCGAGGAACATCTCGTAATTGAATCCCTCGGGCGGGCGCCCGCCGAGCACGCGGCAGATCTTCGAGCTTTGCGTGACCGAATCGATCAGATCCTTGCCCGCCATCTCGTAATCGACGCCGAGCGCGACCCAGCGCATCGCCCAATCGACCTTCCATTGCAGCTTGGCATGGCCGCCGAGGATGGTCTGGGTGATGCGTTCGCCATCATCGTCGAACGCGATCAGCCCGGCATCGGCATCGACCACCTCGACCGGCACCTGCAACACGATGCCCGACTTGGGGCTGACCGGCAGCACCGGCGAATAGGTCGCGCGGCGATCGGCGCCCAAGGTCGGCAGCATCACGTCGAGAATCGCCTGATAGTGGCGCAGCACCGCCTTGAGCGCATCGTCGAAGCGGCCATCGGCGTAATAGTCGGTCGACGAAGCGAATTCATACTCGAAGCCGTAATCGTCGAGGAAGGCGCGCAGCCGGGCGTTGTTGTGCGCGGCGAAGCTCTCGTGCGTGCCGAACGGATCGGGGATGCGCGACAAGGGCTTGCCGAGATGCTCGGTCAGCATCGCCTTGTTGGGGACGTTGTCGGGCACCTTGCGCAACCCGTCCATATCGTCGCTGAACGCGATCAGCCGGGTCGGCTGGTCGCTGAGCGCGTGGAAGGCGTTGCGCACCATCGTCGTGCGCAGCACTTCGTTGAAGGTGCCGATATGCGGCAGACCCGACGGGCCGTAGCCGGTCTCGAACAGGATCGGCGCGCCATTTGGCTTGCCTTGCGGATAGCGCTTTAGGAGTTTGCGCGCCTCCTCATAGGGCCAGGCTTTGGAGTCTAGGGCGGCGGCGCGGAGTTCGTCTGTCATGATGCGATGCGGACTAGCGCCAAGTGACGCGCACGTCACGTCAATCTCCGCTGAGCCTGCTTGGGGCGATGCCGCGCCGAACCGCGCGACATCGCCCCATCGATCAGGCCATGATCTTGTCGAGCGCGGTGCAGAAGTCCTTCATCTCAGCCGCCGAGCCGACCGTGATGCGGCTGACGGTCGGCCAGATCGGCCACGAGCGGCCGATCTCGATGCTTTCCTTGCGGAACGCGGCCTGCACGTCGCGCGCCGGCTTGGTCTTCCAGTCGATCATGAACATGTTCGCCTCGGTCGGCTTGACCTCGATCCCCTTGTACTTCTTGAGGTGATCGAGCGTCAGCCCGCGTGCGGTCCGCATCTCGGCGCGGCGCTGGACGATCAGCGGCGCAGCGGTGAGGCTCGCGGTCGCGCAGGCGAGCGAGGGAAGCGGCAGCGCGCCGGACTGCATGCCGCCGTCATAGCGCATCATCTTCATCAGATTGTCGGGGTTGGTCATGATGAAGCCCATCCGCATGCCGGCCATCCCGAAGATTTTCGAGAAGGTCCGCATCACGATCACGTCCTTGCGCTTGGGCGCGAGATACGATGCGGTCGGCACGCCGGCGAAGTGGGTATACGCCTCGTCGATCAGCACCACCGCGTCGGCGGGCTTGTTGTCGAGCAGCCATTCGATGTCGGCGAGCGGGGTGATCGTCCCGGTCGGGTTGTTGGGCGTGCAGATGTAGTAGAGGCCGGCGTTGGGATCGGCGGCGAGCATCGCTTTTACGTCGTGGGTATAGTCCTTGGTCAGCGGCACCGCCTTGACCGGCACCTTGAGCCACTGCGCGGTACGTCCGGCCAGTTCGAAGGTCGGATCGGCGGTGACGAGGCCGCGGCCCGGCGAGCAGAAGGTGACGACCGCGCGCGACAGCGGATCGCTCGATCCCGGCCAGGGCGCGACATGATCGTAGGGAACGTTCTCGACCGCCATCACCGCCTTGATGAAATCGCCGCGCTCGTCGTGCGGCGAATAGCGGTTGCCGCTGGCGATGATCGCCGCCGCCGCCTTCTGGCCCGGCATGAACGGCCCGGTCCAGCATTCGTTGGCGCCGATCCGCACCCGGGCGGTCGGCGCGGGATCGGGCACGCCACCCGAGGCCCAGGCCGGGCGGCCGAGCGTCGCCGCCGCCGCGCCGACCCCGAACACCGCCGCGATCCGCGCGAGATCACGCCGCCCGAAGCCACGGCCCAACAGATCGTCCTGAACCTCTTCCGTCACCATCACGCTATCCGACATGTTTTTGCCCCTGAGAAAAAATGAGAATTTTCAATAGATCGTTGAGCGGTTCAGCGCAGATGCAGCGCCTTCATGAACATCGTCATCGAGATCACGACGAGATACAGGCCGAACACCTTCTTGAGCGGTGCCGCCGGCAGATTGTGCGCGACCGCGACGCCGTAAGGTGCGGTCAGGATCGACATCGAGGCGATTGCCAGCGTCGCCGGCAGATTGACGTAGCCGAGCGATCCCCACGGCAGCCCCTTTTCACCGAAGCCCGTGATCGCGAAGCCGATCGCGGTCGGAATCGCGATCAGCACGCCGATGCCGGCGGCGGTCGCGATCGCCTTGTGGATCGAGCGGCCGCACAGCGTCATCACCATGATGGCGATGCTGCCGCCGCCGATCCCGAGCAGGGAGGAGAAGGTGCCCAGCCCGCCAGCGATCGCGACGCGCGGCGCGAGGCCAGGCATCGTGTCGGAAATGACGTAATTGCTGAGCTTGGGGACGAGGAAGTTGACCGACATCAGCAGCACGCCGATCGCAAAGATCAGCAGCAGGATATGCCCGTCGACATGGTCCGCCAGCACGACGCCGATCGCGTCCCCCAGCACCAGCCACGGCGCCCACGTCTTGATCACTTCCATATCGACCGCGCCGCGCTTCGCGTGTGAGCGGAACGAGCGGATCGAGGTGACGATGATCGTCGCCGCCGACGTGCCGATCGCGACATGTGCATATTGCGATTTATCACCGCCGAGCAGCGGCAGCAGGTACACCAGTGCGGGTACGACGATGAAGCCCCCGCCAACCCCGAATATCCCCGCCGTGAAACCAGCGGCGAGCCCCGCCACCAGCAACGCCATCAGCGGGATAAGCCACGCCGTCATTTCCACCGTCATCGAAAAACAACCCCCCTTATCGATCGTTCGCGCGTCTTTCGCGCTGCGCCCCAGTATAACGAATCAACCAAAGCAACCCGCCACCGGGAATACCCAGCGGCAAGAGTTTTTCCCGGTACGGCTTTGTTTTGCGTCGCAGCATTAAAGTCAACTCAATATCGTTGCCTGCCAAGAAAACGCGCGGATCGCGCGGCGGCTGTGGCGGATTCGGCACAGACGAGCGCGCAGGCCGCCCCACATGGCACGACTCGAACCGGCTGCCGGGATATCGGGGTGTGGGCTGCTCAGCCCGCCGCAGCGGCGCGCAGCAGTAGCGGAAAGCCCGTTTCGGGCATGAAACGCACGCCGGTTTGCGGTTCGTGCGTGACGATCCGGTTCCGTCCCGCATCCTTGGCGGCGTACAGCGCCGCGTCGGCGCGCGCGGTGAGGTCCTGGAACGCGCGATCTCCGGCCTCGATCGCGGCGACGCCGAAGCTCGCGGTCAGCGGCGTGGCGACGCCGATCTCGCGCCAGTCGGCGGCGGCGAAATGCTGGCGGATCGACGTCGCGAGCCGTGTGCCCTCGGCGGCACTCGCATCGGGCAGGAAGATCGCGAACTCCTCGCCGCCGGTGCGCGCCGCGCTGCCACCGGGCGGCAGCGCGGTGGCGATGATCGCGCCCAGCCCGGCGATCACGCCGTCACCGGCAAGATGGCCGAAGCGATCGTTGACTCGCTTGAAATGGTCGATGTCGCCGATGATCATGCAGCCCTGCGGTGGCACCGCCGCCAGCGCCTGTTCGAAGCCGCGCCGGTTGAGCAGCCCCGACAGCGGATCGGTGATCGCGTCGCGCGCATAGCCCGCGACCACGTCGAGCAGGATCGCCGCCAGCGCGGCCAGCCCCCACACCATGCCGAGGATCGCCGCGACCGACTGCATCTCGAACCCGTAGATCGTGCGCAGATATTCGGGATGCCCGGCCAGCAGCACGAGCGTGACGAACACCCCGCGCCCGGCGGTTTCGAGCGCGACCAAAGCGGTGATCGCGAACAGCACGCGATCGATCCGCAGCGTGAGGTGGCGGCGCATCGCGATCAGCACCGGCAGCAGCAACAGCCCGCAACTGACGTCCGACGTGACATATTGGAGCGGCGTGCTCTCCGCCCCGTAAATCGCATAGCCGCACACCGCCATCGTCGCCGTGGCGATCGCCAGCCGCACGATACGATGACGATGCGGCTTGCCGATGTGGTGGAGCAGGCCCTGGCTATACCCAAGGAACGACAGCACGAAGCAGCCGTCCGCCGCGAGATATCCGAGCGGGTCGTTCTGCACGCTTTGCGGCAACAGGGGCATCGCAAAGCCGATCGCACCCCACAGGAACCCGAACGCCCACCAGAAGGCACTGCGCCGATACCAGCGCCATACGAGACCGAACACGATCGTAAAGATCGCCATATAGGCGGGCAGCAGGAAAGCGAATGGACTGTCCATCGTCAAACTGCCGCCGTCATGCCCCTAGCCCCGCACCGATTGCTAACCATAGTTGGTTAACGAATCGTTTTCAATTCGCCGCCGCCACCGCCTCCAGCGCGGCATCGATCGCTGGCGTGGCGCTCGCGCCATCGGGGATGTCGTTGGCGAACAGCGCGAAGGTGAGCGTGCGCCCGCTCTTCGCGATCAGCCAGCCCGACAGCGCCGATGTCGCGTTGAGGCTGCCGGTCTTGGCGAACAGCCTGTGGTCGAGCGGCGTGCCCGCGAACCGCCGCGCCAGCGTGCCATCGACTCCGCCGACCGGCAACGTTTCGCGCCACGCAGCACCCCAGGGCTGGCGCGCGATCCAGCGCAGCAGCGTGACCACCCCGCGCGGGCTGACGCGGTTGTAGGTCGACATGCCCGACCCGTCGGAGAGATCGACCGCCGCGCGCGGCACCCCCGCCTCGGCCAGCACGCGCCGCACCTCCGCCTGCCCATCGGCGATCGAGCCGCTGCCCCGCACCCGCCCGATCCGCCGCAGCAGCAGTTCGGCGTGGAGATTCTGGCTGAGCTTGTTGGTGATCCGCACATCCCCGGCGAGCGGCGGCGGCACGGCCCGCGCCAGCACCGGCGGCTCGGGCGGATGCGCGGCGGGCGCGCCACCACGCCGCGCGGGATCGTCGGCGGGGCCGGGCGGGCGATGCCGCACCAATGTTCGCCCCGTCACGTTCACGCCGCGCGCACGCAGCAGGGTGCGGAAGGTCCATGCCGCATACTCAGCGGGATCGTCGATGCCGATCCGCTCGCGCAGCGGCTTGGCGCCAACCGCGATGGTGCCGGTGATCCGCAGCGCCCGCCCGTTCGGCGCGCGATCGAAACCGACCGCCGTCGCGCCGCCCGCCACCGTCATCGCGGCATTCTCGACCGTGTAATAGGGCGCGACCGCGATGCCCGGCGACGCGCCGATCGTGGCGGCAGGTATCACCGTGACCGGCAGTTCGTTATCGTCGAGCGTCAGCGCCGAGATGCCGGTGCCGGAGCGCGTGGCGATGTTGTTCCAGCTCATCCCCGGGCTCCAGCGCAGGTCCGGGAACCCGCTATCATCGCCGATCACGTCGCGCACGCTGCGCGTCTTCGCCGCCACCGCATCGGCGAGCGTGGCGAGGCAATCGACCGTGCAATCGGCCGCGCTCGACAGCCGCGCGTCGCCGTGCCCGGTCAGCACCACGTCACGCCCGTCGATCCGCACGCTCGCACCGCCTTCGGTATCAGGCTGGGTCAGGTCGCCGAGCGTCGCGTACGCCGTGGCGGTGGTGAAGATCTTGGTGTTCGAGGCAGGCATGAAGCGGTCATCGGGATGCACCGCGACCAGTTCGCGCCCGTCCGCATCCATGACGAGCAACCCGAAGCGAGTCCCCGCCGGCGCGGTGGCGAGCGCAGCCGCGATCGGTCCGCCCGGCGCCTGTGCGGCGGCAGGGGCTGCAAGGACGAGACACAGAGACAGCGCACGCTTCATACGCGGCAGCGTAGCGACCGCGGCCGCATCCGCAACGCACAGCCGCCCGGTGATCGACGCGAGCCTCCTCGCCCTTTCTTGTTCTCCCGCGTGCGCGGGAGAACAAGAAAGGGCATGTCGCGCGTACTCTGCCAGCGGCCCGACCGCCGCCAATCTTGACGCGAGACTCGTCCCGCGCGATGATCGCGGTGGAACCAACAGCGCACATTCAGGGAACTTCGAAGCATGGCGAGCCGCGTGCAGCCGCCGCTATGGCGTGAGACGGTGAAGGCTGGTGCAGTGCGCAGCAGCCGGGTGATTGGCGCGCTGGCGATCCTGATCGGTGTCGTCGCGTTCGTCATCGCGCTGGCGAGCTACCATTCGGGCGATCCGTCGTTCAACACCGCCTCGGCCGGTCCGGCGCGCAACTGGCTCGGGCCGGTGGGTGCGTGGTCCAGCGACCTCATGCTGTTCCTGTTCGGGCCGATCGTGGTGCTGATGCTGCCGGTGCTGATGCTGATCGCGCTCAGGCTGTGGCGCGACGTGCCGGTCGGGCGGTGGCGGCTGATGTTGCTGCTCGCCACCGCGGGCGTGGTGCTGATGGGGACGACGCTCGCGTTGATCTCGGCCACGGCGGTGCTGTGGCTGCCGGCGGGCTGGGGCGGCCTCGCCGGGCTGGCGATCGCCGATTCGCTTCGCTTCGCGCTCGGCTTCATCCCCGATCAACAGGCGATGCTGTGGACCGCACGCGGACTGGGCGCGCTGATCGGGCTGGCCGGGCTCGCCTGCTGGGCGTCGAGCTTCGTCGTCGGCCTCGACGGCGCGAGCATCCCGCGCCGGATCAAGGCGCTCGCCGATCTGCGTGAGCAGGGCGGGCTGGTCGAGGACGATCGCGAACCCGCCACCCCGCGCACGCCCGACGCGCCGCGCATCACCGTGCCGCGCCCGGTCGCGCTGCCCGACGACCGCCCAGCCCCGGTCATCAGCGACCGCACGATGGCCAGCGTCGCCGCACCGCGGCCGCGCGCGCAGCAGACCTCGTTCGATCTCGGCGACAGTTCGCAACTGCCCTCGATCGACTTGCTCAATCCCGCCCCCGCCTCGGTCGGCGGGCCGATCGACAAGGCCGCGCTCGAGCGCAATGCCCGGCTGCTCGAATCGGTGCTCGACGATTTCCATGTGAAGGGATCGATCGTCAACGTCCGGCCCGGCCCGGTCGTAACGATGTACGAGCTCGAACCCGCGCCGGGCATCAAGGCCAATCGCGTCATCCAGCTCGCCGACGATATCGCGCGCAACATGTCGGCGATTTCCGCGCGTGTCGCGACGATTCCGGGGCGCACCGTGATCGGCATCGAACTCCCCAACGCGCGCCGCGAGATGGTCGGCCTGCGTGAGCTGATCGACGCGATCGAGGACGAGCCGGGCTCGCTGCCCTTGGTGCTCGGCAAGAACATCGCCGGCGATCCGGTCATCGCCAACTTGGCACCAATGCCGCATCTGCTCGTCGCGGGCACCACCGGCTCGGGCAAGTCGGTGGGCTTAAACAGCATGATCCTGTCGCTGCTGTACCGGCTGCGGCCCGACCAGTGCCGGATGATCATGATCGATCCCAAGATGCTCGAACTGAGCATGTACGACGACATCCCGCATCTGCTCTCGCCGGTGGTGACCGATCCCGCCAAGGCGGTGCGCGCACTCAAATGGGCGGTCGAGCAGATGGAGGACCGCTACCGGCAGATGTCGTCGGTCGGCGTGCGCAGCCTTGCCAGCTTCAACGACAAGGTCCGCGCCGCCAAGGCCAAGGGGCAGCCGCTCGGCCGCAAGGTGCAGACCGGCTACCACCCCGATACCGGCGCGCCGATCTACGAGGAGGAGACGCTCGACTATCAGATCCTGCCGCAGATCGTGGTGATCGTGGACGAGTTGGCGGACTTGATGATGACGGCGGGCAAGGAGGTCGAATTCCTCATCCAGCGGCTCGCGCAGAAAGCGCGCGCGGCGGGCATCCACCTCATCATGGCGACGCAGCGCCCATCGGTCGACGTCATCACCGGCGTCATCAAGGCCAACCTGCCGACGCGAATCAGCTTCCACGTCACTTCGAAGATCGATTCGCGCACCATCCTCGGCGAACAGGGCGCCGAGCAACTGCTCGGCAAGGGCGACATGCTCTATATGCCCGGCGGCAAGGGCATCGTCCGCGTCCACGGCCCGTTCGTGTCCGACGACGAGGTCCACGCGGTCGCCGATCACTGGCGCTCGCAGGGCCGGCCCGATTACATCCAGTCGGTGACGGAAGAACCCGAGGAAAGCTTCGCGATGGACGGCGCGCCCGCTGGCGAGGATTCGGCGGAAGACCAGCAATATCGAAGCGCCATCCAGTTGGTGTGCGAAAGCCAGAAGGCCTCGACCTCGTGGCTGCAACGCCAGCTTCGCATCGGCTACAATTCGGCGGCACGGCTGATCGAGCGGATGGAGAAGGACGGCATCGTCGGCCGCCCCGACCATGTCGGCCGCCGCGAAGTGCTGCGCGACCGCGAGGGCAATCCGGTTTAGGGGACGGACGACGCGCTCCCGGACTCGGGCCGGGGCCAAAGGCGCTGGAAAGCGTTAAGAGCGGGTTCAAGCCGCGCCGCCTAGGTCTCGCGCGCAGATTTCGGGAGTTTTCACATGATCCGTTCTCCGGCCTGGGCGCTGCTCGCGGCCCCCGCCCTCGTTGCCGCCGCGCCTGCCAACCAGGATCTCGCGCTTGTCCAGAAGCATCTGCGCAGCATCCAGACGATGACCGGCGCGTTCACCCAGACCGACCGCAACGGCAAGGTGTTGACCGGCACGCTGACGCTCAAGCAGCCCGGCAAGATCCGCTTCCAATATCAGAAGGGCGTGCCGATCCTGATCGTGGGCGACGGCAAGGCGCTGACCTTCATCGATTATTCGGTGAAGCAGGTGCAGCGCTGGCCGATCGGCTCGACCCCGCTCGGCGTGCTGCTCAACCCCGATCGCGATATCGGCAGCATCGCGCATGTCGTCGATAGCGGCGATCCGCGCATCGTCTCGATCGACGCGACGGACCCCAAACATCCCGAATATGGCCGGATCAATCTGGTCTTCACCCGCGATGCCACCGCGCCGGCGGGGTTGCGGATGGAAGGCTGGGTCGCGCTCGATTCGCAGAGCAACCGCACCACGATCCGCCTGTCTAACCTTCGCTTCAACGCCCCCGTCGATGACGGCATGTTCCGCTGGAACGATCCGCGCCCCAAATCGCCGAAGGGCTGAGCTTCCCCGCGCAACGCAATGTTTCCGTAGAGAAACATAATAACGGCTATGTCATCCGATTCTGGCCGGTTCGTTCATAGTGGCGACAGGTTCGCGGGCCTAGATCGGTCTTGCGGTTGCGGGGACTTCGAGATTTCCCCCTGTTGCTCGAAGCTCCGCTCCCCGCCTGCGTGACGAACGCCGGTCGGCCCTCGCTCCATGCCCCCGGAGCGAGGGCCTTTCCGTTTCACACCCCGCCGGTCGTTATGCGCCCCTGTAAACAACCGCGCTGGCGTAGCGTCGCGGCGATGGCTACATGCCCGCAATGCCTTCGCCCAACGCCGACACGCTGAAAATCGTCTCCTGGAACATCAACTCGGTGCGGTTCCGCATCGAGATCGTCGAGCAGTTCCTGCGCGAGGTTTCGCCCGACATCCTGTGCCTGCAGGAAACCAAGGTGATCGACGGCGATTTCCCCGCCGCCGCGTTCAAGGCGCTCGGCTACAAACACATCATGCTGCACGGCCAGCGCATGCATCACGGCGTCGCGATTCTCAGCCGTGTCCCGCTGGTCGAGGACGACCGACTCGATTGGCAGGCGAATCGCGAGGCGCGCCATATCGGCGTGCGGCTGGCAAACGGTATGCGAATCGAGAACGTCTATGTCCCGGCGGGTGGCGACGTGCCGGATCGGGAGGTGAACCCCAAGTTCGGCCAGAAGCTCGATTTCGTCGAGCGCATGACCGCCTGGTCGAAAAGCCTCACCGCCCCCACCTTGCTGGTCGGCGATTTCAACATCGCGCCGCTGCCGTCGGACGTGTGGGGGCACAAGCAGTTGCTCGGCGTCGTCAGCCATACACCGATCGAGGTCGAGGCGCTCGACCGGCTCAAGGCGTCCAACACCTGGGTCGATCTGGGCCGGCATTTCCACCCCGCCCCGGCGCGGCTGCATACGTGGTGGAGCTATCGCTCGCCCGATT
Organism: Sphingomonas populi; assembly: GCF_004208535.1. Lineage (GTDB taxonomy): Bacteria > Pseudomonadota > Alphaproteobacteria > Sphingomonadales > Sphingomonadaceae > Sphingomonas > Sphingomonas populi. The sequence continues at coordinate 28,525 of NZ_SGIS01000041.1, forward strand.
TCACCGTCAACGATCGCGGGCGCCGGCTCGACCATATGTGGGCGACCGCCGAGGTGGCCGCCAAGGCGGTGTCGCATACCGTTTTCGAAGGCTGCCGGAGCTGGCTCAAACCCTCGGATCACGTACCGATCATGACCGAATTCACCGCATGAGCGACGCACGACTGACCGCGCTGGCGATCGACGCGCTGCGGCGCGGCTGGCCGATCGCGATCGACGGCGCCGATGGTGCCCTCGCGCTGCTGCCGATCGAAACCGCCGATCCCGCCCGGCTCGCCGCGTTCGACCCCGCCGGGGTGGCGCCGGTGCTGCTCAGCGCGGGCCGCGCGGTGACGCTCAAGCTCGCCAACCAGCGCGACGCCGCCGTGCCCGACGCGCCGGTGCTGATCGACCGCACGCGCTGGCTCGACTTCGCCGCCGCGACCGCGCTCGCCGATCCGCAATTCGATCTCCAGAATCCACTGATGGGTCCGTTCTACGCGACCCCGCTCGCCGAGACTGCGGCGGCGGGCGCGGCGCTCGCGCTGGCGCGAATCGGCGGGATGCTGCCGGCGTTCTTCGCATTGCCGGGCGGATCGGCCGCGCTGACGATCACCCCCGCCGATATTGGCGCGCATGAGGACGCCGCGCGCCTCACCATCGCCACCCACGCGCGCCTGCCGGTCGCCGGCGCCGAACACGCCGAAATCTACGCGTTCCGCACGCCTGAAATGCCCGGCGAGCATGTCGCGCTGCTGATCGGCACGCCCGATGGCACGCCGCCGCTGGTGCGGCTGCACAGCGAATGCCTGACCGGCGACGTGCTCGGCAGCCTCAAATGCGATTGCGGCCCGCAGCTCGACGCGGCGATCGCGGCGATCACGGCGAGCGGCTGGGGTATCTTGCTGTATCTGCGGCAGGAGGGGCGCGGCATCGGCCTCATCAACAAGCTGCGCGCCTATGCGCTGCAGGATCAGGGCTTCGACACGGTCGACGCCAACACGAGGCTCGGCTTCGCGATCGATTCGCGCAATTTCGCGGTGGCGGCGCGGATGCTGGCTTTGCTCGGGCAGGATGCGGTGCGGCTGCTCACCAACAACCCGGAGAAGGTCGCGCAACTCGAGGCGGCAGGCATCACCGTAACCCAGCGCGTGCCGCACGTACTGCCCGCCAACCCACACAACGAACGCTATCTGGCGACCAAGCGTGACCGGACAGGGCATCAGTTCTGAGGCGTTCCCTTTCCCATCGGAACCGGGGGAAGGCAAAAGCGCCCAGACCGCGACGTTCGCGTTGGCGATCGTCGCCGGCATGAAGCCGCCATGCCGCAGCCGCCCAAACCCAGACATTCCTGAAACAGCAGCCAATCGGGAATGTCAGGTCGCTCGCTTGCAGTCGGGCGATGGTCGCTGCATTTCGGCGCCTCTCTTTGGGGGACAGCAAATGGAAACGCGAACCGCGTCGGCGGATGATGCTGAGGGAATGGGGCAGGTGCTTCGAGAGATTATCGAACATACCGGCCGCCAGCGGCCGCACGACGCTAGTTTTGTAATGGGCCGCTACATTGCCGATTCTACAAGCATACGCTGCACCGTTGCCGTCGACGGATCAGGGAATATCGTTGGCTTTCAGTCTTTGAAGAAGGCCGTCGCAGGCAACCCGTATGATACACCGGAAGGATGGGGCATTATTGGAACCCATATCAGCCCGAAGGTCCATCGACAGGGCGTTGGTAAGCTCCTGTTTTCAGCAACGCGGGAAGCCGCACGTCAGGCGGGTCTAGAAAAAATCGACGCCTACATCGGGGCCGACAATCCATCCGGCCTGAAATACTATAATGCTATGGGATTCCGTACCTACCGCACGCCCGAAGGAATCGTCCAAAAGGTTTGCGACCTGTAGATTGATCGGGCCTTCCACCTGACCTGAACGTGTGCCGAAGCCCGATCGTTCGCGATTCCGATCGGCAGGAAGCGCCCACTTGCCGTCGTTCCGCTTTCTCTCATACAACCCTAGGGCGTGGTGACGATTTAACTATCTCAGCCATATAGCGATGGCTGCGAGTTTGACGAAGCCCATGAAGTTGGCGAGCAGCTTGTCGTATCGGGTTGCCACCCGTCGGAACTGCTTGAGTTTGGC
>NZ_SGIS01000042.1 GCF_004208535.1 Sphingomonas populi
GGGCGCCAAAGTTGCCATTATCCGCAGCTTTTGCTGACGTGAGGGCTTCGCCCTCACGTCAGCAAAAGCTGCGGATAACTTTCCGATCCTGATTGACGGAGATTCCGACCTTGATCGTCGCGCGGCACCTGCCGACCGGCCAAGGCAAAACCTGGACAGCGCACCGGGGCTACTCTGTTCGGCGCGTGCGCGGGATCGATGCCTACCGGTCTGCGGCGAAGGACGGCGAATGGCTGACCATGACCGAGGCGGCAGCGGCGTTAGGCGTTACAAATCACGTCATAAGACGCCTCGTCAAAACCGGCGTACTTCCTGCTGACCAAGTCGTTCGTGGCGCGCCATATCAGATCCGCTCGGCTGACTTGACCGCCGCAACTGTCAAATCTTCGGCGGCCCGAAAAGGTCGCCCGTGTCGCGACAGCGACGCCAGCACGCTTCCAATGCTTACAGATACTTGAAGAAGGAGTGCGCAATGAAACACGCTTCGTGACGCCGCGCAGCGCGTGTTCGGCAGCATTGTTGTCGATCTTGAGATGGCCATCATCGAGGTATCGGCTCAGCGCTTGCCATCGCGAAAGAGCGTACCGCATGGCGATCGCCAGATCGGATTTACGCGAGAGTTTGGACAGTGTGGCGTCCAACCTAGCGCGCAACTTGCGGATTTCGGGGTGATCGCGCCCAGGATTCCGAGATGATGCAAACTGGTTAGCGGGTCACCGGCGATAATGTTCGTTCCGTTTGGCGCTATCGTGGTCACCGCTCCGGCTTCTGGGCGTTCCACACCTCGAAGTGCGGCTTCAATTCGTCCGGGAGCGCGCCGAAAAACTCACCGTCGAGCGGGTAATGGCGCATGGTCTGCCAAACGGCATTGAGCAGTGCGATGCCCTGTTTGCGGTCTTTGGGCTTCTTCTGCGGGTTGCGTTCGGGCTTCTCGGCCATCCAAAGCTTCTGCAGCGCGAACCATCGCGGGTCCGGGACTACCATGCGCGCAGCTTCCCCGTCACGCACGCCGACGACGCGATCGATCGGTCGACCGTTGAGCAGCCATTCCTGCTCCGGAAGCGGTACGGGACGTGGTTTGTCGCGCGCGGCCTGCCCTTTGATGCGGCTCGGTGCCGAGAGAATCTCGACTTCATAGGCTTTGGCGTTCCGTGCTTGGAAGGGGCGTTCGGGATTGACCGAAAAGGTCATGTCGACTTCCTTGAGGACCTTCCACAATGTCGGTCGGTCTTCCTCGGCCTCTGTGGCGGTCAGCGCCATGTCGAAGTCCATCGTTTCGTCCGGGGCGTCGCGGATGAACCCGTTTGCCTCTAGCGCATAAGCGACCAGCGCGTTGGTGCCGACGACCATCGCCTGACGCCCCAGGAAGCGCATGCGGTCGGCCTCGCGCAGGATCTTCCCTGCTTCCACCGGCAGCATGGGAAGACGCAGCGCGCGGTAGAGGCTTCCGAGTTCCCTAAGCGTCGCCCTGCTTTGCGCGAGCCGATCCTTCAGCTCGGCCTTCTCCGCCCTGTACTGGTCGAATTCTTCCTGCTTTCCCGCATCGAGTGGCCCCTTGCTCTTCATGGTGCCGAGCCGATCGGTCACTTCGTACAAATATTCCCGCCCCGAGACCTCCTTGATGCGCATATTATAGGGCATGTCGTTGATCGTCCGCAGGCTCTCCATCCAGACCTGATAGGCCTGCTCGAGGTTGACGATCACTCTTGCCTGTTCGTCAGAAAACGCCTGAACAGCCATGATTACCCTGCAAATCCGTGATTTCGCACAATTGCAGGGTAAATGGCGCAATAGCAAGCATTACCCTGCAAATAGTCGAGTTGGCGCGAACGCGGGGTAATGCCATGCCGAGGGCCCCTTCAAACGGCTAAAAAAGTTCGCGCACGCGACCTCGCCCACGCGAAGTCGCCCATCGCAAGCCCAGCGAGCGTATTGCGAGCGCAACGCCAACTCGCTGCTATAAAAAAGGGAGGTTGCGGATTGAAACGGCGCGTCATCCACTGCGACGGGCAAATAGGTATCCAGCCGAAAAGATGGCTCTGACGATCAGGCTCAGCACCCCCACCAAGGTGGCCGGGAATTTCTCGGAATGGTGGCCGGGATCACTCCGGAATCCCGGCCGGGATCACATCGGAATACCGACCGGCTTCACCTCGGATTCCGCATCCCAGTTCGACCATGTTCGCCACGTCGCGCGTTTTGCTGCCTATCTTGGACGGCCTCACGATACCGCGACGGCGGAGGATCTGCGGCTATTTCAGGTCGAACGGCGTGATGCGGGTCTGGGTGTGCCGACCATGAACAGTATTGTTTCAGCGTTACGCTTCTTCTTCACGCACACGATTGACCGGCCTGATCTTTCCCGCAAGCTCCATACGGTCAAGAACCCTCGTTCGCTGCCCATTGTTCTCAGCCCCGATGAGGTTGCGCGCCTGCTCGGGGCGACCACCTGCCTCAAGCACAAGGCGGCGCTGTCTGTCGCTTATGGCGCTGGCTTGCGTGCCGCCGAGGTGACGATGCGCAGAATGGACGGTGCTGGGAGCGCGCTTGTTTGCGGTTCGAGGAAAAAGTTATCGGACCCGCTCAATGCCACAGGAAAAGGCCGCCCTCGTGTTTCGCGGGATCGATCTGCGCTACGATGATACCCGCCACGTCAGGGATACTGAAGGTGCTTACAGAGCGAGTCCCGCCAACGCTTCAGCTGCGGCGTGACGGCTTAGGTGACCATAGTGGCGTTCAATCATTTCGGCGCTTGTGTCGCTGATTTGCGCCACGGCCAATAGCGGCAAGCCGCCGTTCACCAGGTCGGTGATCGTACTGTGACGGAGCGTATAGGCGGTCGTTCCAACCGGCAGCTTCGCCAAGACGACAGCCTCCGCGATCGGCCTTTTCCAGGATTCCTTGTCCCAGGGCTTGCCGTTAACGCGCGCCAGTAACGGCGCGGCGGGCGGCTTACCCTTCGCCTGGGTTGCCAGAAACTTGGCGGCAGCGACGGGTACGAGGATACGGCGAGGCTTGCCGCTCTTGTCCTTGCCGATGCTCAATTCGGACGTTCGCTTATCAAAATCACCGGCGGTCAGGCCGGCGACGGCGCCCGGTCGCAGGGGAAGCAAGCAAAGCGTTCGCACGAAGGGTTCGGCTTCCGGGTCGATTTTTTCCAAAAGCGCGCGTCGCTGATCGCGATCCAGATAGAGGGTGCGTTGCCGCTCGGCATTCCGAATCGCCCTCAGCGCCTCTTGCCATGCGGCTTCGGTGTCGGGTGCGCCCGGCACCAATATCTTGTTCAATGCTGCGCGAAGCATTGCCATGTCACGGTTGATCGAAGAGGGCGCGCGCTGGCGGGTGACCTGCGGACCCTTTTTCCGCCGGGTGACCAACGCGGGTTTTCCCTCCAGCCGTTGGCGCCACGCCTGCAAATGATGCCGGCGAAGCTTCGCGAGCTTCACAGTCGCGATCGGATCGGAATAGATGTGGCGCTTGAACCGGCCCGCAGCGTCTGGATGCGAATTCGCATATAGGCGGCACGCCTCCTCGACGGTCTCGACTATCTCCTGGATATGCCCGCCCGATTCCACTAAGGCGGCGAAGGCTTCCGCTTCCTTCTTCGCAACTGCGAATCGATCGCGCCCGGGAAGAGTGCCAAAATCGCCCAGCGCCTTGAGGCGGTAACAGCAATGATCCTCGTCGTAGGCGCGAGCGATCCAGGTTCCCACCCCCTCTTTGGTCGAGGGTCGATAGCCCAAAAAGCAACCGGGCCTTATGCGCTGCCAATATGGCTCGCGCTGGCTGCGAAGCGCTTCCCGTTTCTTCACTATGCTCAGGTCCAGCGTCATCGCCGATCTCCGCATCGATTCCGTACGGAAAAAGTACGGAAAACATAGTCGAATATAGTTAGACGGCTTGAGATTTAAAATCAAGCAATTCTAATAGGTTAGAAGTTTCGTATAATTTCAGAAACCCCCATTCCTCTGCCCTCCGAAGGCAGAGGCCACTGGTTCGAATCCAGTCGGGTGCACCATCTTCCCAATACCGTGGTTACAGGTAGCCGCAGACCGGAAATACGCGGCGGCTCCGGCCGGGTCTCATCGGCACTTCGCTTGAGGAACACCCGGACGTAGCCACGCCCTTCGCCGGTCGGCACCGTCCTCCGGCATTGTACCGCCGTCAGTTCCTTCCCATATACCATACATCGCGCCAACGCTCCGGGCCAGGCGACGACTGAGAGATGTGATGCTCCCGCTCGAATTGGGGTGCGCGCATGTCTCGAGCCATAAATCTGAGTGTTTCCCCAGCGGATGTGACCGCGATGTGCGACCGGCACAACGTCGGCATCAGCGCCATTGAACCGCTTCCAGACGGCGGAACCCGTGTCGTGCTGACGAATGCGGCCGGTGCCGCGACCATCGCGACCCTGTTCAAGACCAAAGTCATCACCGGCACGGTACGGCGCACCGCGTTCTTCGCTGGCTGATACCTGTTTGCGCACCTCAAGACGATAAGGAACACATCGTGGCCAAAGCCCAGAAACGTGGAAACAAAGAACTCCGCAAGCCCAAGAAGGTCGAGGTCAAGCCGATCGCGGCGGCAGCATCGGAGAAGAATGCCGTCAAATTGAACGTCAAATCGTAAGGGTTTGATTTGAACGATTAAGCGATGCCGGTCGGTGTGATTCAGCCCGCTTCACAAAGAGGCGGATGGATCACATGGGCTGGTGTCGCCAGGGCCGCCGGCGATGGACCATGTCATCGCGGTACTATTGCGGCCCCGGCCGGTCGTTCGCGAATACGGCGACGGGCGTCACCGCTGCCCGTCAGGGATATCCGCCGCGCGCGCTTCGCGCTGCCGACCGAGATGGCGGTGGATCGTGCTGCGATGAATTCCCAACTGCCGTGCCGCCTTGCTGACGTTGCCGCGTGCCTCCACCAGCGCGGACTCGATGAGTTCAGCATCGCGTATCGCGAACGCGCTGTTTTTATGGCCGAAACTGTCTTCGAAATGCGCGTTGCCCAGCCCCGATCTCTCTGCAGGCGCGTCCCATCGGCCGACCGCGCTGGCGCCAGTCCCCAGCCGCAATTCCAAAACCGCGCCATGATGCGCGCGTTCTTCGAACAACTCCTCGATAGAGCTTTCATCGAGGGCGTCCCAATGACGATCGACCAGCGCCAGGCCGCGGCGATTGCCGGCCACCAGCCGATCCTCGCGAAACACCAGAATGCCTTCCCGACTGCTGCCCAGCATCGCGGGATCGTCATGGAAGCGCAGCACGCGGCAATCATCGAACCGTTGTCGGAAGAGCCGATGCTCGATCTGGTCGACCGCCATGCGGATCATGCCGAGTGCGTGGCCGTGGCCGATCGCGGACGGACCCGAAATGTCGAGCGCGCCGATGATCGCGCCGCGTGGGTCCATGATCGGCGTGCAGGCGCAACTGAGGACACCATGCCCGGCGAAGAAATGCTCCGATCCGTGTACGGCAACCGGCTTGCGCTCGGCGATGGCGGTGCCGATCGCGTTGGTGCCGGTGCTCGCCTCCTTCCACGATACGCCCGGTTGCAGTGCGACCTGCGCCGCGCGCGCAGCGAAGCCGAGGTCGCCCAGCGTATCGAGGATCATGCCATCGCCATCGGCGAGGATCACGACGCTGCCGGTCTCCCGCGCCTCGCCGGCCAGCGTTTCCAGTTCGGGCCGGCAGAGGCGGCGCAGCGCATTGTGCCGGTCTCGCAAGGCCCGCAGATCGCCTTCGGGGAGCGGCGCGAGCGACGGCAGCAGGCGTTGCCCCAGGCCGAGATCGGTGCAGCGAATCCACGATTGCAGCACCGGCGGCCGCACCGTCATGACGGGCAGGCGGCCCTCCCCGAAAAAGGCTTCGCGTGCCGAATCGATGCCGACGGTGTCCATCGCTGCTCCAACTCTCCTGCGTCTCGCGGCGCGGTCTTGTGCCGCATCCCTAACCGATACTAGCGCGTTTCGCGCCGACACCAAATGTCCGACTCACCGGATCGCGCCGCGCGGTACGCCGGCGGCGGCCACCTGTCGCACCATGCGACACATTGGCGACCAAGGTGTCGCGCGCTGCGCCAGATGCGTCATGTTCCACGCAAAAATTCCGTCGCGAACCGTGCCGCGTCGGGGTCTGCCGATTGTCAGCCGGCACGACAAAGCGTCTCCTTAGTCCAACAACAAAGACGAGGAGAGGCACATGACGGTCCATCAGCCCATCACGGCGCGCAAGGCGCCGTTCAAGACGCGATACGGCAATTTCATCGGCGGCGCCTGGGTCGAACCTGCTGACGGCCGCTATTTCGAAAATCGCTCGCCGATCGACGGGCAGGTGATCTGCGAGGTTCCGCGCAGCAATGCCGCCGACATCGAGCGCGCGCTTGACGCCGCACATGCCGCCAAGGATGCGTGGGGCCGCACCAGCCCGGCCGAGCGCGCGCTGATCCTGCATCGCATCGCCGATCGCATGGAGGAGTGCCTCACCGAACTCGCCACCGCCGAAACGTGGGACAATGGCAAGCCGATCCGTGAGACCACCGCCGCCGACGTTCCGCTCGCGATCGATCATTTCCGGTATTTCGCCGGCTGCATCCGCGCGCAGGAAGGCGGCATTTCCGAGATTGACCACGATACCGTCGGATATCATTTCCACGAGCCGCTCGGCGTGGTCGGGCAGATCATCCCGTGGAATTTCCCGCTGCTGATGGCCTGCTGGAAACTGGCGCCGGCGCTCGCGGCGGGCAATTGCGTCGTCATCAAGCCGGCCGAGCAGACCCCCGCTTCGATCCTCGTCTGGGCCGAACGGATCGGTGATCTGCTGCCGCCGGGCGTGCTCAACATCGTCAACGGCTTCGGGCTGGAGGCGGGCAAGCCGCTCGCGCAGTCGCGGCGCATCGCCAAGATCGCTTTCACCGGCGAGACGTCGACGGGCCGGCTCATCATGCAATATGCCTCGGAAAGCCTGATCCCGGTCACGCTCGAACTGGGCGGCAAGAGCCCCAACATCTTTTTCGCGGATGTCGCCGACGAAGACGACGACTTCTTCGACAAGGCGATCGAAGGGTTCGCCATGTTCGCGCTCAACCAGGGCGAGGTCTGCACCTGCCCGAGCCGCGCGCTGATCCACGAGCGTGTCTATGATCGCTTCATGGAGCGCGCGATCAAGCGGGTGGAGGCGATGGTGCAGGGCGATCCGCTCGATCCCGCGACGATGGTGGGCGCGCAGGCATCCTCCGACCAGATGGAGAAGATCCTCTCGTATTTCGATATCGGCCGCAGCGAAGGCGCCGAGGTGCTGACCGGCGGGCGCCGCAACGTGATCGACGGGCTCGACGGCTATTACATCAAGCCGACCGTGCTCAAGGGCGACAACACGATGCGGGTTTTCCAGGAGGAGATTTTCGGCCCGGTCGTATCGGTGACGACGTTCAAGGACGATGCCGAGGCGCTGTCGATCGCCAATGACACGCTTTACGGGCTCGGCGCCGGCGTGTGGACGCGCGACGGCACCCGCGCCTACCGCATGGGCCGGGCGATCCAGGCGGGCCGCGTGTGGACCAACTGCTACCACGCGTACCCTGCGCATGCGGCGTTCGGCGGCTACAAACAGTCCGGCATCGGCCGCGAGAACCACAAGATGATGCTCGACCATTACCAGCAAACCAAGAACCTGCTGGTCAGCTACAGCCCGAAGAAGCTCGGCTTCTTCTAAGGTTTCCCAATTCCAACTGAAAGGAACTGTCATGGCAAAGACCATGAAGGCTGCCGTCGTGCGTGCATTCGGCAAGCCGCTAACCATCGACGAAGTCCCCGTGCCCGAGGTGAGTGACGGCATGATCCAGGTCGCGATCCAGGCGTCCGGCGTGTGTCACACCGATCTCCACGCCGCCGAGGGCGACTGGCCGGTCAAGCCCAACCCGCCGTTCATTCCGGGGCATGAAGGCGTCGGCTTCGTCTCTGCGGTCGGCAAAGGCGTCAAGCACGTCAAGGAAGGCGACCGCGTCGGCGTGCCGTGGCTCTACAGCGCTTGCGGGCACTGCGTGCATTGCATGGGCGGCTGGGAGACGTTGTGCGAGAGCCAGCAGAATACCGGCTATTCGGTCAACGGCGGATTCGCCGAATATGTCATCGCCGACCCCAATTACGTCGGCCATCTGCCCGACACCATCGGCTTCAACGAGATCGCGCCGATCCTGTGCGCGGGCGTGACAGTCTACAAGGGCCTGAAGATGACCGATACCAAGCCGGGCGATTGGGTGGTGATCTCCGGCATCGGCGGCCTCGGGCACATGGCGGTGCAATATGCGGTCGCGATGGGCCTCAACGTCGCCGCCGTGGATGTGGACGATGCCAAGCTCGATCTCGCCCGGCGGCTCGGCGCGACGGTGACGGTAAACGCCCGCCACGGCGACCCCGCCGCCGCGATCAAGCGTGAGACGGGCGGCGGCGCACAGGGCGCGCTGGTGACGGCGGTCAGCGAGAAGGCGTTCGAACAGGCGATCGGCATGATCGCAAGGGGTGGCACCGTCGCGCTCAACGGCCTGCCGCCGGGCGACTTCCCGCTCAATATCTTCGGGATGGTGCTCAACGGCATCACGGTGCGCGGCTCGATCGTCGGCACGCGGCTCGATCTCCAGGAATCGATCGATTTCGCCGCCGCCGGCAAGGTCAAGGCGACGATCTCGACCGCGCGGCTGGAGGATGTCAACGATGTGTTCGCCCGCATGCGCAACGGCCAGATCGAAGGCCGCGTCGTCCTCGACCTGACCGCCTGAGGCGCGTGGCCGGGGTCTCGCGCCATCGCGACTCCGGCCACGCTCGACCTGCCCGCGCCAGATGCGCGAACGTCCGCCCCGCACGATTTCATTGCTTTTCGCCACGAAGGCGCGCATGGATCCGGGGCTGACGTCGCATGCGACGGATATTGGGCCGCTCTGGCCTCCCTTTGTCCCTTTCTAGCCTCACTAAAGCCGGGTCGCGCCGCGTTTGGCGCGTGCCCGTCATCTCCAATGACAAGGGAACTCCCAATGGTCACCGGCACCGTGAAATTCTTCAATATCGACAAGGGCTATGGCTTCATTCAGCCGGAAAACGGCAGCGGCGACGCTTTCGTCCACATCTCGGCCGTCGAGCGCGCGGGCATGAGCACGCTCGATAAGGACCAGCGCATCTCCTATGAGCTGGAAGCCGACAAGCGCGGCAAGATGTCGGCTGTGAACCTGCAGCAGGCCTGACCCGATTCGGAGCGGCGCCGTCACGGCGCCGCTCCGCTTTCTCTTGCGGATCGGGCCTGAGCCCGCGCCGCCGCTATATCGTTGCGATTGGCGCCCGGCGAACCTTTCGCACCGGGGCGAAATCGCGCGCCTGAATGACGCTGCCGATGATGGAGGGCGATGCCCCTCGCAGCGGCCAAGGTTCCGAACCGATCGGCTTGCGCGGCAAGTCGAAGATCCTACCGGATAAAGGAAACGCCATCATGGCAGCGAAAGACATTCGATTCTCGCGGGCCGCCCGTGAGAGCATTGCACGCGGCGTCGATATCCTTGCCGACGCGGTCAAGGTCACTCTGGGGCCGAAGGGTCGCAACGTGCTGCTCGACAAGGGCTACGGCGCACCGCGCATCACCAAGGACGGCGTGAGCGTCGCCAAGGACATCGCCCTCAGCGATAAATTCGAAAATCTCGGTGCGCAGATGATCCGCGCGGTCGCCTCGCGCACGCAGGATCATGCCGGCGACGGCACCACCACCGCCACCGTGCTCGCCCAGGCGATCGTGCGCGAAGGCATGAAGTCGGTCGCCGCCGGCGTCAGTTCGATGGATCTCAAGCGCGGCATCGATCTCGCCGTGGTGAAGGTCGTCGCGGCATTGAAGGCGCAATCGCGCCCCGTTTCGAACAGCGACGAGATCGCGCAGGTCGGCATCATCTCCGCCAATGGCGACGAGGAGATCGGCCGCATGATCGCGGCTGCGATGGACAAGGTCGGCAAGGAAGGCGTGATCTCGATCGAGGATGCGCAGGGCATGGCCTTCGAACTCGAAACCGTCGACGGCATGCAGTTCGATCGCGGCTATCTCTCCCCGTATTTCGTCACCAATGCCGAGAAGATGACGGTCGAGCTGGAACAGCCCTATATCCTCATCCACGAAAAGAAGCTGTCGGACCTTCAGACGCTGCTCCCGATCCTCGAAGCCGCCGCCCAATCGGGCCGCCCGCTGCTGATCATCGCTGAAGACGTCGAAGGCGCTGCGATCTCGACGCTCGTCGTCAACAAACTGCGCGGCTCGCTCCAGATCGCGGCGGTCAAGGCACCCGGCTTCGGCGACCGGCGCAAGGCGATGCTCGAGGATATCGCGATCCTGACCGGCGGCGTGGTCGTGTCGCCCGATCTCGGCATGAAGCTCGAAACCGTCACGCTCGACATGCTCGGCACCGCGCGGCGCGTGACGATCGACAAGGACACCAGCACGATCGTCGGCGGCGCCGGCGATCCCGCTGGAATCGCGGGCCGTGTCGAGGCGATCAAGCAGCAGATCGCGCTTACCGACAGCGACTATGATCGCGAGAAATTGCAGGAGCGGCTTGCCAAGCTGGCCGGCGGCGTTGCGATCATCCGCGTCGGCGCCACCACCGAGGTCGAGATGCGCGAGCGCAAGGACCGCGTCGACGACGCGCTCCACGCCACCCGCGCCGCAGTCGAGGAGGGCGTGGTTCCCGGCGGCGGTACGGCGCTGCTCTATGCGTCGCGCACGCTCGCCGGGCTGACCGGCGAGAATGACGACCAGACGCGCGGTATCGATATCGTGCGTGCGGCCTTGTCGGCGCCGCTGCGCCAGATCGCCGAGAATGCCGGGCATGACGGCGGCGTCGTCGCCGCGCGCCTGATCGAAGGCAACGACCCGGATACCGGGTTCAACGCGCAGACCGAACGCTACGAGAATCTGGTCGCGGCCGGCGTGATCGACCCCACGTTGGTCGTCCGCTCGGCGCTTCAGGATGCCGCATCGGTGGCGGGAATGCTTCTCACCACCGAGGTCGCGATCGTCGATTTCACCGAACATTCGCCCGGCTCGCCCATCACGGCAGGCGCCGACGGCTTCTGACCCAAGCATTCACACAAGGAAACCATCATGTCCAAAGCAATCACCCGCCCGTATCTGGTCTGCAAGGACGATGATGGTGTGTACCGCGTGACCGTCAGGACCACGCGCTACAATTCGCAAAACTACCCGCTCGTATCGAGCGAAATGCTGGACGATGTGTTCAAGACGCAGACCGCCGCCAAGACCTTCGTCCGTGAGACCTACCGCGCCGAACCCGGCGATATCGCGTTTAAATAACGGCGGCCCAACGATCGGATTGGCCTGTTGAAAGCGAGTCCGATCATCCGGCGTCCCTGATCCCGGCGGCTTCGCCCTGCGCTGTTGCGCACGGCGCGCGCCGGTCAGACCCTGTCTGCAACCCATCGAACAGCGCAGTCCGCTGGCGGCTGCCGGTCTTTGCGACGTCGGCCTCGCCGGCTGCGGCAACGCGAACGGCCCCTTGAACGGCACGGCCTGACATCCATATACCATCCAAACAGATGGTAAGGATCGTAAGGTGGCCGAAATTCACGCGTTCAAGCCCAAGGCCGACAGCGAGAAGATCACCATCAATCTCGGCTATGTCGATCTCGGCCATATCGATCTGATGGTGCGCGACGGCTTCTATGCGAACCGTACCGACTTTATCCGCACCGCGATCCGCAACCAGCTCGAACGCCATCGCCAGGCGACCGAGACATCGGTCGTGCGCAAGCGGCTCGATCTCGGCATCAGCTATTTTTCGCGCGCTCAGCTCGAAGCGGTGCGTGATGCGGGCGAAGTGCTCGAAATCCGCGTGCTCGGCCTCGCCAGCATCGATCCCGAGGTTTCCCCAGACCTCGCCAAGGCGACGATCGCGTCGCTCACCATCCTCGGCGCGCTGCACGCGAGCCCGGCCGTCAAGGCCGCGCTTGCCGACCGTATCGCCTGAACCTTCGCAGGATATTTTGACATGGCATTGAAGACATCGATGGAAGAGGCGCTCCGCCTGACCCGATCGGGCAAACTGGCCGAAGCGACGGCCTTGCTCCGCTCCGCCTTCACAAGCAGCGGCGGTGCGCCGTCCCCGGCAAGCGTGATAGGCGGCAAGCTGATCGAGAACCTTCCCTTCGCGCGGACGAAAGCCGAACAGCCCGCGCCAGCCGAGCCTGACGCCGACGCCCGCTTCGAGGAGCGCAGCTACACCGGCCCCGAAGGCACGATGCACTACCGGCTGTACCGCCCCGGGCAGGCGAAAGCGGGGATGCCGCTGGTCGTCATGCTGCACGGCTGCACGCAATCGCCCGAGGATTTCGCGCGGGGGACGGGCATGAACCGGCTGGCCGACGAACGCGGTTTCCTCGTCGCCTATCCGCGCCAGACCCAGGCCGCCAACGCGCAGAAATGCTGGAACTGGTTCAAGCCGGGCGACCAGCAGCGCGATCGTGGCGAACCGGCGCTGCTCGCCGGCGTCACCCGGCAGGTGATCGCCGCCGAGCATGTTGATCCGGCGCGCGTGTATGTCGCGGGCATGTCGGCGGGCGGCGCGGCGGCGGCGATCATGGCGGCGGAATATCCCGATCTCTATGCCGCCGTCGGCATCCATTCAGGCCTCGCCTGCGGCGCCGCGCGCGATTTGCCGAGCGCGATGACCGCGATGCAGAGCGGCGGCGGCACGCGTTCGGCAGGCAAAGGACGGCGCTTCGTTCCCGTCATCACCTTCCACGGCGACCGTGACGCGACGGTCAACGAGGTCAACAGCCGCGAGATCGTCGCCGCCGCCGCTGCCGTCGCGCCGACGCCGCTCACCGTGAAGACCGAGAACCTCCGCAATCCGACCGGACGCTCCTACACCCGCGAAACCAGCGCCGACGCGCACGGCACGGTCCTGATCGAGCGCTGGACAATCGCGGGGTCAGGCCACGCCTGGTCGGGCGGGGACGCGTCCGGCTCCTACACCGACCCGGCCGGCCCCGACGCCTCGCGCGAAATGGTCCGCTTCTTTCTGGAACGAAAACGCGCCTGATCCTCCCCGCAAGCGGGGAGGATCGCCCTCACGAAGCCACCATCTCCGCGATCTTGGCGCTCAGCGCCTCGATCGCGAACGGCTTGGTGATCATCGCCATGTTGGTGCCGAGAAATCCGGCACGGATCGCGGCGTTCTCGGCATAGCCGGTCACGAACAGGATCGGCAGGTCGGGCCGGTGCGCGCGCGCGACTTCGGCGAGCTGGCGACCGTTCATGCCGGGCAGCCCGACGTCGGACACCATCAGGTCGATATGCTGGTCCGATTGCAGGATCGGCAGCGCGCCATCGGCATCGCTCGCCTCGATCGTCTGGTAATGCAATTCCTCAAGGACGTCGCGCACCAGCAGGCGCACCGACTGGTCGTCCTCGACCAGCAGCACCGTCTGGCCATGTCCGTCGATCACCAGCGCCGGCGCGTCAGACCCTTCCGCCACCGCCGACGGCTCGGCGACCGGCAGATAGATCTTCACCGACGTGCCCTGTCCCGGGCGGCTGTGGATACGAACCTGTCCGCCCGATTGCCGAGCGAACCCATAGACCATCGACAGGCCAAGCCCGGTGCCCTGGCCGGTCGGCTTGGTCGAGAAGAACGGCTCGAACACCTTCTCCAGCACCTCGGGCGGCATGCCGACGCCGGTATCGGACACGCCGATCATGATGTAGCGGCCCGGCACGATGTCGGGCTTCACCGCCGTATATGCGGTATCGAACTCGACGACATGCGTCTCGATGGTGAGCTGCCCGCCCTCCGGCATGGCGTCGCGCGCATTGATCGTCAGGTTGAGGATCGCGCTTTCGAGCTGGTTGGCGTCGGTCATCGCGAGCGGCAAATCGGGCGCGAGCGCGAAGTCGAGCGCGATATTTTCGCGGATCGAACGCCGCAGCAGGTCGTCGAGCGATTGCGCCAGCGCGTTGACGTCGGTCGGCTTGGTGTCGAGCGATTGCCGCCGCGAAAACGCCAGCAGCCGCGCGGTCAGCGCCGCCGCGCGCTGCGCGGAGGTCGCGGCGGCATCCATGAACCGTTCGAGATCGTCGATCCGGCCGGTTGCGAGCCGCCGCTTCATGATGTCCATCGCGCCGATCACGCCGGTCAGCATATTGTTGAAATCGTGCGCGATGCCGCCGGTGAGCTGCCCGACCGCCTCCATCTTCTGGCTCTGCCGCAACGCCGCCTCGACCCGGCTGCGGCTCGCCATCTCGGCTTCGAGCTCAGCGGTGCGCTCGGCGACCTTCTGCTCGAGCGTGCGGTTCAACTGGTCGCGCTGCTCGCCCTCGCGCCGCAGCGCCGCCTGCGATTCGGCGAGCGCCAGTTCGGTCTGCTTGCGCGCGGAGATATCGACCACGGTGCCGAGAAAGCGCACGCGCCCGGTCTCGTCGCGGATCGTCCGCCCGCGCGCGTCGATCCACCGCGTCACCTTGTCCTGCAGGCCGACGGTGCGATATTCGATGGTGTATTGGCCGTCGCTTTTCGGATCGAGCGACCGCGCGACCGCAGCCAGCGCGCGCTCGCGATCGTCCTCATGCAGCCCGGCGACGAACGATCCCTGATACGTTACCTCGGCGTCGGCCGGCAGCCCGAACAGCGCCTTGCAACGCGGGTCGTAAATCAGGACATCGCTCTCGGGATCATATTCCCATGTGCCGATGTCCGCCGCGCCCGTAGTCAGCCGTAGCCGTTCCTCGTTTTTCGCCAGATCATGCAGCCGGTCGCGCATGTCGAACTGCCGCTGGCGCGATCGCATCGCCGAGCCGATCGCGCTCAGCAACGAGGCGGTGCCGAGCGGCCGTTCGAGCACGACCGTGTTCGACAAAACCTCGGCGATCCGCAGCCGCGCCCGCTCGCTCGACCGGCCCTCGATATCGCGACGCGAGGCGAGCAGGATGAACGGAATGTCCGACCAGGCGGGTTGTGCGTCGAGCGCGGCCTGCAACGGCTCCAGCCCGCCGCGCAACGCCTCCTCGGTAATCAGCACGACGCCAGTGTGATCGTCGAGCGCGCTGGCAAGCTCCCCCACGCTCGCGCAGATACAGGCGTCATACCCCTGCGCCGCCAGCAGCGCCGACACGCTCGCGGCATCGCGCCCATAGGGCGCGCTGACGAGAACCCGGTGGCCGAGCGGAGCGCGCCTATGACTCAAACCGGTCTTCCATCAGCGGATTGTCGGCGCCGACATATTCGGGCGTTCCGGTCATCACCCCCCGGAACTCGGTCAGCGGTTCGCCGAGGCGAACCCCGCGCGCGTCGATGCGAAGCTCGCGAATGGCGTCTTCATGCGGGCCAGCGCGATTCTTGACGACCGAGATCGCCTTGCGCAGCCGCCCGCCCGCCTCGAAGAAGCGCAGCAGCACCACTGCATCGGCGACGTAGGAAACATTGAGGTTGGTCGCCATCGTGCCCAGCAGCCCCTGCTGCGGGTTGATGAGGAAGGTCACCACGCCTTGCTGGCTGAGATAGGAGATCAGCTCGTGCATTTGCAGGATGAGTTGCTGCTCCTGCGGCATCGCCGCCATATAGCCGTTGAGGCTGTCGAGCACGATCGTCCGCGCGCCGCGCCCCTCAACTTCGCTGCGGATACGCGCGGCGAACTCGCCGGGGGAAATCTCTGCCGGATCGATCTGCTCGATCCTGAGGCACCCGTTGTCGAGATACTTTCGCAGATCGAGATTGAACGCCTTCGCGCGCGCCAGCAACGTGCCGATCCGCTCGTCGAACTGGTAGATCGTCGAACATTCGCCACGCTCGCAGGCGGCGTGGACATATTGCAGCGCGATCGTCGTCTTGCCGGTGCCCGCCGCCCCGGTCACGAGCGTGCTGGTGCCCCGCAGTGGCCCGCCAGCCAGCAAGGCGTCGAGTGCAGGCACCCCGCTCGCGACGGGTTCGGCGCTATACTCTTTATGGTGATCGGCGGCGATCAGCCGGGGGAACACGTCGAGCCCGCCCTTGCGGATCACGAAATCGTGATAGCCGGCGATGAAATCGACACCGCGCAGCTTCTGCACCTGCAACCGCCGCCGCGCCGAGCCGAAATCGAGCGTCAGCCGCTCAAGCGTGATGACGCCGTGGCAGAGGCTGTGCAGTTGCGAATCGCGACCGTTGACCGATCCGGTCATGTCGTCGACCAGCAGCACCGTGCCGCTGCGCCCGGCGAAGAACTGTTTCAGCGCGAGCACCTGCCGGCGATAGCGCAGCGGGTCTTGCGCGAGCAGCCGCATTTCCGAAAGGCTGTCGAACACCACCCGCGTCGGTTTGACCCGCTCGACCTCGTCCTGGATGAGCTTGATGGTCTCGCCCAGCTCCATTTCCCAGGGGTGGAGGATCGACTGGTCGCGCGCGTCGCCGAGCATCTCGGATGCCGAACTGAATTCGAAGATCGCGAAATCGTCGATGCTCCAGCCGTGCGACGCCGCGACGACCGCGAGTTCCTCCTTGGTTTCGGACAGGGTGATGTAGAGCACCGGCTCGCCCTGCGCGACGCCCTCGCGCAGGAACTGAAGCGCCAGCGTCGTCTTGCCCGCGCCGGGCGCGCCTTCGAGCAGGTAGAGCCGGCTCGAAGGCAAACCGCCCTTCAGGATCGTATCCAGACCGACATTGCCCGTGGATATTATAGTGCTGCCCGACATTCGCCCCGCCACCCGCCGGAGAATACCGGCCCAAATCACGCCCGCCATCGAGCAAAATCATCGTCTGCAAGATCAAGTGCAGAGGTGAACGTAAATAACTTGGATCAAGCAAAAAAGATCCAACCGCTGTTTGCGTGGGCGCACCGGCCCGTTTCGCCGAGTATCCAGGCACCGTGCGCAGGCCAAAGCATCGGCTTAGGGGCTATGATCTTTGAAGGCGGGGAAATGGTGCCCGGGGACGGAGTCGAACCGCCGACACTGCGATTTTCAGTCGCATGCTCTACCAACTGAGCTACCCGGGCATGATCCGTTTCGGATCGGGGAGGCGCGTCCTTAATCGGGCTTTTCGGCGCTGTCCAGCCCGCCGTTGTATGCAGCGTCGCGATTATCGGTATCTTCGTTCGCTTCGACCGGGATCGTATAGCCCTCGCCGAGCCATTTGAGCATGTCGCGGTCACGGCAGCCACGGCTGCAAAACGGCTTGTACTCGGGGCTGGGGGCGTTGCCGCACAAAGGGCAGGGCTTGGTTCTGGCCATCATCGTACCTCGAAACGGATATCGGCGCCGGTACGCCGCGCGAGCGCATCGCGCCAGTGCGGGCGCGCGGCGAGCGCGGCGTGGATCGCCGGCGAAACGTGGTGCAGCGCTGGCACCGGCGGCGGCGTGCGCTCGATCGCGCGCAGCAGCGCCCGCGCGCGCGTCGCCGCAGGATCGGCGCGGAGCAGTTCGGGCAGCGATTCGCGGCTGCGCTTGCGGATGATCTGGAGGAACCCGAAGCCGTTGACGGCGGTGCGCTCGAACGGCTGCGGCAACCCCGCGTCGATCGCCTCGGCGACCGCCTGACGTGGCCCCTTGCCCGCGATCGTCGGGAAATCGACGCCGATCGACCCGCCGATGTCATGCCGCACGATCGCCGCCGCCACCGCATGCGCTGCCGCCACCGCGAGCGGTTCGAGCGGCCCCGACCCATCGACGTCGAACAAGGTCATCGCCGGCGTCGGGATCATCCGCAACGCGCCGCCGGGAAAGGCGATGTCGCCGCCGATCGCTTCCTCCAGCACCTCGGACCAGCCCGCCGCCTCGAACGCGTCGCTCTGGTGCGGCAGGCAGGTACGGACGGGCAGGGGTCCGGCGCTGATCCGCTCCAGCAATGTCGGCGCGGCGCGTGGCGGCCCTTCGGCTGGTATGGCACGCGGCAGCTTGTCGCGCCCGGCCTCGCGCACGGCTTCGCGGGTGATCTCGACCGTCAGCGCGGCGCCTTGCGTGATGCCGGGCGGCAGCGGCGCGAGCATCGCTTCGCCGCCTTCGAAGCGCACGCGCCCCTCGCGGCCTTTGACCGTGATGTCGATCAGCCGCGCCGCCAGCACCGCGCCGAGGCGCGGAAACGTCTCGTCAAGCTCGATGCGCGCCTGAAGGATGGCGCCGTCCTCGACCAGCGCGGCGCGCGCCTCGCCGATGCCGGCTTCGAACAGCCATTCAGCCAAGCGCGAGGCCCGAGGCGATCAGCAGCGCGCGCGTTTCGAACAGCGGCAGGCCGATCACGCCCGAATGGCTACCCGCCAGATAGCGCACATAGGCTTCGGCGCGGCCCTGGATGGCATAGCCGCCCGCCTTGCCGAGTCCTTCACCGCACGCGACATAAGCATCGATCTCGGCTGGCGAGAGCGGCTTGAACGCGACGATCGTATCGACCATCCGCGTGCGGACCTTGCCGTTCGCGTCGATCGCACAGATGGCGCTGATGCAATTGTGCCTGCGGCCCGACAGCAGGGCGAGCAGCTCGCGCTGGACGTCCTCGGTTTCGGCTGGCGGCAGGATGCGACGGCCGACCGCGACGGTGGTGTCGCCTGCGATCACCACTTCGCCGTCAGCGCGGGCCACGGCGGCGGCTTTCTCCTGCGCCAGCCGCAGCGCATAGACGCGCGGCAGCTCGCGCGGGCGCGGGCTTTCGTCGATGGCAGGCGCTTCGATTCGCGCGGGCACCACCCCGATCCGCGCGAGCAGATCGCGACGGCGCGGCGAGGAGGAGGCGAGAACGAGATTGGGCGTCATCGGTTCAGTCGCCACGGGAGATTTGGTTCATCACCACATTCCGTTCGTCCCGAGCCCTTCGGCTGGCTGGCAAGCCAGCCGCCCGGGATAAACTTCGGCCCAAGGGGCCGAAGTCGAGGGGCACGCGCATCATCTGCGACCGGGGCCTCGACTGCGCTCGGCCCGAACGGAGAGGGAAGGTCGCCACATCGCCCGTGACACCCGCAGGCGTCACTTGAAGCGATAGGTGATGCGGCCCTTGGTGAGATCATAGGGCGTCAGCTCGACGAGCACCTCGTCGCCGACCAGCACGCGGATGCGGTTCTTGCGCATCTTTCCAGCGGTGTGGCCGAGGATTTCGTGATCGTTCTCAAGCTTCACGCGGAACATGGCGTTGGGGAGAAGCTCCACAACCTGTCCACGCATTTCGAGCAGTTCTTCTTTTGCCAAACAAACCTCTGGGTGAAAGCGAATTTTGAAATGAAGCGCGCCCATAGCGGGAAAGCGCTCCAAAGGGAAGCAGCCCGCTACCATGCCGCCATTCGGGCGGTTCAGGCGGGATTATATTGCTTCAGGAACGCTTCGAGTTCTTTGAGGAACTGGACCCGGTCGGCCTCGGACGAGAGATGGTGATCGCCGCCGGGCTGTTCAACATAGCGATAGGTCTTGCCCGCCGCCTTCAGTCGCGAAACCATCAGCCGCGATTGTTTGACCGGCACGGTGCGATCATCATCGCCGTGCATCAGCAGCACCGGAATCGAGAAATCGGCCGCGAAATTGGCGGGCGATACGGCGGTCAGATCGGGCGAGCGCTCGCGGAAATAATCCTTGCTGCGGCCGCCGTTGAGGAACGCGCCATCGTAGCGGATCATCCCCGGCATGTCTGACACGCCTGCGAACGACACCGCGCAGCGATAAACGCCCTTGTCGCGTTGCGCCGCGCGCAACGCGGCATAGCCGCCGTAGGAGCCGCCGACGATGCAGACGCGCTTGGCATCGGCGAGGCCCTCATGCGTCGCCCACGCCACCGCGTCGGTCAGGTCGTCCTGCATGGCGAGGCCCCATTGGCCCTTGCCGAGATCGGTGAACTTGGTGCCATAGCCGGACGAGCCACGGTAATTGGGCTGGAGCACTGCATAGCCGCGATTGGCGAGGAATTGCGCCCACCAGTCCCAGCTCTCGTCGTCGCGCGCGATCGGCCCGCCGTGCGGCATCAGGATCAGCGGCAGGTCTTTTGCCATGCGCCCGGCCGGCAGAGTGAGAATTGCGTGGATCTCAAGCCCGTCGCGCGCCTTGTAGGTGATCGTCTTGACGGGCGCGAGCTGCTTGCCGGCAAGCTGGTTGTTGATCTGCACGAGCAGGTGCAGCACCCCTTCCTTGGGCTCATAGAGATAATAGCTGCCAGGGATCGACGCGCTCGCCACCTTGACGAGCAATCGCGAGCGGTCGCGGCTCCACGACACGATCTGCCCGCGGCGATTGCCGAGCGCTTTGTCGAAATCGGCCTGGATCGCCGCCAGCACCGGGTCGGTCCAATGCGTGTGCTGGTAGGTGTCGGTGTAGCGCGCGCCGATCATCTGCGTCCCGTCGTCGGAGGTCAGCAGGCTGTCGAGATCGTATCCAGGCACCGCATAGAGCGGTGCGCCGCGCGTCATCGTCTTGAGGTCGAGCGGATAGATCGTCGAGAAACCCTCGGCATCGTCGTGGATCGCGAGCGCCTTGCCCGGCTCGGGCAGGAACAGTGCGGGATTATTGTCGAGCGAATTGCCCGCGCCCTTGGCCCGCTCGATCACCCGGAATGAAGCGGTCGGCTGGTCGCGGTATAGTGCCCGATAGCTGCGGCTCTGGTCGGCATAGCCGACGCCGTAGCGGACCACGCCGGCGCCGTCGGCATACCAGTTCATCACGGTATCGGTGGAATGCACGACCAATTTGCTGCGCCCGGTCGAAACATCGAAATCGCGCACCTCGGGCCAGAAATCGGACCCCTCATATATGCTGCGTTGCATAGCGATCAGCATGTGCGGGGAGCCGTCGTGCGCCGTCCACAAGATGTCGTCGGCGTGCTGGCCGAGCGGATCGACACCGAGCGGGATGAGCTTCTTGCCATCGGCGCTGACGCTGATCGCGCGGGTGACGTAGAAATCGTCGCCTTCGACCGACTGGCTCTTGCCGACGCTGACCACCAGCCACTGATCGTTGACCCATTGCCAGCCGTTGAGATCCTGCTTGCCGGGATCGATCGACGCCGTCTTGCTCTTGTCGGCGAGCGGTATGATCGCGAGCCGCTGCTTGCCGTGAACCGCGATCCGCGCGGCGAGGCGCGTGCCGTCTGGCGACAGTTGCGGCGCTTCGATGAAGGGCAGGGTGGCGAACGCCTCAAGCGGGATCAGCGGGGCGGGCGTGGGCGGAGTCTGCGCCCCGACCGGCGCCAGCGCGGTCGCGCCCAAAGCCAACAGCGCCGAACCGGCGCCTGCACGCAAAACCTTCATGTCATCCCCCCGGACATTCCCCCGCCGGCGCACCGGCGGGAGAAGCGTAATCCGTGGAGGGTCTTCGGAAAAGCGGAAAGTTCAGACCGCTCTGGTCGGCTCAGTCGAGACCGAGCGCGACATGGCTGCGCGAGCGGCTGTAGGCGAAATAGATCACCAGCCCGATCGCGCCCCAGCCCGGCAGCACCAGCTTGGCGGTCAGCGGCAGCGACAGGTACAGGCCGATGCAGCCGATGATCGCGAGCGGCGCGACCAGCCACACCACTGGCGTGCGGAACGGGCGCTTGCGGGTGGGGTCGGTCTTGCGCAGCACCATCACCGACACCGCGACCATCAGGAACGCGAACAGCGTGCCCGCGTTCGAATAATCCGCGAGCCTCCCCACCGGCAGGATCGCCGCCGCGAACGCCGCGGCGATGCCCGTCACCACCGTCACGACATGCGGCGTGCGGAACTTGGGGTGGATCGAGGCGAGCTTGGCGGGCAGCAGGCCGTCACGCGCCATCGTGAAGAACACGCGGGTCTGGCCGAACATCATCATCAGCACCACCGACGGCAGCGCCAGCACCGCCGCCAGCCCGACGAACCGCCCGACCATCGGCCAGTTGATCACATCGAGGACATGGACGAGCGCTTCCTTCGAACACACCAGCGGCTCGATCGCGCCCGAGGCGACGATCGCGGCGCAACGGCCGGCGATCTCGGGCGTGCCCGGCGACAGCACCACGCCCGACAGCGAGCGCACCGGCTGCGCACCGATCGCGCCGATCGCGCCCGAGGCGACCAGCAGATAGAAGAGCGTGCAGATGGCGAGCGATGCGATCAGCCCGATCGGCACGTTGCGCTGCGGGTTCTTGGTCTCCTCGGCGGCGGTCGAGACCGCATCGAAGCCGACATAGGCGAAGAAGATCGACGCCGACGCGCCAAGCACGCCAAGCCCCGACGAGCTGAACGGATTGCCGAACCCGGTCGGCATGAACGGATCGAAGTTCTTGGCGTTGAGCACCGGCAGCGTCAGCGCGATGAACGCGGTGAGCGCGACGATCTTGATCGCCACCAGCACCGCATTTGCGCGCGCGCTCTCGGTCGTGCCGATCACCAGCAGCCAGGTCACTGCGGCGATGACGACGATGGCGGGGACGTTGATCCACCCGCCGGTCGCCAGCGCCGTGTTGAGGTCGGCGCTGGGGGCCGCCCCAAGCGCGAGGTACATGTTCGCCATCAGCGCATCGGCGTTGCTGATCGCATTGGGAACATGCCACCCAAGACCGTTCAGCAATCCGACGAAATGGTTCGACCAGCCGACCGCCACCGCGCTCGCGCCGACCGCATATTCGAGGATCAGCGCCCAGCCGACCATCCACGCCAGCAATTCACCTGTAACCGCATAGGTATAGGTATAGGCGGACCCCGAAACCGGCACCATCGAGGCCAGTTCCGAATAGCAGAGCGCCGCCACTGCACAGACGAACCCGGCAACGACGAAGCTCAGCAACATGCCGGGACCGGCCTTTTGCGCCGCTTCCGACGTGAGAACGAAGATACCCGTGCCGATGACCGCGCCGACCCCCAGCATGGTCAATTGGAAGGCGCTGAGCGATCGATGCAGGCCTTTCTTTTCCGCCGTGGCGAGAATCGCGTCCAGTGATTTGACACGCCCAAAAATCATTCAAAAACCCCCGGAATGGCTGGCGATCGGCTCTGTTGGCCGGCTTTCGGAAAGTCGCTGAGCCTAGTGGTAAATTCCTGACACGCAATCCCCTTTACCGGGGTCAGTCGCGCGTGAGCATCGGCCCGAGCTTGCGCCCGGCGAAGATGTGGACGTGGAGGTGCGGCACCTCCTGATGCGAATCGAGTCCGGTGTTGGCGAGCAGCCGATATCCCGGCGCGACCAGCCCCGCCGCCCGCGCCACCGTACCGACCGCGCGGACGAAGCCGGCGATCTCGGCATCGCTGCCACGCGCGCTGAAATCGTCCCACGACACATAGGCGCCGCGCGGGATCACCAGCAGATGCGTCGGCGCCTGCGGGTTGATGTCGTGAAACGCGATCGCGAAATCATCCTCATAGACGCGCTGCGACGGAATCTCGCCGCGCAGAATCTTCGCGAAGATGTTCTGGTCGTCATAGGGCAGGGTGGCGTCGATCGGCATGGTCGGCTCCTTTCTTGCAAAGTCCGAACGGGATCAGGCGGGTCGCGCCGCCTTTTCGTCGATCCCCGAAACGCCCTCGCGACGGCGCAATTCGGCGCGCACGTCCTCAAGGCTCAGCCCGGCATCGGCGAGCAGCACGAGCAGGTGGAAGACAAGATCGGCCGCCTCGCCGGTCAGCGCTTGGGGGCCTTCCGAGACGGCGGCGATCACCACCTCGGTCGCCTCCTCGCCGATCTTCTGCGCGATCTTGGCGCGGCCTTTGCCGAACAGCTTGGCGACATAAGAGGAGGCGGGATCGGCGCCCCTACGCGACCGGATCGTCGCTTCGAGCGTATCGAGGAAGTCGGTCATGCGGTTCCGTCCCGATCGACCGGCGGCTTCTGCCGCGGCTTGGTGAAGCGTTTGCGCAAAGCGCGGCGGACGAGGAACACGCCGATCGCCGCCATCACGAACAAGGCGATGTCGGACGCGGCCGGCGCGGTGCGCGGGACCGGCACGCCGGTGTGCGCGACGGAGGCGGTGAAGAGAAGAGAGGCTGGCATGAGGTAAGCGTAACACCCTTTCCGTTCCCCGGCGAAGGCCGGGGTCCAGTCCTGAACAATCGCGCGCGGCAGCGCGTCGGCGCTCCGCGCCGAGTCTGGACTCCCGCCTTCGCGGGAGCACAGCTTAACGCTCCGGCCGCCGCACCGGAATCCCCGCCGCCGCCAGCGCGGCGTGCGCGTCGGCGATGCTCGCGTCGCCGAAGTGGAAGATCGACGCCGCCAGCACCGCGCTGGCATGCCCCTCGACCACCCCCGCGACCAGATCGGCCAAGCCACCGACCCCGCCCGAGGCGACCACCGGCACGCTGACCAGATCGGCGATCGTCCGCGTCAGCTCCAGGTCGAAGCCGCTACGCGTCCCATCGCGGTCCATCGAGGTGACGAGCAATTCGCCCGCTCCAAGCTCCGCCAACCGCACCGCATGCGCGACCGCATCGATGCCGGTGCCGCGCCGCCCGCCGTGGGTGAACACTTCCCACCCCGATCCGCTGCGCCGCGCGTCGATCGAGGCGACGATGCACTGGCTGCCGAAGCGGTCGGCAATCTCGGCGACAACCTCGGGCCGCGACACCGCCGCGCTGTTCACCGCGACCTTGTCCGCCCCCGCCAGCAGCAACGCACGCGCATCCTCGGCCGATCGCACCCCGCCGCCGACCGTCACCGGCATGAAGCACACTTCGGCGGTGCGCCGCACCACGTCGAGGATCGTGCCGCGCGCCTCGTGGCTGGCGGTGATGTCGAGGAAGCACAATTCGTCGGCGCCCGCCGCATCATAGGCGCGCGCCTGCTCGACCGGATCGCCGGCATCCTTGAGATCGACGAAGTTGACGCCCTTGACGACGCGCCCGTTGGCGACGTCGAGACACGGAATCACGCGCGCACGGACGGTCATTTGCGAGTAACTTCCCTGAGTAACACCATAGCGACGCTGCCCAGGGAAACCACGGCGAGAAAACCGTTGAAGACGGCGGCGCACCAAAACAGAATCGGCTCGAATTTCCGAAAGAAGGTTGGCTGATATCCGCTTGATATGAGCTCCATCTCTCCAGTTCGAAAGCCTTCGAGAAGGCGGCTGACGCAATAGGCCCCTATCGCGAAAAGTATCAAGCCGCAGAGAAACGACATCACGCCCCCTTCGCCACCGCCAGCGCCTCGGCCAGATCGAGCCGCCCATCATACAGCGCGCGGCCGGTAATCACGCCCTCCACGCCATCTTGCGCATGCCGCGCCAGCACATGAATCTCGTCGATCCCGGCCACGCCGCCGCTCGCGATCACCGGAATCCGCACCGCGCGCGCCAGATCGACCGTCGCCTCGACGTTACAGCCCTTGAGCAATCCATCGCGCCCGACATCGGTGAACAGCAACGCCGCGACACCCGCATCCTCGAACCGCCGGGCCATGTCGGTGACGGTCACGGTCGAGACATCGGCCCAGCCCTTGGTCGCGACGAACCCGTCACGCGCATCGACTGCGACGACGATCCCGCCGGGAAAGTCGCGCGCGGCACCCCGCACCAGATCGGGGTTCTCCAGCGCGGCGGTGCCGATCACCACGCGCGCCACACCGATATCAAACCAGCCTTCGATCGCCGCGCGCGTGCGGATGCCGCCGCCGAGCTGAACCCGGCCGGGGAAGCGCGCGACGATCGCGCGCACCGCCGCGCCATTGACCGAATCGCCCGCGAACGCGCCATCGAGATCGACGACATGGAGATGCCCGGCCCCGGCATCGGCGAACAGCATCGCCTGCGCGGCGGGATCGTCGCCATACACGGTCGCACGCGCCATATCGCCCTCGGCGAGACGCACCACCTGACCGCCCTTGAGGTCGATCGCGGGGAAGACGATGAGGGTCATGGCATGTCCGTTATATATAGTGCGCAGCGCGAAGCCCAAACCGTCACCCCAGCGCAGGCTGGGGTCTCCAGGGGGAGGGCGTCCGGCCAAAACCGGGAGATCCCAGCGTGCGCTGGGATGACGCGTGGGGCGGGGAGGATCACGGCGCCCATGTCAGAAACCTCCGCAAAAATTGGAGGCCATAAACCTGGCTCTTCTCGGGGTGAAACTGCACCCCCAGAATATTATCCCGCCCGATCGCCGCGACCACCGGCCCGGCATGGTCGCTGGTCGCGACCACATCGGCGCCCTCGAACGCATAGCTGTGCAGGAAATACGCTTCGCCCGGCACGATCAGCGGATGCGCGGTGACCGGCACGACATCGTTCCAGCCCATGTGCGGCACTTTCGCCGCCGGATCGGCGGGGGTGAGCCGCCGCACGCTGCCCGCGATCCAGCCGAGTCCGGCATGCACGCCGAACTCCTCGCCGGTCTCGGCGAGCAACTGCATGCCGACGCAAATGCCGAGGAACGGTACGCCATCACCGCGCACGCGCCGCTCCATCGCCTCGACCATCCCCGGCACCGCGCGCAGCGCGCTCGCGCAAGCGGCAAACGCGCCGACACCGGGCAGGACGATCCGGTCGGCCCGCGCTACGACATCGGCATCGGCGGTAATCACGACATCACCCGCACCCGCCGCCTTCAGCGCATTGGCCACCGAATGCAGATTGCCCGCGCCATAATCGATCAGGGCAAGCGTCATATTTCTTCTCCCCTCCCTGGAAGGGAGGGGGCGGGGGTGGGTCGGCTTGGGGCGGAGGTTACCGTGCGGCATGGGCCGACCCACCCCCAGCCCCTCCCTTCCAGGGAGGGGAGCAGGCGCGCCGCATTCCCGCTCACAGCACCCCCTTGGTGCTCGGAATCGCATCGGCCTTGCGCGGGTCGATCTCGGTCGCGGTGCGCAGCGCGCGCGCCAGCCCTTTGAACGCGCTTTCGATCAGATGATGGTTGTTGGTGCCATACAGCCGCTCGACATGCAGCGTCAGCCCGGCGGCGCCGGCAAAGCTGTGGAACCAGTGGCCGAACAGCTCAGTATCCATCTCGCCCAAACGCGGCATCGTGAAGTCGCATTTCCACACCAGATACGGCCGCCCCGAAATATCGAGCGCCACCCGCGTCAGCGTCTCGTCCATCGGCGAGAGCGCGTCGCCGTAGCGGCGGATGCCCTTCTTGTCGCCGAGCGCCTTGGCCACCGCCTCGCCGATCGCGATGCCGGTATCCTCGACGGTGTGATGCTGGTCGATATGCAGGTCGCCGACCGCCTTCACATGCAAGTCGATCAGCGAATGCCGCGAAAGCTGTTCGAGCATGTGATCGAAGAAGCCGATCCCGGTCGAAATCTCATAAAGCCCGGTGCCGTCGAGGTTGACGGTCACGTCGATCGAGGTCTCGTGGGTCGAGCGCGAGATGGTGGCGGTACGCATCGCGCCTCCATAGCGCGCGTGCGCCGTCATGCAATCTTGGCCGTGCCGGGTGCGTGTTCGCACCCGCTTGACCCTGCGCCAAACCCCGCTACCCAAGGGCGCATGAGCGACGGTATGCCCGACAGCCTGATTCCCTACGACGAGATCGTGCAGGAAGCCCTGCGCGCCGTGGTCGGGCGCGTGCTGGGTTCGGTGGCGTCGAACGGCGGCCTGCCGGGCGACCACCATTTCTACATCACCTTCAAGACTCAGGCGCCGGGAGTCGACATCCCGCAGCGGCTGATCGAGCGTTTCCCCGACGAAATGACGATCGTCATGCAGAACCGCTTTTGGGATCTGCTGGTCGACGATTCGAAATTCTCGATCGGGCTGAGCTTCAATCAGGTGCCGTCGAAACTGGTGATCCCCTATTCGGCGATCACCGGCTTTCACGATCCGGCGGTCAATTTCGAACTGCGCTTCCAGGCGCAGGAAGGCCCCGAAGGCCCAGACCCGCAGGAATCGGCCGAGAATGACGGCCCGACCGTGACTCCGGTCGAAGACGGCTCGAACGTCGTGAGCGTGGATTTCAAGCGGAAGAAATAGGAAGCGAGGCGAGCAGCAAAGCTGCGCGCCGGTCGCGCCAGCGACGCGAACCGCCGGCCGGCGCGGCAAAGCCGCGTCCGACGTCACGGGATTTACGCCCGTGACGGCCTGAAATCGTGCGAACCGCTGTCCTACACCCCGCTTGATACGCTATGTTCGCGTGGCCATGTTCCTTGCCGGAGCCCGCCGCCGCCAGCTCGCCCACCGACTGCTGGATAGGCAACCTTAGCCATCTTTGCCCCCGAGGTTCGCATGACCGACACCCGCACCGAAACCGATTCGCTCGGCGCGATCCATGTCCCCGCCGCCGCCTATTGGGGCGCGCAGACGCAACGCAGCATCGAGAACTTCCCGTTCGGCGCGGCCGAGCGGATGCCGATCGGCATCATCCACGCGCTCGCGATCGTGAAGCAGGCGGCGGCGCGGGTGAACCGCCGCCACGGCCTGCCGCCGGAGATCGCCGACGCGATCGACACCGCCGCCGCCGAGGTGATCGCAGGCGACCACGACGACCAGTTCCCGCTCGTCATCTGGCAGACCGGCAGCGGCACGCAGAGCAACATGAACGTCAACGAGGTCATCGCCGGCCGCGCCAACGAGATTCTCACCGGCAAACGCGGCGGCAAGGCGCCGGTCCACCCCAACGATCACGTCAACATGAGCCAGTCGTCGAACGACAGCTTTCCGACCGCGCTCCACATCGCCGCCGCGCTCGCTGCGACCCGCGCGCTGGTGCCCGCGCTCGAACAGCTCGAAGCGTCGCTGCTTCGCAAGGTCGAAGCGTGGGGCGATATCGTCAAGATCGGCCGCACGCACCTTCAGGACGCGACCCCGGTCACGCTCGGCCAGGAATTCTCGGGCTATTACGCACAACTCCGCCTCGCACGGACGCGGATGGTGCCGCTGATCGAGCATGGCCTGTGCAAGCTCGCGCAGGGCGGGACGGCGGTCGGCACCGGCCTCAACACGCCGCCGGGCTTCGCCGAGGATATCGCCGCCGAGATCGCCGCGCTCACCGGCCTGCCGTTCGAGACCGCGCCGAACAAGTTCGAGGCGCTGGCGACACACGATACGCTCGTCGATTTCTCCGGCCGGCTCAACACGCTCGCGGTCGCGCTCACCAAGATCGCCAACGACATCCGCCTGCTCGGCAGCGGACCGCGCTCGGGGCTGGGCGAACTTGATCTGCCCGCCAACGAACCGGGCAGCTCGATCATGCCCGGCAAAGTCAACCCGACCCAGTGCGAGATGCTGACGATGGTCGCGGCACAAGTGATCGGCAACCATCAGGCGGTGACGGTCGGCGGGCTTCAGGGGCATCTCGAACTCAACGTGTTCAAGCCGCTGATCGGCGCCGCCGTGCTGCGCTCGGTCGATCTGCTCAGCGTCGGCATGGCGAGCTTCGCCGAGCGCTGCGTCGACGGAATCGAACCCAATCGCGGCCGCATCGCCGAACTGGTCGATCGCTCGCTGATGCTGGTGACCGCGCTCGCCCCCGAGATCGGCTACGACAACGCCGCCAAGATCGCCAAGCACGCGCATGCCGAGGGGCTGACGCTCAAGGAAGCCGGGCTCGACCTCGGCCTGGTCGATGCCGACATGTTCGACCGGCTGGTGCGGCCGGAAACGATGGTGTGACGTCGCAACCAGCTCCCCTCCCTTGAACAAGCAGGGGCCGGGGGTGGGTTGGTTCGCGAGGGAAGGTGCCGCCCGCCACGAGCCGACCCACCCCCGCCCCTCCCTTCCAGGCAGGGGAATCGCATTTGAGCTGGAGGGAGTAGCGCCGGGCAGGAAAAAGGATTCTGAAGCGTCTTCTGGAAAGACCGGGAGATGCAGGTGCGTGGTTTTCGAGAGTTGTTCGAAGTTGTGCCAGA
>NZ_SGIS01000043.1 GCF_004208535.1 Sphingomonas populi
CAGGTCCAGCGGCTCACCGGAATCGCGGTCGAGCGCGCCTATGTCGATCGCGGCTATCAGGGCCACGGCCACAAGGGCGCAGCCAAGGTCTACATCTCCCGCATGCGGGGAATACCCTCACCCACCATCCGCCGCGAGCTCAAGCGACGCAGCGCCATCGAACCGATTATCGGGCACACGAAATCTGACGGACTCCTCGAGCGAAACCACCTCGCCGGCGCCCAGGGTGATGCGATCCACGCGCTTCTCGTCGCTGCCGGACACAATATGCGACTGCTCGTCGCCTGGCTCGCCGCGCTTTGGCGTGCGTTCCTCGCGTGGATCGCGCTCGTCCTCCTGGTCCAACCTACAGCCGCCTGAAAACCTGCGGCCGCGCGCATCGACCGCCCGGAGTCAGACCTCGCGCAACGAGACACCGAAACCGCCCCTTTTGCCGACATCGAGTTGTTCACGGACGACGGGCTACTTCTCAACGACATCCGGAAACATCACCGATGACATCATCATGCGTTATCTCGACAAGCACATCCACAAGGACCAATGAAGGCTTCAGCCCTCTCCAGTGATCCTACCGGCGTCAGCCGGTTTGTTATTCAGCCAGATGGCGATGGCTGCGAGTTTGACGAAGCCCATGAAGTTGGCAAGGATCTTGTTGTATTGCGTGCCGATGCGCCGGAACTGCTTGAGCTTGTTAAAGAAGCGCTCGATCTGGTTGCGCTCTTTGTACAGAGCGGCATCGTAGTGGCGCTGGACTTTGCGGTTGCGTCCGGGCGGGATGACGACAGTGGCGCCGGCCTTTTCGATCGTCCGGCACAGATGGTCTGCATCGTAGCCTTTGTCACCCAACACGGCGTCGGGTGCGAAGCCGGGGATCAGATCGTGCGCGCAGGCGATGTCGCTGCGCTGTCCCGGACCTGCGATCAGGCGGACCGGTAGCCCCACAGCATCGCCGGCAGCATGGATCTTGGTGCTCAGTCCGCCGCGAGACCGGCCCAGGCATCCGCCCCCCTTTTACTTTACGGGCGCCCGCTGCATGCTGGTGTGCGCGTACGATGGTGCTATCGATCATCAGCCACTCCAGATCGGCCTCGCGGGCGAGATGCTCGAGCATAGCGTCAAGGACGCCCATCTCGATCCAGCGGTAATAGCGTCGTTTCACCGAGCGATAGTCGCCGAGCCGGTCTGTCAGGTAACGCCACCGCCCGCCCGAGCGCGCCATCCATAGCAACGCATCCAGAAACTTCCGATTGTCCGTGCGAGGACCACGCTTGCCCTTGGTCCCACCCGGTACGAACCCTTTGATCCGGTCCCATTGGTCATCCCGAAGCGCATCGCAGTCCATCACCGATCTCCAAAATCAACCTTTGAGTCCGATTTCAGAGCGACTGCAATTCCCTAATCCTTAAATCGTCACCACGCCATAGGGCATGACGGCCATGAACGGCGCTGGTTACCGGCCAAGACCCCCATACCCCCGCTCATCCGAAAGACGTCGCCAGGTACGTTGCCGCCGTTCATAGAATCGCTGCTCCCCTAAGGCTGGCTCGCCCGGGTGCTGCGTGATGAGGACCAGCGCACCGCACTCCGCCACGGCAAGCGCTACATGTCGAACATCACCATCGCTGCCGATGTACGCGAACTGGCTTCGCTGCCGGGGGATGTCCTCGCGGGACGCCTGATTGATTTCGAGAAGGACGGCGCATTCACCGGCACCTATCACGGCTCAGATCGCGGGACCTTCGAGGAAAGCTTCGAAGCCAATCTCGCGCAGATCTGGAGCGCACCGGTTTCGCCGGATGCCATCAAATGTGCGTACTGCGCCCCGCTCCATTGCGGGGGTCCCGATCGGGACCGGGAAGTTAAATGCTTCTGTAACGCTTTCAACGGCTTGGACGAACGCATACGGGTCCCGCCGCCAAGCCAATTTACAAAAAAGGCCGGGACTTTCAGGCCCGCCTGGACTGCGAAGTCAGGCGGGCTGAAAGCCCGTGGAATCAAAGCCGCGCACGTACCCCGAAGAAGAACGCCCGCCCGGTATATTCATAAAAGGCCGGCACGTTGCTGTATGTCGAATAGCGCTGTGTCGCGGAATCGAGCAGGTTCGAGCCCTGAACATAGATCGTCAGTTGCGGGAGGATGTCATAGGATATGCTGCTGGCGAGTTCGTGATAGGGGCGCTGCTTGATCGCAAGCGTATTAATGTAGCTGTACTGCGACGAGGTAAAGCTGGACTGATACTGGTACGACACCGAAGCGTTGATACCGTGCTTCTCGTAGAAGATCTTGGCATTGGCCGAGAATGGCACCGCATCTTGCAGGTCGGTGGTCGGCAACCCCTCACGCTTGGCGCGTGAACGGTTGTAGGTCGCGTTCGCCTGGAAGCCGAGGCCGTTGTCGAGGAAATACTGCCCGCCAGCCTCGATGCCATACACGGTCGCGCTGTCGCCGTTGACATAGGTCAGTTCGGTGAAGGGGAAACTCGCCGGCGCGCCAGCCACTTGGTTGGTCGGCACCAGGTTGAACGCGACCGCCTGCGTCGTCACGAAGTTGGTGAGGTGCTTATAAAAACCCGCCAGCGTCAACGCGAGGCGCCGGTTGGGGTAATATTCGAACGATATGTCCGCCTGATCGGCCGAAACCGGCTTCAGGTTTGGGTTGCCTGCGTCCGTGACAACCGGTGTGTTGGACTGCGCGGCCGAATAGTCCTTTGCTGAGGAAAGCTCGCCGAAGGTCGGACGCGATAGCGCCTGCGACGCAGCAAGACGCACGCGGAAACCCCGCGCGATATCGTACGAGAAGTTCGCCGATGGCAGGAGCCGCTGGTAGCTGCCACCGCCGGTGATCGGCGCGATCGGATTGAACACCACGTTGGCGGTGCCGACGCCGACCACGACATAGCTGCGCACGCTGGCGCCATAACCGAGCGAATTGACCGTGGTATTGACGTAGCGCAGGCCGAAATCGCCCTTCCAGTTGTCGCCGCCGACATTGATCTGCGCATAGGCGTTCCACGTCTTCTCGGTGATCGCGTAGGAGGCGAGCTGATCCGGCACGATCTGCTGCGTGGCATAGCCGGTCGGATAGGGCTGGCCGGTATTGGGGTTGATGACGTTGGGGTTGTTCTCCGCCTTCGACAGTGACGACAAATACGTGTTGATGTCGAACTTCGGGATAGAACGCGGGAAATTGCCCGACAGATTGGGCAGAATATTGGTGAACTCGGGCGCCTGCACCACGTTCGCGCCGATCGCCGAGAAGGGGAAGGGATAGCCGCCGAAATTGTTAGCGGTGGTGTATTGGTTGTCGATCACATCGACGGTCTTCTTGCGGTCGGTATAGGCGCCGCCGAAGGCGATAGACCGCAGCAGGCCGTTATCCGCCTCATACACCAGATCGAGTTTGGCACTGGTGCTGCGATCCGAGATATTCTGGCCCTGGATGCCGATATAGTGGACGCGCAGGTCCTGGTTGCCGGCCTGATCGAGCGTGCGGTTGGTCACCGTGCCGTCCGCATTGGGGATAGTCAGAATCAGATCGGGCAGGCCGCCGTCACGCGTCGCCACCTGCGCGCGCGAGCCCGGAATGCCCGCCACCACGAACCGGTTCTGGCCACCGGTATTGTCAGACGCCTTGCCGTACGAGACGTCCGCCGCGACTTTCAGGTTGCTGAGCGGCTTCCAGTCGATATGGCCGCCCACCTGGTATGTCACCGAATTGCGCGGCTCGTCGGTCGACAGCACGTCGATCGTCGCGTCGTTGACGGTGTAGTTGGTGAGGACCTTGTTCTTGTCGATCTTGACGTTGTTGAGATCGTAGCGGACGTTGCCGTCATTATCGAACGGCGTCAGGCCGACCGAAACGCGGTGGTTGTGCTCGGTATCGGTATAGTTGCTGTAAATGCCATCGACGCGCAGCTCGAAGCTGTCCGAGGGCTTCCACTGGTACGCGGTCGATCCGCCCCAACGCTGGCGTTCGCCCTGCACATACCCGACGCTGTAGAAATATGGCTCGATCACGCCGCCGCCGTCCGGCGCGTTGACGACGCTGCGCTGCCCGCCCGGCCCGGTGACGATATCGTAGATGTCGTTGCTGGAATATTCGCCGAGATTGTCGGTACGGAACTTGTACTTGTTGTACGTGCCCGAGATCAGGAAGCCCATCGTGTCGTTGGCGAAGGTGGTACTGACGACGCCCGATGCCTTGATGCCGCCCTTCTCGGCGAACTGGTTGTACTGGCCTTCGAGCGAGCCGGCGGCATGGAAGCCGCGGTGATCGAACGGTCGCGCGGTGCGCAGATCGATATTGCCGCCGATGCTCCCTTCCAGCTGCGACGCCTGCGCCGCTTTCTGGATCTCTGCGCCCGAGATCACTTCGGACGGCAGAACGTCGAACGCGAACGATCGGTCGGGGCCATCGGTCGGCAGGACGCGGCCATTGAGCGTGGTCAGCGCGAAGTTTTCGCCGAGTCCGCGCACGGTGACGCTGCGGCCCTCGCCACGACCATCGCGACCGACCGTCACGCCGGGAATGTTAGAGAGCGCTTCCGCTACGTTGCGGTTGGGAAACTTGCCGAGTTCTTCGGCGGAAATCGCATCGACGATCGTCGAGGCGTCGCGCTTGGTGTCGATCGAGCGCAGCAAGCTGCCGCGCACGCCGCGCACGACGATGTCGCCGTCCGCAGTGGCGCTGGTCGTCGCATCGCCGCTCTGGCCGGGGCCGGACTGGATGGTGGACCCGGGATTCGGCTGTTCGCTCTGTGAAGCGGCGGTTTGCGCGATGGCCTGCGAACCTGCCATGAGCGCGGTCGCGCTGATGCCCGAGCGTACGAGATTGCGCCAGATTTTAGCGTCGATCATGTTTCGTCCTCCCTTTGACGATGCGATTGCCAGCGCCGATGCGCTTTGCGAGCGATTTGTTGCGCTTTGCTACCTCGCACGAAACAAAGTTGTCAAACGCTTTAAAACGAAACTATGATAATGCGCTGCCTCCGTTGCGTATACATCGCACGTACGGGCCAGAGAGAGGGGATGCCGCTCCGTGAACAACCCGTCGTTTCAATCCATTCCGAGGCTCTGCCGCGGGGTGTCTCACTGCGCAATCGTAGCGGATTAGCGCTGTGCGCCTCAAACAAGCTACGGAAAAATCTATGAAAAAACGTAACCGCATACCAGGGGCCGCACGCAAACGTGCCATTCAAGCGCTTGCATCTGCATTGCTGGCCGCGTGCGCTTTGCCAGCTCGAGCGCAGGTCGATCCGCTCGCGCCGACCGGGCGGTTTTCGATCTATCAGACCAAGGCCGCGCAAACGCCGCCGATGGGCTGGAACCCGTGGAACGCCTTCCACACCGATGTCGATGAGGCGAAAATCCGCGCGGTCGCGCGCGATCGTCGATACCGGGCTGGCCCGGAAAGGCTATCGATTCATCAACGTCGATGATGGCTGGGCCTTGCGACGCCTGCCGGACGGTCGCATCCGCATCCGCGACAGCATGTTCCCGTCGGCGGCGGTTCGGCCGAGCGAGACGGGATCATTCAAACCGTTCACCGATTATATCCACAGCCTCGGGCTTAAAGCGGGCTTGTACACCGATATTGGCCGCAACACCTGCGCGCAGATATGGGACGCGGACAGCCCCAACCTTCCGGTCGGGACGATCGCCGAGCGGCAGGTCGGCAGCTTCGGCCATGCCGCGCAGGACATCCGCACGATGTTCGCCGACTGGCGGTTCGACTATGTGAAGATCGATGCCTGCGGCGTCGCCGATTACACGTCCGCCGCCGCGCCGGTGAAAGCCGACCAGTATCAGGCGTTCGCGCCGATGATCGTGCGCGGGAACATCCCGGCATCCGATGCCGGTGCGGTCGAGAAACTGTACGCGACGCTGGGTGACGCGGTTCGCCGCTGGGGTGGCGATGCGGCTGTGCTGTCGATCTGCGCGTGGGGGGAAGCCTTGTCGCCGTTGTGGGGGCATCGGCGCGGCAATCTCTGGCGCACGAGTCCCGATATCGAGTTCACCTGGCAGAGCATGCTCGGCAACATAGACAGCATGGTCGATGGCGCGCTGTATGCGGGGCCGGGGCATTGGAACGATCCCGATATGCTTGCGATCGGGCATGGCGATTTCGACGCGCACCATCTGGTCGAAGCGCGGTCCCATTTCACGATGTGGGCGATCATGGCATCGCCGCTGTTGCTCGGCTACGATCTGCGCACCGCAGCGCCCGCGCTGCTCGACATCGTCGGCAACCCCGAGGTGATCGCGATCGATCAGGATCCGGCGGGCAACCAGGGTGTGCCCTATCGCACCGGCGAGACGATGGTGGTGGTTCGCACGTTGGCGGGCACCGGCGCGCGCGCGGCCGCTTTGTTCAACCGCGGCAACGCGCCGGTCGAGGCGCGTGTGACGTGGCAGCAACTCGGCTTCGCGCCGGGCCGTCGGGCGGCGGTGCGCGATGTCTGGGCGCGGCGGGATCGCGAGGACGCGACCGATACGATCACCGCGAAGCTGCCCGCGCATGGCGCCGTGCTGTTGCGCGTGCGGGGGACGCCGGCGGACCCGAACGCGGCGCTCCTCGACGAAATGCCGGCCCGCATGAACATCGCTGTCGATGGCCTGTCGCCCGCGACCGCGCTGCCGATGGGCCAGTTCCCCGCGCGGATCGGCTCGGCGCCCGACGGCTCGCCGCTCACCGCGAATGGCAGGCGCCTCGCGAACGGCATTGGCCTGTTCGCAAACTCCCGGATCGAGGTGCGCAGCGATGGCCAGTTCCGACGGTTCTTCGCCACACCTTTGGTGTTGAGCGGCACGCAACCGGTCCGGTTTCGAATCTACGCCGATCGCACGCTGGTGAAGGAGATCGCGGCGGATCGTTCGGCTGAAGCCCGTTCGATCGAAGCCGATGTGGAAGGGGCTCGTGTGGTCGAACTTGTGGCGGTCGGCGCACCGGGGGATCGTGGGCGACCGGCGATGGTTGGATGGGGTGACGCCGGGTTCCGGCGGTGAGACTGGCTCAAATGGCACCAGCAGGTTCCGTTCCTCAGCCAGAAAAGAGATTGTCGCTTGCGGAGGCCGATGACGGCGACATAACGAAACCCATATGCCTATAGGCCGCGAGAATGCCGATCATGAACGATACAGTTGAGCAAGGAACGACGAGGATGATCCGCGACACCAGCGAGCGGCGGTTGTGGATCAGCACGCAGGTCCGCGAACGCGGCAGCGTGCAGGTGGCACCGCTCGCCGAGCGGTTCGGCGTGTCGATGCAGACGATCCGCAAGGATCTGCGCTTCCTCGAGCAGCGCGGCGTGATGGAACGCTCTTATGGCGGGGCGATCAGCGCGGACGCGGTCAACGCCACGATCGAGACCGTCGTCAACGTCACCGCCGAACCGGCGGTCGAAGTCAAACGATCGAGCCACGCCGACGAGAAGATGCGGATCGGCAAACGCGCCGCCGCGATGGTGCGCCCCGGCGAATCGATCGTGCTCGATTCGGGCACGACCACGCTTCAGATCGCGCGGTTCCTGCCGGATGACGAGGATATCACTGTCCTCACCAACGATCTCGACATCCTCTCCGTGCTCGCCACCAAGGAGCGGCTCAACATCGTCATGCTCGGTGGCATGCTGCGCCGGAAGAACCGCGCGTTCTACGGCGCGCAGACCGTCGCGGCGCTGGAGGAATTGCGCGTCGACAAGCTGTTCCTCGGGGTCGATGGGTTCGACATCGAATGCGGCATCACCACGCATTACGAGCCCGAGGCGGTGCTCAACCGCAAGATGGTCGAGGCGGCGCGTGATGTCATCGCCGTGACCGATGCCTCCAAATTCGGACGCGTCTGCCTGCACCGGATCGTCGCGATCGAGAACATCCACCACCTCGTCGCCGACAAGGCGCCTGACGAAATCCGTGCGGCGTCCGACCGGCTGGGGTTCGAGATCCTCGAGGCCTGATCGTCGTGCCGAACGGGTTCTGGCCCGTTCGGCACGATGCCTGTCGCTTACCCCTTCAGGTGGAAGAAGCGGCGCGCATTGGCATAATAGATCTTGTCGATCACGCTGCGCGGCAGTGCGAGTCCGGGCGCGTCGGCCTTGATCGCCGCGATCGGCTGCGACAGCGGCGTGGCGAGATAGCGCCAGTCCGAACGCCATGTGTCATCCGCTTCCTTGGCGAAATTGCCGGTAGCGGGCGGGTTTTGCGCGCGGGCGTTGGGGTCGGGCGGGCTGTCGGTCAGGTCGGTGCCGTACATCAGCCGGTCCTGATATTTGAGGAAGAAGGCGCGGACCTTGGCGTGGTTGGCGTTCGACTGGACCTGGACCTGGCTCATCCGCGCCGCCAGATCGACCACCGCATTGGGATGAAGATCGAGGAAGCGGGCGAGCTCGTCCACGCTCCATTCGAGGCTCGCCATATGCGCGCCATCGAAGGCGAGCTTGGGATGCCGCGCCACGAAGCGATCGCGCACCGCCATGAGCTGTTCGTAGCGCGGCTCCTCGGGATGCTCGTACATGTAATATTCGGGGTGTTCGCTGAAATAGGTGCGGTCGTTGTCGGTGGTCATCTCGTCGAGCGGGAGCCAGCAATTCTTGGGCTCGCCCTGATGCGCGATCAGCGGCACGCCACGCGCCTGGATGTGCGCCATGATGGGGTCAAAACGCGGATCGTCGAGGAAGACGCGTTTGCCGACGGTGTCCTTGGCGATCATGCCGATGTTCTTCCACACCTTCACCGCGACCGCGCCGTGCGCGAAGCCGGTATCGACCGCGCGGGTCGCCTGCGCGGTCCAGTCCTTGCTGCCAAAGCCATCCATCGAGAAGGTCGTCGCGAAGTGGAAGCGCTTGGGGTCGGCGGCGTGCATTGTGTACGCGATCGTCGCCTGCGTCGCGAGCGGCGGGAAATCGGGATAATCGACGTTGATCGAGAGCAGTTCGAAGCCGTCCGTACGCGCGATCCGCAGGAAATCGGGCGCATCGCGGTTGGCGTGGACGTGCGCGTCGAGTTTGGCGACGCGGGCGAAATCGGCTTCGCTGTAGTTGGATGGCGCGGCGGCGGTCAGCGCCGCGGTGGAAGCCAAAGTGAGGAAGGTTGCCCATTGGCGCATCGCGATTCTCCAAACGAAACGTAACGAAATAAGATCTTATGTTGCGTTTTGGTTTGCGCAAGCCTTGGTGATCGGGCACATCAGCATTCAAGGCCGCTAAGCGGCTTGCTCCGTGGGAGGCTTGTTCGTGTCGCAGTTCCGCATATCCCGTCGTAGCGCGCTTACCGGCGCGACGGCGATGTTCCTTTCCTCGCCGGGATTCGCGCGGGTCGCGATCAAGGACGCGCCGGTTACCAAGCTCAGTGACGGCGTTCTTGCCATCGAGTTCGACTCCGGCCTGCATTCGCGCATCTCGCGCGGGGGGACGGCGCTCACCGCGATGGAGCCGGGCGAAGCGATCCGGCTCGGTGGCCAGCGTGTCATCGATCGGTTCCTGCTGCTCGAGCAGACCCGCGAGGCGGTGTCGGGCCAGCATGGTCCGGGCCATGTCCATCATCTGCGCGGCAGCGCCGAGGGACTCGAGAAGCGCATCTCGGTCACGTTCCTCGATCGGTATCCGGGCCTTGCACTGCTCGACATCACCTATCGCAACACCGGCGAGGCGTTGCTCGAAATCCTCGGCTGGCAGGCGGCGACGCACGACCTGCTCGCGCACCCGGATGGTGCGTGGAGTTTCTCGGGTGCCTCCTATCCCGACCGGCGCGACTGGGTGCAGAAGGTCGCGCCCGGCTTTGGCCAGCGCAACTTCATGGGGATGAACGCGTCGGATTACGGCGGCGGCACGCCGATCGCGGTGGTGTGGCGGCGCGACGCCGGCATCGCGGTCGGCCATATCGACACGGTGCCGCGCCTGGTGTCGCTGCCGGTTGGGGGCCAGCCGACGGGCACGCGCATCGCCATCACCAGCGACACTGCGACATCGCTCGCGCCGGGCGTGACGCTCAAGCTGCCGCCAGTCTTCCTGATGGTTCATCAAGGCGACCATTTCCGCCCGCTCGACGCCTATCGCCGTCTGATGGCCGAGCGCGGTATCGCCGCGCCGGCGATCCCAGAGCCGAGCTACGCGCCGGTGTGGTGCGCGTGGGGCTATGGCCGCGACTTCACCACCACCGAAGTCCTCACTGCTATGGGCAAGGCCAAGGCGATCGGGCTCGAGTGGGCGGTGCTCGACGATGGCTGGCAGACTTCGGAGGGCGACTGGAAGCTCAACCCCGCCAAATTCCCGCGCGGCGACGCTGACATGACGGCGTTCGCGGGCGCGATCAAAGCCGGCGGCATGCGGCCACGGCTGTGGCTCGCCCCGCTCGCGGCGGACCCCGGCACCGATCTGCTGCGCGACCACCCCGACATGCTGCTGCTCGACCAGACCGGCGCCGCGCAGAACGTCAGCTTCTGGGACGCCTTCACGCTCTGCCCGGCCTATCCTCCGGTGGTGGCGTATTTCCGCGGCCAGATCCGCCGCATCCTTGGCTGGGGCTTCGAGGGCCTCAAGCTCGACGGCCAGCACCTGAATGGCGTCGCGCCGTGCTACAACCCGGCGCATAACCATGCGCGACCAGAGGAATCCTACGAGAAACTCCAGGATTTCTGGAAGGCGCTCTACGACGAGGCGATCTCGATCAACCCGCAGGCGGTTATGGAAATCTGCCCGTGCGGCGACTCCTTCGCATTCCACAACATGCCCGGCATGAACCACACGCCGGCATCGGACCCGACCTCGTCCTGGCAGATCCGGCTCAAGGGCAAGAGTTTCAAGGCGATGATGGGGCCGTCCGCGCCGTTCGCGGGCGACCATGTCGAACTGAGCGACCGCCACAACGACTTCGCGACGCATTACGGGATCGGCGCGAT
Organism: Sphingomonas populi; assembly: GCF_004208535.1. Taxonomy (GTDB): domain Bacteria; phylum Pseudomonadota; class Alphaproteobacteria; order Sphingomonadales; family Sphingomonadaceae; genus Sphingomonas; species Sphingomonas populi. Next base: position 10,894 of record NZ_SGIS01000043.1, read on the forward strand.
CCTCTCGACCAAATTCACCTGGCCGCACGATCCGGTTAACACCACCGATCCGCTGCCGCCCGGCGGCATCGCGCTCAACCCTGAGAAGGAAGCGCTGTGGCGCAAGTGGATCGCTTTGTACCGCGCCAACATGCTGCCCAAGGGCGAGTATCTCGGTGCGCTGTACGACATCGGCTTCGACAAGCCCGAGGGCCACGCGATCCGCGCGGGCGGGCAGATGCATTACGCTTTCTACGCCGATAGCTGGTCCGGCCCGGTCGTCCTGCGCGGCCTGCCACCCGGCCGTCACCGCCTCACCGATGGCTTCACCGGCCAGCCGCTCGGCACCGTCAGCGGCCCCGAAGCGACCATTCCCGCCCGCTTCGAGCATTTCCTGCTCGTCCAGGCCGCCACCATCGATGGAAAGACCGCCGCATGAGCACAAGCGCCTCCCCAAGCGGCCGCGCCTGGCTGCTCAACGCCCTCGCTACCGTCGTGCTGTGGGGAATCTGGGGCGCCTTCTCCGGGCTGTCGCCGCAACACGGCTTTCCCGAGACCCTGGTGTATTGCGTCTGGGCGCTGACGATGATCCCGCCCGCGCTGATCGTGCTCGCGCTGGCGAAGTGGAAGCTGGACGTCGCGCCGCGTGCGATCGCTTACGGGGTTGCGGTCGGGGTGCTTGGCGCGGGCGGGCAGATGGTGCTGTTCTACGCGGTCACGCGCGGGCCGGCCTATCTGATCTTCCCGGTGATCTCGCTGTCGCCGGTGGTGACGATCGCGCTGTCGTTCCTGTTCATGGGCGAGCGCACCGGGCGGCTCGGTGCGGTCGGCATCGCGCTCGCGCTGCTCGCGCTGCCGACCTTCGATTTCGCACCAGGCGGCGACGCGCACGGCGGAAGCTGGCTGCTGCTCGCGGTGGTGGTAATGCTGTGCTGGGGGTTGCAGGCCTATTTCATGAAGCTGGCCAACCACATCATGTCGGGCGAGAGCATCTTTTTCTACATGACCGTGACGGGGCTGGCGCTGGTACCGGTGGCGCTGGCGATGACCGACTTCAGCCGCCCGATCAATTACGGACTCGACGGCCCTGGCCTCGCCGCCGCGATCCAGATGCTCAACGCGGTCGGCGCGCTGACGCTGGTCTTTGCGTTTCGCTACGGCAAGGCGATCATCGTCGCGCCGCTCACCAATGCCGGCGCGCCGCTCGCCACCGCGATCATCTCGCTGGTCGCGCTCAGCGTCATGCCGGGACCGATCAAACTCGTCGGCATCGGCCTCGCGCTCGCCGCATCGCTGCTGCTCGCGATCGAGCCAGACGCCAAGGATGAAACCGCGCCGGCCTAAACGTGAATAGCAATGTTTCGTTATAGCGCGATTTATTGCGTTATATGAGTTTTTCTTCTAACAGGATGCGAAAGGAGAATTCGATGCAGATGATTCGAAATCTCGTCGCTGACCATAAAAGCGGTAAACGTGTCGGCATCACTTCGGTCTGTTCGGCGCAACCGCTGGTGATCGAGGCGACGTTGCGTCATGCGCTGCGCAACAGCGCGCCGTTTGTGCTGATCGAGGCGACGTCCAACCAGGTGAACCAGGACGGCGGCTATACCGGCATGGTCCCCGCCGATTTCCGCGCCTTCGTCGAAGCGATCGCGACGCGGCTCGGCTTCCCGCTCGACCGGCTCGTGCTTGGTGGCGATCATCTCGGCCCCAACGCTTGGACGGCGCTGCCGGCCGAGGCCGCGCTGGCCAAGGCCGAGGTGATGATAGCCGACTATGTCCGCGCCGGCTTTGCGAAGATCCATCTCGATTGCTCGATGAGCTGCGCGGATGATCCGACGCCGCTGCCCGAGCGGACCATCGCCGAGCGCGCCGCGCGGCTGTGCCGTGTCGCCGAGGATGCTTATTCCGGGGATCCGGCCGATGCGCCAGTCTATGTGATCGGCACCGAAGTGCCGGTGCCGGGTGGTGCGGCCGAGGATCTCGGCACGCTTGCGGTGACCACGCCCGAAGCGGCGCTGGCCACGCTCGACATGCATCACGCGATGTTCCGCGAGCAGGGTTTGCAGGCTGCCTGGGAGCGCGTGATCGCGACCGTGGTGCAGCCCGGTGTCGAGTTCGACCATATGAAGGTGGTCGATTACCGTCCCGAGGCCGCGACCGCGCTCAGCGCCGCGATCGTGCCGGTCGATCACATCGTCTTCGAAGCGCATTCGACCGATTACCAGACGCCAGCGGCGCTCAGTGCGCTGGTGCGCGACCATTTCGCGATCCTCAAGGTTGGGCCGGGCGTCACCTTTGCACTTCGCGAGGCTTTGTGGGCGCTGGACGCGATCGAGCGAGAAACCGTCGTGCCGGACAGGCGCGCCAACCTGCGCGATGTCGCGATCATGCGGATGCAGGCTGAGCCGGGCAACTGGCGCAAATATTATCACGAGTCCGGCGACGCGCTCGATCTGCAACTGCAATACAGCCTAAGCGATCGAATCCGCTATTACTGGCCTGACGCCGAAATTGTGGCGGCGCAGGCGCGGCTGTTCGACAATCTGCGCGCGACCGCGCCACCGCTGCCGTTGCTCAGCCAATATCTGCCGATTGCCTATGCCGCAGTCCGCGAAGGTACCGCGACGCTTGACCCGGTCGATCTCGTCGTCGCGCAGATCGGCGCGATGCTCGATGCTTATCATGGAGCCTGCAATCCCAATGTTTGACACTACCGTTGCGCCCGATCAGCCGGCCGCAGCCGCCGAAAGCTGGACTCGGCGCGAAATCCTGCAACAGCCCGCGACGCTGCGGGCAACGCAGGCGCTGCTCGATGCCAGTGCGGCCGAGATCGATGCGTTCGTGCGTCCGCTGCTCGAGTTCCCGGATCTGCGAATCATGCTGTGCGGCGCCGGCACCTCTGCGTTCATCGGCGACTGTCTCGCGCCGTGGCTGTCGGCGACGCTCGGCCGCCCGGTCGAGGCGGTGGCGACCACTGACATCGTCAGTGCGCCGCATCTGTATCTTGATGTCGCGCGCCCGACGCTGATGGTGTCGTTCGGCCGATCGGGCAACAGCCCGGAGAGCATCGCCGCGGTCGAACTGGCGGACGCGCGTCTCGCATCGATCCATCACCTCGTCATCACCTGCAACGCCGAGGGCGCGCTGTCGCGGCGGGCGCCGGCGAGCGGGCACGTCGTGTTGCTGCCTGAGGCGACGCACGACCGCGCGTTCGCGATGACGTCGAGCTTCAGTGCGATGATGCTGGCGGCGCTGTCGATCTTCACCGGGCGCGGCGCGATGCCTGCGCGGGTCGAGGCGATCGCGAAGGCGGTCGAGGCGATGCTGGCGCGTTCCGAATGCGAGGCCGCCACGCTTGCCGCGGCCGACTTCGAGCGTGTCGTCTATCTCGGCAGTGGGGTGTTCCAGGGCCTCGCGCGCGAAGCGGCGCTCAAGCTGCTAGAACTGACCGACGGTGCCATTCCGACCGCGTTCGACTCTTCGCTCGGGTTCCGCCACGGCCCCAAGACGATCGTAACGCCACGTACGTTGGTGGTGGTGTTCGTCTCGAACGATCCGCTCACGCGGCTGTACGATCTCGACATCATTGCCGAGCTGCGGGGCGACGGGCGCTGCGGCGCGGTGATCGCCATCGCGGCGCAAGAGGCCCCCGGCGATACATTGTTGGTGGAAAGCGCGGCCGGGTTCGCCGACGCCGATCTGCTCTTCCCTTATATCGTCCTGCCGCAACTCTACGGGCTGCACTGCTCGCTTCGACTCAACCGTACGCCGGACCAACCCAATGCGAGCGGCACGGTCAACCGCGTCGTGCAAGGCGTCCGCATCCATACGCCGGCGCCATGAGCGTGTTCCTCGGAGTTGATGGCGGCGGCACCAAGACCGAGTTCGTCTGCATCGATGACAGCGGGCAGGTGGTGGCGCGTGCTTTAACCAGCACGACCTATCATTTGCAGGTTGGGCTGGACGAGGCGGTCAGGCGCCTCGCCGAAGGGCTCGGCTCGGTGTGCGGGCAGCTTGGCGTGTCGGCTACGGACTTTCGCTACGCATTCTTCGGCTTGCCGGCGTTCGGCGAAGATGCCGTGATCGATCCGCAGCTCGCCGCGGCATGCGGGCGGCTGCTTGGGCATGATCGCTATGCGTGCGATAACGACATGGTGTGCGGCTGGGCGGGGTCGCTCGCCTGCGCCGACGGAATCAACCTCGTCGCGGGCACCGGATCGATCGGCTATGGCGAACGGCAGGGGCGCAAGGCGCGGGTCGGCGGCTGGGGCGAAATGTTCAGCGACGAAGGCTCTGCCTATTGGATCGCGATCCAGGGACTCAACGCTTTCACGCGGATGAGCGATGGGCGGGTGCCGATCGGGCCGTTGTACGCGAGCTTCCGCGAAACGCTGGGGCTGGCGAACGATCTCGACATCTGCGCGAAGGTGATGGGCGAGCACGGCATGGCACGCGACGCGATTGCCGGCCTCGCGCCCATCGTATCGCAGGCCGCCGAAGCGGGCGATCTGGCGGCTGTGGCGATACTCGATCTGGCCGGGGCGGAATTGGCGAGCCTGGCCGGGGCGTTACGCGCGCGATTGGGATTCTCGGCCAATGAGGCTGTGCCGATATCGTGGTCGGGCGGGGTACTGACCAAGTTGGAGCGGGTGCGCGAGCCGTTCTTGCGCCAGTTGCAAACGCGCGCGCCGTACGACCTGATTGCGCCGCGCCACGGGCCGGGAGTGGGTGCCGGCCTGTACGCGGCGTTGCTCGCGTCGGACCGGGAGCACGCACTTTGCGCGGAGTCGAAGTGACTCAAGGCGTCGACAAAGTGAAGGCGACCGCTTGGCGCCGGAGATGTATGCGATCTCGCTGACAAGGTTTGGGGCTGGCGCATTTGGCGCGGCGGTGCTGCTGTTCATCGTACCGGCCTATGTGATGTGGCGGTACTGGTGAGTCCCGCCACTGTTGAGGACAACAGACCCGGATTTCCGAGGTTCCGACCGTCGGGCCGGGCGGGTCAGCGGGAGCAGATGATGGCGAAGCTGCCGCCGTCGTGCTTGGTGAAGGGCTGGCACGTGCAAGATTCCGCCGGAACGCAAGGAAGATGGGCGTGAGGTTGGAGGGGGCTAATGAGTTGGCGCAGCCGCCCCTGTCAGCGTCGATTACTGTAGGCCCCGCACACGAAGGCTTCCAGAAATAGAGCGAGCGTTAATGGCTTGGGTTTGAGCGGATCGGCCCCGAAGCCTGCGTACCATGGTGCGGCGCGTTCACTCTTGGCATCGGAAGCCCACAGCTTTTCTTCTGAACCAGGAATACCCCCGACATTGAGACAGGCCGATCATCGGCGGCTGAAGTCGCTGTCTATTTCTGCGCAATCCCGCCGCTGGCATAGAGCGCTGGCGAAGACGTATGTCCCGGGGCGTCGTGCGTAGTGGTGCACGAGACGAAAGGGCTGCGCATCATCCAGTCGATGACGTGGGAATCTCCGCTGCGCCTGAACGCGATGGCGCCGGCCGCGACGCCAAAGCCAGTCAGCACCAATGTGGATTTTGCCAGACCGATCTGGAAAAGGCTTGTGTCCAAGCCGCGATGGCGCTGCCTGATCCCGCCGATGGCTTCGCGGAAGCCGACGACACGAAGGGCGCCAAGCCGCGGACCTGATCAGCATTGTCGATCAGCCTCGTTCGCGTGGACCAGCCTTTGACGGGGGCAAGGGTGATTCTGTTTCAGCTTGATTACGGCCGGTGACGAGATTGTTTGGGAGTGACACTCAAACGCGATGTTACAAACAGTCATCTTAATTATTTGAGTACCACCCCATTTTCATACTCAGCCAACGTTGCTAGCAGAAATTCTTGGTGCCGGTGGGCATTTGGCGCCATATCGTTGGGGGGAAGTCATGAAGCGTTCGAATTCGCGCGGAATATCCGTGCGGCGTCTCACTTTAGCAATCGGCACGAGCACTGCCGCCCTCAGCATGGCCAATGCGACCTCTGCCTGGGCACAATGCGCGCCGAGCTTGTCCGCCACAACAACGAGCACTACGTGCAGTGGCGCGGTTGCGGACGGCGTGCAGGTCACCACCGCAAATGCCTCGGTCAACGTGGCGACCGACGCGCATGTTTCGAATGTCGGCGCACCGGCGATTCTCGTGGACGTGCCGATCCTTCCAAACACCTTTTTTGACACGACCACGCTGACGGTGATTGGTGCCGTGTCCGCGCAAGACCAGAGTGCTGTCGTCGTAACGTCGGGAACGTCTTCCAACAGCTTCAGCTACAAGACCGTAAGCTTGACCGTTGGTGCGGGTGGCAGCGTTTCGGGGGCGACCGCCTTTGCGCTTGTGCAGTCGGCTGGCAACGCGACTGGCACGATCGATGCGACGATCGACAACGCGGGTACGATCACCGGATCGGGCGGCACGGCCTTGATCGGGAACGCCGTGACGAACAGATACGGCTACACCAGCCCGCTGACCACCTTCAGCTCGATCACCAACCGCGCGAGTGGCACGATCACCGGCAGCATCGTCGGGGCGGCGCCGCTTATCACCAACGCGGGCACGATCGACGGCGGGACGCAAAGCGCGATCGACTCGCGGCTTGGCGCCTCGTCCAACATCACCAATGCCGCCGGCGGCGCAATCCGCTCGACCTCCGACTCCGCGACCATCCTCACCGGGGCGACCAACCCCTATTACGGTAGCAACAGCACGATCAGCAACAGCGGCATCATCACCAATGCGGGAAGCGGCGCCGCAGTGTCGGGCCTCGCGCTCACGGTCAAAAACGCGGCCGATGGCCAAATCTCCACGAGCGGCGTCACCGCGATCAGCGCGACAACGATCAATCTCGTCAATCAGGGTCTCGTTACAGGCAGCATCGTCGCCAGCAATGGCAGCAACACGATCGACTCCGGGAACGGCGCCATCAATGGTTCGGTTACGCTTGGTAACGGCAACAACACGCTCGTCGCGCGCTATGTCGGCAGGCCCGCGCTGGCGACGGGTATCGCTGGCACGTTGACCGTCGGCGGCACCGGAAACATCGAGCGTCTGGCCTTTTCCACCGACACCGCCGTAACGACGCCGGTTCAGTTGGACTCCGGCTTCCAGCAACTCGTCCTGGCGCCCGACGCGAAGGTGACCGCTACGCTCGAGGCCGGCTTCTCGAGCTCCGCGCCGATCGTGCTGAGCGGGCAAGGTACGGTCATCAACCGCGCGACGCTTAACGTTGGCGCGTCGGGGGTACGGGATTCTGATTACACCTTCGGTTCGGCCGCTGCGTTCATCAATGAGGGCACGATCAGCGCCACGGCGACAAGCAACCTATATTCACCGTTTGCGGTGTCGCTCAGCAACCATAGCTTTACCAACACCGCTACGGTGATCGCGAATGGCGGTGGCGGCATCAACATGTCGTTCAATCCGGTCAACAACTCCGGCACGATCATCAGCTCTGGTACGGGAGCGTTCGTGTTCGACGGCGTGCTGACCAACAGCGGCACCATCATCTCCACAGCCGGCGACGGGGCGTATCTGATCGGCAACGTCGGTTATACCGGATCTAACAGCGGCTTGATCCAAGGCGCGACATCGGGCGTCACCACCAGCGTCTATTTCACCAACACCGGCACGATCAACTCGACGGGCGTTGGCGTGAATGTGCAGCCTTACGGCTATCTCATAAACGGCGCGACCGGCGTCGTGAACGGTGGCAGCGGTGGCGCGGTGTCGGTCGGCTCGTTCAATGCCGGCGTGGCCAATGCCGGAATGATCAACGGCAACGTTACATTCTTCGGATCGGGAAATTATATAGCGCTGAGCGGCGGAACGCTCAACGGCAACCTCGTGCTCGGCGGGGGCGCGACGCTCGTAACCGATCTCGTCAACACCGGCAGCGGGCAGTTCGCGGGGATCACCGGAACCGTCACGGCGGATAAGAGCGCGACGCTGCGCTACGTCGTCTCCGCCGATACCGTCGCCACGCTGCCAACGACGAATGTCGGGCCGTTTGCCGGCGTCGGATACCAATTGAGCGACGGCGCGAAATTGACCCTGACCGCGCCTGCCGACGAGATCAGGACAACGCCGCTGCTGCTCGCCGGCAACGGTGTCGTCGATCTCGAAGCGAACCTCGCAGTAAGCGATGCGGTCGCTGTCCAGTCTGTCGCTGCCGTGACCTATCCGGGCGCTCCGGCAACGACCGGCACCCTGTCTATCATCAGCCGGGGATCGGTCTCGCTGACCCGGACCGACCGTTCGGTGTATAACTCTGCGGCCTTCAGCCTGTCCGCCACCGACAGCTTCACCAATTTCGGCGACATCAGCGTCACCGACCGGATCGGCTACAATACGGCCGCGATCGCCGGCGGTGTAAACATCACGAACGCTGGCCGAATCACGCTCGATGGCGGTGTGGGGATCACAGGCAGCTCGTTCTTCGGCCCCGCGACCGTGATTACCAACTCGGGGACGATCGTCCAGCGCGATGGCGGCCAAAAGGCGAACGGCGTGGTGGGCTTCACCACGCTGGTCAACGATGGCACGATCGCGGTCGGCGCCGCCGCCGTGCAATTCAGCGTCGTCAACGGCGCAACGGCGTCGCTTGTCAACACTGGTACCTTAATCTCGACGGGCGGTGCAGCGATCACCGACTACACCATCAGCTACGGCACCGAAAAGATTACCAATCAAGCCAGCGGCACGATCAACGGCGTCGGCCGGGCCATTCAGACCGCCTACGCGTCGCTCACCAACGCAGGCACGATCAACGGCACGGTCGATCTCGGGTATTTGAGCGCAACGAGCCGAAGTTACACGTCGGCCGTCTATGTCGCGGCCGGGGGTACCATCAATGGCGATCTTCTTTTCGGCAGCGGCTCGGACCTTCTCCTCCAGACCGGCGAAACGCTCGGCGTGTCAGGGATCGTGGATGGCGGAGACGGTAGGAACATCTACGGCCAGTCTCGCTCCGCATCGGGCAGCGTCGCGATCGATCCGACCGGCCTGCGCAACTTCCAGGACGTGCTTGTCGAAGCAAAAGGTGTCGGCACGGTGGTGACGGCGACAGGCACGCTCGCCGGAAATCTCTATGCCGTGGGCGATGGCGCCATCGTCAACCAGGCGTCAATCGGCGGCGCTCTGATGGCGAATTCGCCGTTCTCATACGGGCCGGCGACGTTCGACCAAGTGTCGTCGCTTACCAACAGTGGCAGCGTAGCCGGGGGCGTTTCCGGGGCGTTGGCGACATTCACGAATAGCGGCACGATCGGCTCTTCGAACTTGGCCGGTGCCGCTCTGTACCTCACGGGCGATACGCTGAACATCGACAACAGCGGTGTCATCGCGTCCGCTGGAGCGCTCTCACCGTATTTCTATAGTGTCTCGGCTTATCTGAACGCATCAACCAGCATCACGATCAACAACAGCGGAACGATTGGAGACGCAGGACTGTATGCGCGGACGTCTCCGCAGCCGGACGTGGCCGGCGCGCTGGCCCTGACGAACAGCGGCACTATTTCCAACAAGACCGGCCGTACGGCCGTGGATTTGGAGATGGGAGGTTTCTTCGGCAACAGCGTCGGTGGCGCGGTTTCATTGACCAATGCGGGCACCATCTCGTCACAGGGCGCGCCTACGGGGGCCGGTGGCGCGGTCGGCGTCGTTTTGGCAGCCTACGGCGCGAGCCAGCCCGTTGCTATCGACGTTGTCAACACGGGGACGATCTCCGCGGCGGCTGTCCAGCCGCTATCGGGTGAGGCGGGTAGCGCAATTGCGATGGAGATCGTCGGCAACGGTGCTGGGATGAGCACGCTCAGCAATGCTCTTGGCGGAACGATCGCGGCGAACGGTCCCGGACGCGCCATCGGCTTAGTCGTCGTCGACACTTCGCTCTCGCTCACCAATGCGGGGACAATCGTCGCCGCGGGAGGAACATCGTCGACCGCGATCCAGACGTTCGACAACTATGCGAACACGATCCGGAACACCGGGATCATTACGGGCGACCTCCGTCTTGCGGCTGGTGGCGATGTGGTGGACAATGCTGGTACGATCACCGGCACGGTCGCGCTTGGCGACGGCGACGACGTGTATATTCAGCGCGGCAGCGGCAGCGTGATCGGTACGATCGACGGCGGCTCCGGCATCGATACGATCGCACTCGAAAGCAGCGGGACGAATCACTTTGCGGGCGCGACGAACTTCGAGAAGCTCGCGGTCAACACCGGCTCCTGGACGCTGACCGGCGCGCAGACCTACTCCGGGGGCGCGACGATCGCGGCCGGTGCGAACCTGACTGTCACCGCGCCACCGTTCGGCAGCAATGTCAGCAATGCCGGCACGATCATCTTCGACCAAGCGAACAACGGCGCGTTTGCCAATACGGTGTCCGGCACCGGAGCGCTTAGCAAGATCGGCGGCGGCAGGCTGATGTTGGGCGCGCAAACCTATACCGGCGCGACCAACGTCTACGCCGGCGCGCTCGAATTGACCGGCAACCTTGCCGCCGGCACATATACTGTCGCAAGCGGTGCGACGCTGACGAGCGCACTGTCGGCGACGCTTTCGACCAGCGCCACCAACGTCGCGATTACCAACGCCGGCACGATCAGCGACGCCAACGCGAGCGGACGCGCGATCAACCTGGCGGGATCGAACAACGCGCGCACCATCGTCATCACCAATGCGGCCGGCGGGGTCATAACCAGCGCGGACGATGCGGTGCGGGTCAATTTTAATCCGAGCGGCGGCAGCATCCGCGTCGATAATGCCGGCACGATCCGCACCACCAACGGCGGACAGGCTCTCGACTTTGATGCGGCCGCCTCGGGCAAGGCCACGATCATCATTAATAATTACGAGACCGGCGTCATCCGTTCGTTTGGTCAGGACGCGATCCGGCCGGGACAGGGCGCGATCGTCACCAACGCGGGGCTGATCGCGTCGGACGGCGCGCCGAACAACAATTATGACGGTATCGACTGGCAAGGCAAGGCTGGCACCGTCGTCAACTTGGAAACCGGCACGATCTCCGGCCTGCGTCACGGTATCACCAGCGACACCGACGTGAACGTCACCAATGCCGGCCTCATCCGTGGCCGCAATGGCTCCGGCATCGGTTCAGACGGAACGGGCACGGTCGTCAACACCGGCACGATCACGGGCCGTTGGGACGGCGTAGCCACCAATGGTGACGGCGACGGAATCGACATCGATTTTATCGGTTCGGTCACGAACAGCGGCACCATCCAAGGGCTCAGCGCCAACGGCGTCGATTCCGGTGGGCGACCTAACAGCGCCGAGGGCATCGCGATGGGAGGCGGCGCGATCGTCAACACGGCCGGCGCGTCGATCTACGGCGCGGGCAACGCGGTGCTCATCAACCACGACACCAATGCCGGTGGCGTCGCGGACGGCGCGACCAGCATCACCAACGCCGGCGCGATCCGCGCAGGCTCTGGCTATGCGATCTCGCTGGTCGGCGCGTTCGACGATACGATCGTCAACGCTGGCACGATCACGGGCGGCAGCGCTGGCGCGATCGACATGGGCGCTGGCAACGACACGCTTATGCTCCTGCCGGACTCGGTCATCACCGGCACCGTTGATGGCGGCGCGGGCACAGACCGCGTCGTCCTCGGTGGCACCGGCGCGGGCAGCTTCGCCGGGGCGGTCAATTTCGAAACGCTGGCGGTCGCGTCGGGCAATTGGACGCTCACCGCGCCGGCGACCTTCGCCAACGGCACGAGCATCGCAGCGGCAGCGAGCCTGACCGGCACCAGCGCGACACTGACCGGCAGCATTGCCGATGCTGGCACGCTGATCTTCAACCAAACCCACGATGGCAGTCTTGCGGCGTCGCTCAGCGGCAGCGGACAGTTGGTCAAAACGGGCGCGGGCACGCTTATCACCGGCGATCAGGCGCGCTTCACTGGTGCCACGCTCGTCAACGCCGGCCGACTCGTGCTCGCCGGAACGCTGCCCTCGGCCGTCACCGTCGCCAGCGGCGCTGCGCTCGCGGGCAACGGCACGGTCGCGAGTCTTGCGATCGCCGCGGGCGGCACGGTCGCGCCGGGCAATAGCCCAGGCACGATCGTCGTTGCGGGAAGTTTCACGCAGGCGGTGGGCTCAACCTATGCGGCGGACATCACCGCTGCCGGCGCCTCGGATCATATCATCGTCGGGGGCACCGCCACCCTCGCCAACGGGGCGCTGCTGACAGTGACGCGCGATGCGGGCACCTACCGGATCGGCCAGCGCTATACGCTGCTGACCGCAGCGGGCGGGATCGACGGCACGTATACGCTGGTTCAGTCGCCGAGCGGCGGCACCGAGTTTCGTTTGGTGCGGACGATCAATGGTATCTCGGTCGATCTCGCGCGCACCGGTGCCTCGCTAGTGACGACGGCGAGGACCGGAAATCAGATGGCAGTCGCGAATAGCTTCGGCGCGCTTGACGTAACCAACGCCGCCTATGCCGCGCTGACGCTCAACCCCGATGACGCCGCAGTACGCAGCGCGCTCAACAGCCTGTCTGGAGAAGTGCATGCGTCGCTGCGCACCGGCATGCTCAAGGATGCGCAGGCTGGCGAGGAGGCGGTGCGCGGAAGGACCCTGTCGCAATCGGTTGGAAACGGCATCTGGGGTCAGATCAGCGGTCTGTTCGGCACTGATGCCGCGACGCGCGACGCAGCGGCGGTCAAGCGTAACGGCTACGGCGTGTTCGGCGGTGTCGATGCGGCGATCGGTACGCGTGCGCGCGCCGGGCTTGCCGGCGGCTATACCCGCACAAGTTTCACGATCGATGGCCGCGCCAGCCGTGGCACGATCAAGACCAAGCAGGTACTTGGCTATGCCAGCGGCACGTTTGGCGCGATCGCCCTGCGCGCCAGCGTCGGCTATGCTTGGGCCGACACCGGCACCGCCCGTCGCGTGGCATTTGCCGGCTATACCGCGTCGCACGATGCCAGCTACGATGGCGGCGTTTTGCACGGCATGGTTGAGGTGGGCGTCAAGCGGCCACTACTGGGCGGCACGGTCGAGCCGTTCGCGGGCGTCGAGGCGTACCGTGTCCGCAGCGATGCCTTTGCGGAGACCGGGGCCACGACAGCCCTGATCGGACGGGCGAAAAGCGAGACCTTCACGCTCACGGATCTCGGCATGCGCGCCGACACGCCGATCGTCGCGGGGGTGAGTGCCCACACGCAGGTCGGTTGGCGACGGGTGATCGGCGACGCCCGGCCGAGCGCGACGCTGCAATTTGCCGGGACCGACGTTCCTTTCACGGTGGCTGGGGCCGGGTTGTCGCGAGACAGTGCTACGATGGCGCTCGACCTCGAATGGAAGCCGGTTGAGCGCCTGTCGATCGTCGCCGGCTATTCCGGTTCGATCGGCGGCAACGGCGCCGACGACAGCCGCTTGCGGCTGACCGCGTCGCTCGCATTCTAAATGCGACCGAGGGGAAGTCGTTGGCTTCCCCGCGGACGAATCGGATCGCAGTTTGCATGGGTGTGCGCTGGAGGGCGAAGTCCTGTCTGGCGTGTGCCCGCTTCGCCACCGACGCCTGATGAGGCTCGCGTCGCGCGCCTCGGCCGGTCAGAAATTCGATTTCCGGTGGACATCGCTCGACGCAGTGCAGTGAGGCTTCGCCAGCGTCGGTCTGACAGTCGCTGCGGCGGCGTAGAATCTCCCGTGCGACACTGCCGGGATCGCATAGACTATCAGGTGATGGCGTATCGCGGACCATGACACGCTCCTGCTGTGACGCGGAAAGTCAGACATTCTTGGCGGCAGATGTCATATATTCCTGATATATCCAGCCTATTGAAGGCTCAAATTTACGGCTCTGCGTTGGGATCGTGTCTTTAATGCGCTGACTTTCGAGCTCGATGTTCGGAAATTCTGCGCGCAACATGCAATTGTAGCGCGAGTGCAAAGACTATTTTCGTGTCAAAGCAGGAATAAAATATCGACGCGAGCGTCGTACCTGCGCCGAAGCAACGTAACATCGAAGAGGAGAAGGCCGCGATCAAGGACGGTCGGATCCTTGGCGGCCGGAAGGACAAACCGGCGAAGCTGCGCCACAAGGATCGCGACGCGCGCTTGACGGTCAAATGTAAGCGGACAGTTGCTGTCGGGCATGTCTCAGGCTTCGTACGGCTGCCAAGCGAGCCCGGATAAGATCGCGCATTGCTTCGGGAGCGCTGTCGAGAATCCATACAGAGGTGAGCTCGCCTCCGCGGTGCGGTCGGGCCAGCTTCACCGCGTCCTGTCGATCTGTTTTGATACGGCCCCGGGGGCGGCTGGGAATCAGCGATGGCGCGACCACGACGCAGCTATGGCCGGCGGTGGCCACCGGACGCTGTATGCCGTAGCCGCGCGGCCCGACTTCGTAGCACATGTGAAGATCGACTCCCGGGCCGCCGAGCTTGGCGGGCAGCTTCGTCATCGCCGCTGGCGTGCTGTCAATCTGCCATGCTCACGCACCTCCGAGCGCTGGCCCTCCTCTGCTATCGCAACGGCAATCGTATTTTTGTTAACGTCCAGATCCATATACTTCACTGACTGGCTCATCATCCGCCTTGACGTGAACCCCATCTTTGATCGGGCGTAGAGCGGAGACCGGCTGTTATCATTGCGCGCGAGCGCAGTTGAAGCAGTGGGCTGGCTGCAGCCAGCCCACTGCTTTTCGAGTTCGGCGGCGAATGCCGCCGGGGGGGCATAGCCGAGCGAATAGTGCGGCCGTTCGGTGTTGTAGTCATCGACGAGCCGGCGACGACGTCGCCGGCTGGTCTGGACGATCATCTTCGGCGCCCCGCGCTCGGCGACAAGATTGGCCAGCTCGCGCACGACGCGCCTCCCAGAGGTCGCGCGCCGACCACCGCCGGCAAGCACTCGCGCGTCATGTCCTCGACGATGTTGAGCGCCCGGAACCATCATCCCGTCGCAAGCTGGTCGTGGACGAAGTCCAGACTCCAGCGCTGGTTAGGCCACTAGGCTCGGGCAGCATCACCGCAGCGGAGTGATGTTTCGTCCTTGCCAATGGCGGCTACCGGGAAGGAAAGCTGCCGAGCCGAAAGCGCCTAACTACGGCCGTCCCGTGACAATAGAACGTTTCCTAGTCTAGAAGCGGTCGCAGAATAAATGGCGTAGTCAGCAACAGGCGCCAAGGAACAACAATGGCGTTCTTCCTCGGCGAGTATCGGGGCGGCTTGCCATCCTACGGAGGTCCCTTAGCAGCAGTGAGGACGGTGCCTCCCGACGCCATCTGACGTCTGTGAGGGCAGGCGGTTAAGCCTCGGCACACGCTGGACCGTTGATATGATAACCTGAGCTAAGTTTGACTTTCAATGTGAACAGATCGTAGCCGCATGATCCGTGTTGAATCAATCCAAAATTTCGGTACGCTACTAAGACTTGCTCGGATCCCCGATTCCATTGGTCGGTGGACGCTGTCACAGACTGAAGGATTTCTCCATCCAACACAATATTGCCTTTATCGACACAATCGATGCGTGCTCGCTAAAATGTCCTACATGCGTCCGCGGTACTGGTTTGATGAGAAATTCATCTCGCAAAATAGAGCTGGAAGATTTCAGGAAGGTTGTTGATAAGGTAAAGGCTGAGGGCTATCCGAGAGTTGGCTTATACAGTTGGACTGAGCCATTTTTGAATAGAACATTAGAGTATTATATAGAAGTAGTCAAAGATTATGACTTACCGTGTGAGATATCGACAACTCTTTCTCTTCGCAGAATCTCAAATATGGAGGCATGTTTTCGATCTGGATTGGATTTGATGATTGTGTCTATCTCGGGTATGGATCAAGGAGTTTATCAAAGGAATCATGTTGGCGGAAACATTGATTATGTCTTTGCCAATTTGGAGAAGGCATCATCCTTAATCCGCGAAAACAATTTATCCACAAAAATCCGCCTAAGATTCTTTAAAATGGAACATAATCAACATCATATCGAGTCGGCGAGATCGTATGCAGAAGAGCTTGGTGTGGCGTTCGAATTATTGCAAGACTCTACCGACCCTTCCACCAGTGAGTACCACAAATATACAAATGATTATTTCGTCAAGCAATCTCTTTCATCGCCTGAATTAATTGCTCCTGAAGAAGTCGGCAAAATTTGCCCATTGATGTTTGACGTGGTAGCAATTGATGATAAGTCCGATATTTATTTGTGCGATGCAATGCCATATCATCCGTTTTTCCGGATAGGCAATTATTTGGATCTATCAGAAGACCAGCTCCTATTAAAAAGGTACAGTCACTCATTTTGTAGGGTTTGTACGTATCCACGACGTGAAGCCACGGATTCTGACGCGCACAGACTCGTTCGAGCGATAGAGGCCAGAACCGGCCGAGTTTCGCATGCGCCGTTGGATAAAATGGGTAACCGCGTATTATCCATTGATTTTGCTACTGATGAAGGGTCGGCAGTTCGATACTTGAGCATCGATCATACCCCGGAACTATCAGTCGAGCTGCAATCCATCTCTGATCTGGACATGCTGTACGTTCCGCACGAGCCTGAGCGTTATTATAAAACCGGATATGACGCGTTCAAGCTATGTCAAAAGGCAGTCGGGAAATGGCCGCCCCGGCGCGTGGTGGATTTTGGAATCGGTTACGGTCGCGTCTCCAGATGGTTCCGGCAAGAATGGCCAAGTGCAATTGTTTATGGTGTCGATATAAATACAAGCTCACTGTCATTCGTTCAGCAATCTCTTGGAGTGTTGCCAATACAGATCGACGCACACTTAAGCGTAAAAAATATTCCAGGGGACATAGACCTAATATTTTGTGGATCGTTATTGACAGGTCTTGACGAGTGGCAGTGGGACGCTGTTATAAGATTGGTGGTTCCCGCACTGGGGCCGTCCGGAATACTGGTTATAACGACCCACGGCAGAGCGATGTCGCAAATGCTTCGCAATAATATCAGTCATTTCGGGGAATCGATCGATGGCGCGAGCTTGTTGAACACTTTTGAGAAGGAGGGATTTGCCTACGCACCGTATGCAGCCGATCATCCCACGTTTGGAGTTTCGCTCTCCTCCCCGGCTTGGGTGATGTCAAAACTCCAACAGATACCGGAGCTGAAGATCATAAGCTTTGAGGAGCAAGGATGGGGTCAGGATGTCGTCGTTTTAAAGCGAAATCCTTGGCCAATGGCCGTAGCAAGCGGGGCATCTGAGCCCGTCCGGGCCGGCTATTCGGCAAACGGTAAGGCGACGAGTATTACGGCGTTCGGCGGATTGGACGACCGGATCGAAATCAGCATCGCGGGCACGACAGTTCGAGTGCCGGCCGGGGTGGATAGAGAGACGCTAAAGTCCGTCCTTGTGGCGCTGACGAACTCCTCAGATCACTAGTGCACTGATTCAGACGGAAGATGCAGGCAGTCTGGAGAGCTTGTCGAGGATTTGAGCGGCGGGCTTGGTCCAGACGAAGGGCTTTGGGTCGGCGTTGTGTTCCTTGAGGTAGCGATTGATGGCGGCCTGCAGGTCGACGATACCGCAGAATACACCGCGCCGTAGTCGCCGTCTGGTGAGGATCGAGAAG
>NZ_SGIS01000044.1:0-16128 GCF_004208535.1 Sphingomonas populi
CAATTTGCTCCAGCACGACACCCGAAAACTCTCCATCCGCAGAAAATTTAAACACGCCGGATGGCACGACGACTATCTCTCTTCTCTCCTCGCTCAAATGCGATAGCCCTGCTTTCAGGGAGGGGAGCAGGTTGCGTTATTCCGCGCCGACCTTGAGCGGCCCCAGATCGCCCAGTCCGACCGTGCCCGATGCCATCGCCAGCATCGCATCGAGGCTCTTCTTGGCTTGCAGCCGCAATCCCTCCTCGATCTCGACGCGCGGGGTGAGGTCGCGCAGCGCGAGGTACAGTTTCTCGAGCGTGTTGAGCGCCATGTACGGGCAGATGTTGCAGTTGCAATTGCCGTCGGCGCCGGGCGCGCCGATGAAAGTCTTGAGCGGCGCCGCCTTCTGCATCTGGTGGATGATGTGCGGCTCGGTCGCGACGATCAGCGTGTCGCCGGGCATCGTATCCGCGAAAGCGAGGATGCCGCTGGTCGAGCCGACATAATCGGCATGATCGAGGATATAGGGCGGGCATTCGGGATGCGCGGCGACCGGCGCACCGGGATGCTCGATCTGGAGCTTGAGCAATTCCGTCTCGCTGAACGCCTCGTGGACGATGCACACGCCCGGCCACAGCAGCATCTCGCGCCCGGTCTTGCGGGCGAGATACCCGCCGAGGTTCTTGTCGGGGCCGAAGATGATCTTCTGGCCCGCCGGGATCTGGCTGAGGATCTTTTCCGCCGACGACGATGTGACGATCACGTCGGAGAGCGCCTTCACCTCGGTCGAGCAGTTGATGTAGGTGAGCGCGATGTGATCGGGGTGCGCGGCGCGGAACGCGGCGAACTGCTCGGGCGGGCAACTATCCTCAAGCGAACAGCCGGCGTCCATGTCGGGCAGCACGACGATCTTCTCGGGCGAAAGGATCTTCGCCGTCTCGGCCATGAAGCGCACGCCGCAGAAGGCGATCACGTCGGCGTCGGTCGCCTGCGCCTTGCGCGAGAGATCAAGGCTATCCCCGACGAAATCGGCGAGATCCTGAATCTCTGGCTTCTGGTAGTAGTGCGCGAGGATGACGGCGTTGCGCTCCTTGCGCAGCCGGTCGATCTCGGCGCGCAGATCGAGCCCCTGCAAGTCTTGGGTCTGGACGGTCATGCGCAAAGTCTCCCTCGCGCGCCCAGATAGGGAGTCGCGCGGCGGTTGTCAGCCGGGATCGCTCACCGCCCTTCGGCGAGGATTTCCTCGATCGAACGGCTGCGGTCCCATTGTTCGGTGTTGCGGCTGCCCTCGCCCTCGAACTGCACGACGACGTGCGCGTCCACGCCGGCGGTGCTGAGCGGGCGTTGGTAGAGATCGGCGATCTCGCGCCGCGCATTCTCGCGCGCGCGCACCATGTTCTTCGCGCTCGCCGCCTCGCCCTGCACGACCTGCGCGGCGCGGGACGAAGCGCGCTGGCGCAACCGCGCCATCGCGCCGCGCGTGACGATGAGGCCGGTCGCCTGATCCACCGTCGCGCGACCCTCGTCGACGTTGACGCTGTCGACGCGCACGTCGGGCGGCGTGACGATCAGCGTCTTCGTCTTGGCGTTCCAGAAGAAGTGGCCGCGATCGAGCTTGGCGAGATCGACGAAATAATCGGCCTCGAACGGCGCCTTGAACACCAGCCCCGACGGCAGGATGCCGCCCCAGCCCGAATCGGATGCGGTCGCCTGAACGGTGCCAGTCAGCCGGCTGACGCGCAGATCGGTGGCGCCAGCGAGCCGCGCATCGACCACCTTCGATACGACCAGCCCGTCGCTCTCGCGCTCGACCGTATAGCGCGTCGTATAGCGCTGATAGGCGAGATAGCCGCCGACGCCGAGCGCGACCACCACCGCCAGCACGATCGCGCCGGCGAGCGCTGACATCAGCCCGGCCGCGCGGCGCGGCGACTCAGCCGACATGGGACCAGATCTCGCCATCCTCGGTCACCAGCCCGCGCGTGCGCAGGTCGATGAGGTGCGCAAGCACAGAGCGCCCGGCGGCGGGGAACAGCCGTGGATCGAGCCCGGCGTACATACGCTCGACCATCGCGGGCACCGGCCGCGATCCTTCGCGGAGCAGGCGGAGGATCTGCCCCTCGCGCTGCTTGCGGTGCCCCATCATGCCGCGCACCAGCCGGCGCGGGTTTTCGATCGGCTCGCCGTGCGCGGGGTAATAGACGCGGTCTTCGCGGTGCATCAGCCGGTCGAGGCTGGCCATATAATCGGCCATGTCGCCATCGGGCGGGGCGACCACGCTGGTCGACCAGCCCATCACATGATCGCCGGTGAACAGCGCGCCCGTCTCCTCCAGCGCGAAGCAGAGGTGGTTGGAGGTGTGGCCGGGGGTGTGGACCGCGCGCAGCGTCCAGCCCTGCCCCGCCACCGCCTCGCCATCGGCGAGGATGCGGTCGGGTGCGTAATCGGGATCGAACCCCGCTTCGAGGCGCGGGCCGGTATCGGCGACGACCAGCGGCGCGCAGCCGACGATCGGCGCGCCGGTCCGCGCGGCGAGGGGACGCGAGCCGGGGCTATGGTCGCGGTGGGTGTGGGTGATGACGATCGCGGTGAGCGGCCGCCCGGCGATGGCGGCGACGATCGCGTCGATATGCTCGGGCGCATCGGGGCCGGGATCGATCACGGCAAGATCGGTGGTGCCGACCAGATAGGTCTGCGTGCCGGTATAGGTGAAGGGCGACGGATTGGGCGCGAGTAGCCGCGCGACGCGCGGCTCAAGCGATTGCGCGGTGCCGGTGTGCTGCTCGTCCATGCCGGTCGATGTGGCGGCGGCGGGCGCGGAACGCAAGTCCGCGCCCGCCGCGCGGTCAATCGGCGCGGGCGATATCGGCCTGAAGCTCGGTGAGCGACGCGTCGATCGCCTGCAACGCCTCGCGCCGTGCCTCCACTGGCATATGCGCGTTGTCGGTGACGCTGGCGCGCGCGCGGCGCAGACCGTCGAGCGCCGAGCGGTACGCGGTCTTTTGCATCGCCGCGCTGTTCGCCGCCATTTCCGCGCTGCGGGATGCCGCGCGCTCAATCCGGTCGGTGCAGATGGTGATGCTGCGCTTGCCGTCATGCTCTTCCTTGATGACCAGCGGCCGGTCGGCGCCGCCGCAACTCGCCGAGGACACGCGCGGCAGATTGCCGAAGGTGTCGTCGGTGACGATATCGCCATCCTTGCCGATCCGAACGAAGTGGCGACGTGTCACGCGGCCATCGGTCGATTCGGTATGCTCGCCGGTGACGAGAGCATTCGCATCGCGCACCGCAGGCGCGGGCGGTACGACCGGGATGACCGGCACGTCGGACGACGCCGGCGGAACGACCGGTACATCGGATGATGCGGGCGGGACAGGACTGGCCTGCTCCACACCCGTCGCGGGCAGATCGGGCGCAGCCGCCGCGAAGGTGGCGATCGGCGCGGCACGGTCGAGCGCGGCCAGATCGATCCCGGTCACGGTCTTCACCTGGGTACGGACATGCTCGGCGGCTTGCGTGCCCGAGGCGGTCAGCCCCAAAGCGGCGACGCCGAGCAACGCGATGGTGGCGGTGCCGCCGGCGAGGCGGACGCGGGAAATGCGGCGGGTGGTCAGCATCCTCAGTCTCCCTTTCAGATCGTCGATGGTGTGGAGGTGGCACGCCGCCGATACCGCGCCGCCATGCGCCGCTTTCAGGATCGCGCAGGCATAGGTGTGGCGGGTGATTGCCGGGCGCCCGGCGAGCACACGCGCGTCATTCGCCACTTCCTGATCGGTTCGGAAGGCGCGGAAAGCGTACCAGGCGATCGGGTTGAACCAGTGCAAGGCGAGCACCGCGAGCGCGATCCAGTTGGCGACCAGATCGCCGCGCGCGTGATGGCCAAGTTCGTGCGCCAGCGCGAGATCGCGCTCGGCGGGATCATACAACGCGCCGAAATCGGTCGGGAAAGCAACGTAGCGCCGCCAGATGCCGAACGCGAGCGGCCCGCGCGCGACCGGCGTCTCGATCACCTGAACCGCGCCGTGCGCCTCCAGCGTGGCGGCACCGTCGAGCAGATCGCGACAAAAGCGCCGGTGCGCGAGCATGTGCCAGCCGGCGAAGCCGAGCGCCCCGACCAGCCACACCGCCGCCACGACCGGCACGAGCGCTTCCCAGCCGATCGACTGCGCGGCGCCCCGCGCCGGTGCGGACAGCAGGATCGTGACGTGCTCGCTCGCCTGCGCGACCGGCAGGATGGCGACATGGTGCAGGCTTTCGGACACCATTTTAGGCAGCGGCGGCAGGCACAGCCGCAACACCGGCAGCGCCCACAAGGCATAGGTGACGTCCGGCCCGAACGCGCGGCGCACCGGCCCGCGGATCGCCATCACCAGCGCCATCAGCACGGCGGAGCCGGCGAGCGCTTCGATCGCCCAGCCGATCACGATTTCAACGCCTTGAGCAGCGCTTCGATCTCGGCGATGTCCTGCGAAGACAGCGCATCGCGCTCGGCGAGATGCGCGACCAAGGGCGTGAGTTTACCGCCGAACAGCCGGTCGATCAGCCGCCGCGATTCGCCCTCGACATACTCCTCGCGCGCGACCAGCGGGCGGTAGAGATAGCGCCGGCCATCGGCCTCGTGCGCGATCACGTTCTTGGCGAGCAAGCGCCCGAGCAGCGTTTTGACAGTGTTGGCGGACCAGTCGCGCCCGGGAGCGATCCGTTCGCCCACATCCTGCGCGGTGAGCGGGCTATCGTCCCACAGCACCTCCATCACCGCATGTTCGGCATCGCTGATCCGTTCGGCCACGACTCACTCCCGTACTGACTACAGATGTAATCGCATCGACTACGACTGTAGTCAACATGCCCTTTGCCCTGCTGCCGCGAATCCTGTGCTTGCCTCTCTTGACCAGTGCTGCACCGCACCCCTATCCGCCGAATGTTGGAGGGACACGCATGCAGAAGCTCTACCCGAACGCCGCCGCCGCTTTAGAGGGGCTGCTTCAGGACGGCATGACGATCTGCGCGGGGGGCTTCGGCCTGTCTGGCATCCCCGAACGGCTGATCGACGCGATTCGCGACGCGGGCACCAAGGATCTCACCATCGCCAGCAACAATGCCGGCATTGATGGCGAGGGCCTCGGCAAGCTGCTGCGCACGCGCCAGGTCAAGAAGATGATCTCCTCCTATGTCGGTGAGAACAAGGAGTTCGAGCGGCAATATCTTGCTGGCGAGCTGGAGGTGGAATTCTGCCCGCAGGGCACGCTCGCCGAGCGCTGCCGGGCCGGTGGCGCTGGCATCCCCGGCTTCTACACCAAGACCGGCGTCGGCACGCTCGTCGCCGAGGGCAAGGAGGTGAAGAGCTTCGACGGAGAGGACTATATCCTCGAACGCGGCATTCGCGCCGATCTGTCGATCATCAAGGGCTGGAAGGCGGACAGCACCGGCAATTTGATCTTCCGCAAGACCGCGCGCAACTTCAACCAGCCGATGGCGACGGCCGGCAAGGTCTGCGTCGCCGAGGTCGAGGAAATCGTGCCGGTCGGCAGCCTCGACCCCGATTGCATCCATCTGCCCGGCATCTACGTCCAGCGGCTGATCGTCGGCAGCCCTTACGACAAGAAGATCGAGTTCCGCACCGTGCGGGAACGCGCTGCGTGAGGCGACCGCTCGCTTTTTCGGGAGCGTTGGCGGCGGTCACGCTGCTGCAAGGCTGCGCTGCGGCAATCCCGATGGCGGCCGACATGATGGGGCGGCGCCATTATGACGCGCGCCTCAACGGGCGGATCGAGACCGATACCGATCTCGCCGCTTATGCCACCGCCGCTGCGGGCGCGCCGCCGGTGATCCCTGCCGCATTCGCCGGCCCCGAGACCGCACCCGCGCCGATCCATGCGGCGATGCTCCAGCCGGGCGGCGGCAGCGACATCGCGCTTCAGCAGGCGTCCGCGCAGGAAGACGAGACGCCGTCCGCATCGCGCACCTATGTCGCGCCGCGCAAGCGCAAGCGCGGGGCTCCGCCCCCGCCCGCACCGCGCACAACGACGTCGGTGCCGGCGGGAATCCAGTATCTCTACGGCTCGGGCGAAGCTTCGGCGCAATATCTGCAAACCTATATCGGGCTCGAAAACTATCTGCTCGGCGTCACCTCGGATCGCGCGATCGGGCATATCGTGCGCTCGGTCGTGCTCGCGCCGGGCGCGTCGCTCCAGAACCCGAGCTTCCTGCCGTGCGACCAGAAGCCGATGGCCGTCGTGTTCGATATCGACGAGACGGTGGTGTTCAACCTCGGTTTCGAACAGGCCAGCCTCGCGGCGGGCGGCGGCTACAATGCGGCGCGCTGGGATGCCTGGGAACGCTCGGGCAGCAAGGCGGTGTCGCTCGCGCCCGGCGTGGCCGAAGCGATCAAGGTCGCGCACGATTCGCATGTCGAGGTGATCTTCAACAGCAACCGTTCAGGCGCCAACGCGGAGAAGACTGCGGCGATGCTCAACGGCCTCGGCGTCGGCCCGGTCGCCTATGGCACCAACCTGTGGCTGAAGGGCGACAGCGGCAGCAGCGGCAACGGCAAGGACGCGCGCCGCCAGGACATTTCGGTGCATTATTGCGTGATCGCGATGGTCGGCGACCAGCTCGGCGATTTCAGCGACCTGTTCAACGCCGGCGACATCACCTTGTCCGAGCGGCGCCAGCTTACGGCGAACCGCGAGATCTACCTGCTGTGGGGGCATGGCTGGTTCATGCTGCCCAACCCGGCCTATGGCACCGCCGTCAACGGCACGCAGGCGGAGATCTTCCCCGCCGACAAGCGCTGGACGCCCGGCGAGGCGCCCCCGCCCGATCCTGCTCCGACGGAGAAACACTAATGGCCTGGACCCGTGACGACATGGCGGCGCGCGCCGCGCGCGAGCTGCAGGACGGCTTCTACGTCAATCTCGGCATCGGCATCCCGACTTTGGTCGCGAACCATATCCCCGAGGGGGTCGAGGTGACGCTCCAGTCCGAGAACGGCATGCTCGGCATCGGCCCGTTCCCGTTCGCGGGTGAGGAAGACCCCGATCTCATCAACGCCGGCAAGCAGACGATCAGCGAACTGCCGCAAAGCGCCTATTTCTCGTCGTCGGACAGTTTCGCCATGATCCGCGGCGGGCATATCGACCTGACCGTGCTCGGCGCGATGGAAATCGCCGAGAATGGCGACATCGCCAACTGGATGATCCCCGGCAAGATGATCAAGGGCATGGGCGGCGCGATGGATCTCGTCGCCGGTGTGAAGAAGATCATCGTCGTGATGGAGCATACCTCCAAGAACGGCGACCCCAAGTTCATCCCGGCCTGCACGCTCCCGCTGACCGGCAAGAACGTCGTCGACATGATCATCACCGATCTGTGCGTGTTCCGCCGGCCCGATCATGCCAGCGCGTTCGAACTGATCGAACTCGCCCCCGGCGTGACGACCGAGGAGGTCGCCGCCAAGACCACCGCGCACTACACCAGCGCCATCGCGTGATCCTGTGCATCGCCGCGATCGGCCTGCTGGTCATCGCGGTGGCGCTGGTGGCGGTGCTGCGGCGGCTCTCGCCGCCGGGGCGGTTGAGCCTGCTCGATGGCGCGATGGGCGGAGGCTGGGGCACGGCGCGGCCGGGCGTTGCGCTGCCGTTCGGGAGCCACGGCCAGACGCTCGACGTATGGCGGCCCGCGCATCTGTCGAGCGCGAAGCTGCCGGTGGTGATCTTCTTTTACGGCGGCGGCTGGGTAGCGGGGTCGCGCGACGGCTATCGCTTCGCCGCGCGCGCGTTCGCCAAGCAAGGCTTCGTCGTCGTGATGCCCGATTACCGCAAGGTGCCGGCGGTGCGCTTCCCCGCCTTCGTCGAGGATGGCGCCGAGGCGGTGAAATGGACTCACGACCATATCGCGCAATTCGGCGGCGATCCCGACCGGATCGCGCTGGCGGGGCATTCGGCGGGGTCGCACATCATCGCATTGCTCGCGCTCGATCCGCGCTATCTCACCTCGCAAAAGCTGCCGGCGGACACGATCAAGGCGGTGGTCGGCCTGTCGGGGCCATATGATTTCTACCCCTGGACATCACCGCGCGCGATCGAGGCGTTCAAGGGCACTGCCGATCCTCGCACGACTCAGCCGATCACCTACGCCCGCGCCGACGCGCCGCCGATGCTGCTCGTCACCTCGTCCGGCGATACCGAAGTGCAGCCGCGCAACGCGATCAGCCTGACGCAACGCCTCAAGGCGCTTGGCGCGCCGGTCACATTTCGCGAATATCCCAGGCTCAGTCACGAGGAGGTGGTGATGGCGCTGTCGGTGCCATTCCGGGGCAAGGCGCCGGTGCTGGCGGACAGCGCGGCGTTCCTGCACGGAGTAATCGGGCAATAGCGACAGGCCCGCAAAGTCGATTGGCGGAGACTGCGACATGCGCGTGCTGCTTACCGGATCGTCAGGCTGGCTCGGCCGCTTCCTCGCGCCGCGCCTGCGCGCTGCCGGCCATGTCGTCACCGGGCTGGACGTCGCACCCGGCACCGACACCGACGTGATCGGCAGCGTCGGCGACCGCGCACACATCGACCGCTTGTTCGCGCAACACCGCTTCGACGCGGTGATCCACAGCGGCGCGCTCCACAAGCCCGATATCGTCCGCTACCCGCGCCAGGCGTTCATCGACGTCAATGTCGCCGGCACGCTCAACCTGCTCGAAGCGGCGGTGACGCATGGCGCGGGCCGCTTCGTCTTCACATCGACCACCTCGCTGATGATATCCGCCGCGATCCGCGACGGCGCGGGCGACGAAGCGGTCTGGATCGACGAAAGCCTCGCCCCGCTCGAACCGCGCAACATCTACGGCATCACCAAGCTCGCCGCCGAGCAGATGTGCCGGTTGATCCACAGCGAGCATCGCCTGCCCGTGCTGATCCTGCGCACCGGCCGCTTCTTTCCTGAGGATGACGATACGCACCACACGCTCGATGGCGAGAACATGAAGGCGAACGAGCTGCTCCACCGTCGCCTCACCGTTGAGGATGCGGCGGACGCCCATCTGGTCGCGCTGGAGCGCGCGCCCGACATTGGCTTCGGCACCTTCATCCTCTCCGCGCCGACGCCGTTCACGCGCGCCGATTGCGCCGCGCTGAAGACGGACGCGGCGGCGGTGATCGCGCGCGCTTTTCCTGATGCGCCAACGCTCTACGCCGCGCGCGGCTGGTCGCTGCCAGCGCATATCGACCGCGTGTACGACGCCGGTCTGGCCGAACGCGTGCTCGGCTTCCGCTGCCGTACCGGCTTTGCAGAACAGCTTGCGGCGCTGCAGGGACAGGCCCCGGCGCCGGTCACGCACGATCCCCGATATGTTTCGCCCAAGGAAACCCGCTGACGCACGCGCGCCCTAGCCGCACGACGTTTGCGCAATGAACATGCAGTCTACGGTTGCGATCGCGCATCAAAGGGTTAAAGCGCGGCGGCATGTCGAACCCGCAAACGCTGTACGAGAAAATCTGGAACGCGCATGTCGTCGAGAAGCGCGACGACGGAACGTGCCTCGTCTATATCGATCGTCACCTCGTCCATGAGGTGACCAGCCCACAGGCCTTCGCCGGATTGCGCGCCAATGGCCGCGTCGTGCGCCGCCCCGATCTCACGCTCGCGGTGCCCGACCACAATTTGCCGACCACGCCGCGCGTCGATGCGGCGGGCCACCGCTTGCCGATCGCCGATGCCGACAGCGCGCAACAGCTCGACACGCTGGAGCGCAACACGCGCGATTTCGGCGTGGATTATATCGACGCGGTCGCGCCCGAGCAGGGCATCGTCCACGTCGTCGGCCCCGAACAGGGCTTCACCCTGCCCGGCACGACCCTGGTGTGCGGCGACAGCCACACCTCGGCGCATGGCGCGCTCGGCGCACTGGCGTTCGGCATCGGCACGTCCGAGGTCGAGCATGTCCTCGCCACGCAAACCCTGCTGCTCAGCCCGTCGAAGACCTTCGAGGTGCGAATCGAGGGCAAACTCGGCGCGGGCGTGACGCCCAAGGACGTCATCCTTCATGTGATCGGGCAGATCGGCACCGCCGGCGGCACCGGCCATGTCATCGAATATACCGGCTCGACGATCCGCGAGATGTCGATCGAAGGGCGGCTGACGATCGCCAACATGTCGATCGAGGGCGGCGCGCGCGCCGGGCTGATCGCGCCCGACGAGACGACGTTCGCCTATCTCAAGGGTCGGCCAATGGCGCCCAAGGGCGACGCGTGGGACGCGGCGGTCGCCTATTGGCGCACGCTGCCGACCGACGCGGGCGCGACCTATGACCGATCGATCCTGATCGACGCGACCACGATCGCGCCCTCGCTGACCTGGGGCACGTCGCCCGAGGATGTCGTGCCGATCACCGGCGTGGTGCCCGATCCCGCGAGCTTCGCCGATCCGTCGAAGCGCGTCGCGGCGCAAAAGTCGCTCGACTATATGGGCCTCACGCCCGGCACGCCGATCGCTGAGGTGCCAGTCCAGCATGTCTTCATCGGCAGTTGCACCAACGGCCGCATCGAGGATCTCCGCGCCGCCGCCGTCATCGCCGGGGGGCGCCACGTCGCCGACGGCGTGCGCGCGCTGGTCGTGCCCGGCTCCGGGCTCGTCAAGCGGCAGGCCGAAGCCGAGGGACTCGACCGCATCTTCCTGGACGCCGGGTTCGAATGGCGCGAACCGGGTTGCTCGATGTGCCTGGCGATGAACCCGGACAAGGTTCCACCCGGCGAACGCTGCGCTTCCACTTCGAATCGGAATTTCGTAGGACGGCAAGGGCCGGGTGCGCGGACGCATCTGGTTTCGCCAGCGATGGCGGCTGCGGCCGCGATCAACGGCCGGTTGAGCGACGTCCGCGAGTTCGGTTTGGGGGACACTGCATGAAGCGCGCACTTATCTTGCTGATCATGGGCACCATCGTCAGCGGCGTCGCCGCCTATGCCGCGACGGCGCGCCCCAATTTGACGCTGACCACCGGCGAGCGCTGACTCGCCCACGCGGCGTCGGTGTAAAACAATCCGACACCTCCGTTCTTTGAAGGCATTCGTCCGATGAAGCCCGTCACCCAAGTCTCCGGCCGCGCCTATCCGTGGGGCGCGAAGAACATCGACACCGACGTTATCATCCCCGCGCACTGGCTCAAGACGGTCACGCGCGACGGGCTGGGCAAGGGTGCGTTCGAGACGGTGCGCGCGGAGCCGGGCAACATCTTCGACGATCCACGCT
Organism: Sphingomonas populi; assembly: GCF_004208535.1. Lineage (GTDB taxonomy): Bacteria > Pseudomonadota > Alphaproteobacteria > Sphingomonadales > Sphingomonadaceae > Sphingomonas > Sphingomonas populi. Next base: position 11,221 of record NZ_SGIS01000044.1, read on the forward strand.
ATGCGGGCGCGCCGGTGCTGATCGCCGGCGACAATTTCGGCTGCGGATCGAGCCGCGAACATGCCGCCTGGGCGCTCGCCGACATGGGCATCGCCGCCGTGATTGCGCCGAGCTTCTCGGACATCTTCTCGGGCAATGCGTTCAAGAACGGCATCGTCACTGTCGTGCTGCCGCAGGACGCGGTCGACCGGCTCGTCGAGGTGGCGAAGACCGACAGCGTCTCGGTCGATCTCGAAACGATGACCGTGACGACGCCGTTTCAGGACCGCTTCGCGTTCGAACTCGATCCATTCCGCCGCCAGTGCCTGATGGAAGGTCTCGACGAGGTCGGGCTGACGCTGGCGCGCGATGCCGCCATCTCCGGCTATGAGGCCGGGGTAGCGCAGGCCCGTCCCTTCATGGCCGGCGAACGCTTCCACGCCGCCGCCTGAGCGCGTTCCCCTCCCGGGAAGGGAGGGGTTAGGGGTGGGTCGGCCCGCGAGGATGCGCCGTGCCCACCACGGGCCAACCCACCCCCGGCCCCTCCCTTCCAGGGAGGGGAGACAGTAAGACTCGCGAACAAAGGCCACCACGCAGCGCGCAGTTGCGCCACCCCATCGCCTTCCCTATCTCCATACCGAGATTTTTGCGGCCCGAGGGGAGAGCCAGATGACCACATTCGACGAGCGCGAGCGCGCGTTCGAGGCGAAGTTCGCACGCGATGAGGAGATGGCGTTCCGCATCGTCGCCCGGCGCAACCGCCTGCTCGGCTATTGGGCGGCGGAGTTGATGAAGCTGACCCAGGCCGAGGCCGACGCCTATGCCACCTCGGTCGTGCATGCCGAATTCGAGGAAGCCGGCGACGATGATGTCGTGCGCAAGCTGATCGGCGATCTCACCGCCGCCGATATTCCCTGCGACGAAGCCCTGGTGCGCCGCGCGATCGACGAGCATACCGTCGAGGCGCGCCGCCAGTTGATGGCGTCCGAATAAGATGCCGATGGCCGCTCATGAAATCGAGGCGCTGATCGTCGCGTCGATACCCGACGCGCATGTCGTGATGACCGATCTCGCCGGCGACGGCGACCACTGGGCCGCGCGCGTCACCAGTGAGACGTTCCGCGGCCTGCCGCGCCTCAAGCAGCAACGCGCCGTCTATGCCGCGCTCGGTGAACGCATGGGCGGGGTTCTCCATGCGCTCCAGCTTACCACTGCCGTTCCAGAATAGAGGAAACATCCGATGACTGACGAAACCCAGGCCCGCCTCGCCGACATGGTCGGCAAGAGCGACGTATTGCTGTTCATGAAGGGCAGCCCGCTCTTCCCGCAGTGTGGCTTCTCGAGCCGCGCCGTGGCGATCCTCAACCATGTCGGCGTCGAGTTCGACAGCGTCGACGTGTTGCAGGATCAAGGCGTGCGACAGGGCATCAAGGCGTTTTCGGACTGGCCGACGATCCCGCAGCTCTACGTGAAGGGCGAGTTCGTCGGCGGTTCGGACATCATGATGGAGATGTACGAGAGCGGCGAGCTGGCGCAGTTGCTGACCGACGCGGGGCTGGTGAAAGCCGCCTGAGTTTCGACGGTTCGTCCGTATCTCGGGGAAAGCCGGGTGCGGACGGGCCGACGCGAGATCGGGGGCAGCATCGGCCCGTCCTGCTGAAGCGTTACCGCTCGGCATGGTCCTATTATAGCAGGGTTCGTGCCAATTTGCGCAAATGGCGAATTTGCTGGCGTTTTGCGGATAGCGCCGATCGACTTTCCCTGAGGATGTAAGGTTTTCCGACATGCTCACCGAAGTGTCGGCGATCCATTGAGAGACGTGCCATGACCAATCCGCGCACCGGCGGCTGCATCCTTGTCGATCAATTGCGCGCGCAGGGCTGCGACCGGATCTTCACCGTTCCCGGCGAAAGCTTCCTCGCGGTGCTCGACGCGCTGCACGACACGCCCGCGATCGACCTCGTCGTGTGCCGGCAGGAAGGCGGCGTCGGCTTCATGGCGTGCGCGGATGGCGCGCTGACCGGACGGCCGGGAATCGCCTTCGTGACGCGCGGGCCGGGCGCGACCAATGCGTCGATCGGCGTGCATGTCGCGATGCAGGACAGCCAGCCAATGATCCTGTTCATCGGCGACGTCGATCGCGGCACGCGCGACCGCGAGGCGTTTCAGGAAATCAACTTCGAGGCGATGTTCGCGCCCATCGCCAAATGGGCCGCGCGGATCGACGACGCGCGCCGCATCCCCGAATATATCGCGCGCGCCTACGCCACCGCGATGAACGGGCGGCCGGGGCCGGTGGTGCTGGCGCTGCCCGAGGATATGCTCAAGGATGTGGTCGAGGCGGTCGATCGGCCGCGCGTCGAGCGCGTCGTACAGGCAACCGATCCGATCCAGATGGCCGCGCTCGGCGGCGCGCTGGGCGGGGCCGAGCGGCCAATGCTGCTCATCGGCGGCGCCGGCTGGGACGATGCGGCGGCGCGCGACATCGCCCTATGGGCGGAGCGCAGCGGCGTGCCGGTCGCATCCGCCTTCCGCCGGCAGGATTCGGTTCCGAACGATTGCCCGGTGTGGGCGGGCAATCTCGGCTACGGCCCTAACCCGAAGCTGGTCGAACGCATCCGTGCCGCCGATCTGCTGCTGGTGATCGGCGCCCGGCTCGGTGAGGCGACCACCGACGGCTATACCTTGCTCACACCCGAGCATCCCGACCAGACGCTCGTCCATGTCCATCCCGATCCCGACGAACTCGGCAGCGTCTATCGCGCCGATCTGGCGATCTGCGCGGACATGGCATCGTTCGCGGACGGCTTGCTGTCGATCGACATACCGCCGCGCACGACCGGCGCCGAAGCGCATGCCGAGTATCTCGCCTGGTCCACCCCTGCCCCACGCCCCGGCCTCGCGCTCGATCTCGGCCCCTGCGTCGCGGCGATGCGCGAGCGGCTGCCGGCGGACAGCATCATCTGCAACGGCGCGGGCAATTACTCGGGCTGGTGGCACCGCTATTGGCGGTATGCGCTGAACAGCCAGCTCGCCCCGACGGCGGGCGCGATGGGCTATGGCGTCCCCGCCGCCACCGCCGCAGCACTCCGCCATCCCGACCGGCAGGTCGTCGCGCTCGCCGGGGACGGCTGCTTCCTGATGAACGGTCAGGAACTCGCCACCGCAGTGGCACACGGCGCCGACATGCTGGTGCTGGTGATCGACAACAGCGGCTATGGTACTATCCGCATGCATCAGGAGCGCGACTATCCGGGGCGGGTGAGCGGCACGCGGCTCCACAACCCCGATTTCGCCGCGCTCGGCCGCGCCTATGGCTGTTGGGCCGAGACGGTCGAGACCACTGACGCGTTCGCGCCCGCGCTCGACCGTGCGCTCGCGCAAGGCGGCGTCAAGCTGCTCCACCTCAAGACCGAGATGCGCGCGATCAGCGCGGGGGCGATGCTGGCGGGCGACGCATAACGAAAAGCCGCCCCGGTTTCCCGGAGCGGCTCGTTTTACGCAAAGGCTGTCGCGACGATTAAATGTCGTCGCCGAGCGCGCCCTTGATCTTGCCCTTGACCTGCTCGCCCTTGCCTTTCAGCTCCTGAGCGGCGCCTTCATCGCGGGTCGCCGGATCGTCGCTGTGCTGCTTGGCCTTGCCAATGGCTTCGTTGATGTTGCCTTTGATCTTGTCGACGAGTTCGCCCATGATTCAATCTCCTGCGGGTTTATTCGCGCCCTTGGCGGGCGCTGACCACTCCCGGAATATAGAACCCGCAAACCCTTTCCTGGTTCCAACGCGGCGCCCTCGGACGGGCGCCAGCCCTCGTCAGATCAGCCCGGACAGCGGGCTCGACGGGTCGGCGTAACGCCGCTTGCCCATCCGCCCCGCCAGATAGGCGAGCCGCCCCGCCTCGACGCCCGCCTTCATCGCAGCGGCCATCATGATCGGGTCTTTCGCCTCGGCAATCGCGGTGTTCATCAGCACACCGTCGCACCCGAGTTCCATCGCCGCCGCCGCGTCCGATGCGGTGCCGACGCCGGCATCGACCAGCACCGGCACGCCGGCGCCCTCGACGATCAGGCGGATCGTGACCTGATTCTGGATACCCAGCCCCGAGCCGATCGGCGCGCCGAGCGGCATGATCGCGACCGCGCCGACATTCTCCAGCCGCTTCGCCGCGATCGGATCGTCAACGCAATAGACCATCGGCAGGAAGCCTTCCTTGGCGAGCACCTCGGTCGCGCGCAGCGTCTCGACCATGTCGGGGTAGAGCGTCTTGGCCTCGCCCAGCACCTCGAGCTTGACGAGATCCCAGCCGCCCGCCTCGCGCGCCAGCCGCAGCGTGCGGATCGCCGATTCCGCATCGAAGCAGCCGGCGGTGTTGGGAAGATACGTCACTTTCTTCGGGTCGATGAAATCGGTCAGCATCGGCGCATTGCGGTCCGACACGTTGACGCGCCGCACCGCGACGGTGACGATCTCGGCGCCCGACGCTTCCAGTGCGGCGGCGTTCTGCGCGAAATCCTTGTACTTGCCGGTGCCGACGATCAGCCGCGAGCGGAACGTCCGGCCCGCTACCGTCCATGTATCCTCGGCGACCGGTTTGGCATGGTCGCCACCGCCAACAAAATGCACGATCTCGAGTTCGTCGCCATCCTCGACCAGCACCTGCGCCAGCGTCGAGCGCGGCACCACCGACAGATTGCGCTCGACCGCGACCTTCTCCGGCGCGAGGCCGAGATCGGCGGCGAGATCGGCGAGGCTCAGCCCGGCGCGGACGCGGCGATGCTCGCCATTGACCTGAATCGAGAGAGTTCCATCTGTATGCATATCGTATCCTGCGTTACGGTGCCGCGCCGCGCCTGTGCCGTTCGTGTCGAGCGAAGTCGAGACACCTGCGCACGGGTCGGGACATAGCACGACACCAAACGGGGATGAGGGGG
>NZ_SGIS01000044.1:16138-28183 GCF_004208535.1 Sphingomonas populi
CCGCCGGGGGGCCGGTGGCGTTCTCCGGCCCCCACCCCCCCCCCCCGCCCCCCCCCCCCCCCCCCCCCACGAACGGGTAAGGAGGGTCGTCACGATATAGGCGTGCGCGTCGTGCCCGCAATTGAAAGAGTTCGATGCCTGACACCATCTTCGTCCTCAACGGCCCCAACCTCAACCTGCTCGGCACGCGCCAGCCGGAGATCTACGGCCACGACACGCTCGACGACATCGCCGGCATGCTCGAGGATCGCGCCCGCGAGCTCGATCTGACGATCGACATGCGCCAGTCGAACCATGAGGGGCATCTGGTCGATTGGCTGCACGAGGCGCAAGCGGTGGGCGCCAAGGCGGTCCTGCTCAACGCCGGCGCGTTCACCCACACGTCAGTGGCGGTGCATGATGCCATCAAAGGCATCAAGACGCCGGTGATCGAGGTTCACCTCTCCAACCCACACACACGCGAGACATTTCGGCATCACAGCTATGTCGGAATGGCCGCAAAGGGGACAGTGGCGGGGTTCGGCGCGTATTCGTATATGCTGGCGCTTGAAGCCGCCGCGCGGTTCTGACAGGACGCGCCACCGAATTCAGGGCAAGAACAGGACAACAGGGGTCGTATGACCGATAACACTGCAACTTCCGGCGCGATGCGGATCGATGTCGATCTGGTCCGCCAGCTCGCCGAAATGCTCGACGCGACCGATCTCACCGAGATCGAGGTCGAGGACGGCGACCGCAAGATCCGCATCGCGCGCAAGGCGGCCCAGGTCGCGGCCGCACCGATGCAGTATGCCGCGCCTGCGCCGGCAGCGCCGGTCGCGGCGGCTGCTCCGGCCGAAATCGTCGCTTCGCCGGTGCCGAGCGCCAATGCGGTCAAATCTCCGATGGTCGGCACGGTCTATCTCTCGGCCGAGCCGGGCGCCAAGGCGTTCGTGACCGTGGGCAGTCAGGTCGCGGCGGGCGAGACGCTGCTGATCGTCGAGGCGATGAAGGTGATGAACCCGATCATCGCGCCGTCGGCGGGCATCGTGAAGGCGATTCTGGTCGAGAACGGCCAGCCGGTCGAGTTCGATCAGCCGCTGGTGGTCGTCGAATAACCATGCCCGAGATCAAGAAGCTTCTGATCGCCAATCGCGGCGAGATCGCCTTGCGCATCCACCGCGCCTGTCACGAAATGGGCATCCAGACGGTGGCGGTGCATTCGACCGCCGATGCCGACGCGATGCATGTGCGGCTGGCGGATCAGGCGATCTGCATCGGCCCGCCGGCGGCGAGCGAGAGCTATCTCAACATCCCCAACATCATCTCGGCGGCGGAGATTTCGGGCGCCGACGCGATCCACCCCGGCTACGGCTTCCTGTCGGAGAACGCCAAGTTCGCCGAGATCGTCGAGGCGCACGGGCTGATCTTCGTCGGGCCGAAGCCCGAACATATCCGCACGATGGGCGACAAGGTCGAGGCGAAGCGCACTGCCGGCGCGCTCGGCCTGCCGCTGGTGCCGGGGTCGGACGGCGCGATCAGCGACATCGTCGAGGCGCGCGAGATCGCGGCGCGGATCGGCTATCCGGTCATCATCAAGGCGGCGTCGGGCGGCGGCGGGCGCGGCATGAAGGTCTGCACGTCCGAAGACGAGCTCGAAACGCTGATGCAGCAGGCCGGTCGCGAGGCCAAGGCGGCGTTCGGCGACGCCACCGTCTATCTCGAAAAATATCTCGGCAACCCGCGCCACATCGAATTCCAGGTGTTCGGCGACGGCAAGGGCGAGGCGATCCATCTCGGCGAGCGCGACTGCTCGCTCCAGCGCCGCCACCAGAAGGTGCTTGAGGAAGCCCCCTCGCCCGTGCTCGGGCCGGAGGATCGCGCGCGGATGGGCGGCATCGTCGCCAAGGCGATGGCCGACATGGGCTATCGCGGCGCAGGCACGATCGAGTTCCTGTGGGAAGACGGCGAGTTCTACTTCATCGAGATGAACACGCGGCTTCAGGTCGAGCATCCCGTCACCGAGGCGATCACCGGCATGGATCTGGTGCGCGAGCAGATCCGCATCGCCGAGGGCCATCCGCTGTCGGTTCGGCAGGAGGAACTGGAGTTTCGCGGCCACGCGATCGAATGCCGCATCAACGCCGAAGACCCGCGCACCTTCGCGCCGTCGCCGGGGCGGGTTGACTATTATCACGCGCCGGGCGGCATGCATGTGCGCGTCGATAGCGGGCTGTACGCCGGCTATCGCATCCCGCCCTACTATGATTCGATGATCGCCAAGCTGATCGTCTATGGCCGCACCCGCGAGGGCTGCATCCTGCGGCTGCGCCGCGCGCTCGAGGAATTCGTGATCGACGGCGTCAAGACGACGATCCCGCTGCATCAGGCGCTGCTCGAAGACCCCGAATTCCAGGCTGGCGATTACACGATCAAATGGCTCGAAGACTGGCTCGCGCGGCCCGAGAATCAGGACTGACCGTTCGGGGCGGATAGGCCGGGTTGATAAGCCCGGCTTATCTGACCCCCGCCACGCTTTGCTTGGCGCCCGCGCTTCATGCGGGCACAAGTGGCGTAGCGAAGGGGGCGACCATGACCGATCTGATCCTGCACGAATATGCGCCATCGGGGAATTGCTACAAGATCCGGCTGACCGCCGCGCATCTTGGCACCCGGCTCGACCGGCGCGGCTACGATATCCTCAAAGGCGAGACGCGCACCGAGGCGTTCCTGCGCGACGTCAACGCCAACGGGCGCATCCCCGTCCTCCAGATCGGCGACACGTTCCTGCCGGAGAGCAACGCGGCCTGCGTGTGGCTGGCGCATGGCTCGCCGCTGATCCCCGAGGATCGCTTCGACCATGCCGACATGCTGCGCTGGATGTTCTGGGAACAATATAACCACGAACCCAATGTCGCGACGCTGCGCTTCTGGCGCGCCATGATCGGCGAGGCCAACCTCACCGATGCGCAACGCGCGCAAATCCCCGCACGGACGGCGGCGGCGGAGGCGGCGCTCACACTGATGGACGATCACCTCGCCCGCGCCGACTGGTTCGCCGGCACCCGCTTCACGCTCGCCGACATCGCGCTCTACGCCTATACGCATGTCGCGGGCGAAGGCGGGTTCGATCTCGCGCGCTGGCCCGCCGTCTCGGCGTGGCTGGCGCGAGTCGCGGCACAGCCGGGGCATATCGCCATCACCGCGTAACGCGGCTGTCATCGCGTCCGACTCAAGGTGTAACAAAACCCGGCCATAGCGCACTCTCAGCCGAGAGCTTCCGGGGAAAGCGCATGGACGCCGTCACCAAGATTGCGATGGATCTGCTGCCGGGCGACAGCTCGGTGACGGACCTGTTCGATTTCGCCAATTCGACGCCGACGATCCCCGAGCGCACCCCGCCCGAACGGCAGCGCTTCCGCACGATCTGGATTTCGGACATCCACCTCGGCACGCGCGGCTGCAACGCCGAGATGCTGATCGACTTCCTCGACCATGTCGACAGCGACACGATGTATCTGGTCGGCGACATCATCGACGGCTGGCGGTTGAAGCGGAAGTTCTACTGGCCGGACGCGCACAACGACGTGGTGTGGCGAATCCTCAAGCGCGCCAAGCGCGGCACCGACGTAATCTACATCCCCGGCAACCACGACGAGGTGATGCGCCAGTTCAGCGGGCTGAGCTTCGGCGGCGTCTCGATCCGGCGCAAGGCGATCCACACCACCGCCGACGGGCGCCGGCTGCTGGTGCTGCACGGCGACGAATTCGACGCGATCACGCTCGCGCACAGATGGCTGGCGCATGTCGGCGATGTCGCATATGAATCGCTGATGGCCCTGAATCGGCTGGTGAATGCCTATCGCCGCCGCTTCAACCTGCCATATTGGTCGCTGTCGAAACATGCGAAGGCGAAGGTGAAGAACGCGGTCGAATTCATCTCGAATTACGAACAGGTGATCGCGGAAGCGGCCGGCGCGCGTGGTGTCGATGGCGTGGTGTGCGGGCATATCCACACCGCCGAAATCCGCGACATCGGCGGCGTTCAATATTATAACGATGGCGACTGGGTGGAGGGCTGCACGGCATTGGTCGAGCATTTCGACGGTCGCATGGAGGTGTTGCACTGGGCCGACGAAATTGCCGCCCGCAAACCGCCGGAGGCGGAGCCAGAGGCGCCGGCGGAGATCGAGATGATGGCGGCCTGAGCGCGGTGCGGATCGCGATCGCCACCGATGCGTGGAGCCCGCAGGTCAACGGGGTCGTTCGCACGCTGCAATCCGTTCGCGCCGAGTTGGAGCGCCAAGGGCATGAGGTGCTCGTCGTTTCGCCCGATCTGTTCTATTCGCTGCCGTGCCCGACCTACCCCGAAATCCGCCTTGCGCTCGCCAGCACCGGCGGGGTCGGCAAGATGCTCGCCGATTTCAACCCGCACGCCATCCACCTCGCGACCGAGGGGCCGGTGTGCCTCGCCGCGCGGCGCTGGTGCCTGACGCAGAATTTTCCGTTCACCACCGCCTATCACACGCAATTCCCCGATTATATTTCGGCGCGGACCGGGGTGAATCCTGAATGGGTGTGGCGCTACATCCGCTGGTTCCATGCGCCGGCGCAGGCGATCCTCGCCTCGACTCGATCGATCGAGGCGACACTCAAGGATCACGACCTGACGCGCGTTCGCGAATGGGGGCGCGGCGTGGACCTGTCGCTGTTCTCGCACGAAACCGCACCCGATCCCGAGTTGCGCGCGCTCGCACAAGCGGGGGCCGGTCCGATCCAGCTCTATGTCGGTCGCGTCGCGGTCGAGAAGAATATCGAGTCGTTCCTGACCGCGTCTCACCCCGGTACAAAGGTCATCGTCGGGGACGGCCCGGCGCGGGCATCGTTGGAAGCACGTTTCCCCGAGGCGAAGTTCCTCGGCGCGCGCTTCGGTGCCGATCTCGCCGCCGCATATGCCGCCGCCGATGTGTTCGTCTTCCCGAGCCGCACCGACACGTTCGGACTGGTGATGATCGAGGCGATGGCCTGCGGCACGCCGGTCGCCGCCTATCCGGTGACCGGGCCGCTCGACGTGCTCAAGCCCGGCGTCGGCGTGATGGACGAGGATCTCGACACCGCCATCGCGCAGGCGCTGACGCTCGACCGCCGAACCTGCGCCGCTTACGGCCAAAGCTTCACCTGGGAGGCGAGCGCGCGGCAATTCCTCAAGGCGCTCGCGCCCGTAGGGCTCGACGACGCGGCGATCGCGGCCTGATTTTGCGTACCGCGCAGGGCGCTTGCCCCGGCGGGCCATAAGCATTAAGTCATAGGCATTACTGTGGCCGCTCCGAAAGGGGCGGCCCTTTCCGTTTCTGAAGGAGTATTTCGTGGCCCAGCCGCTCATGCCGCACGCGACCGCGTCCTGGCTCGTCGACAACACCTCGCTTTCGTTCGAACAGATCGCCGAGTTCTGCGGGCTGCACATCCTCGAAATCCAGGCGATCGCCGACGATACCGCCGCGACCAAGCTGACCGGCCGCGATCCGGTGCGCGCGCACGAACTGACTCAGGACGAGATCGACAAGGGCCAGGCCAACCCCGAATATCGCCTGCAGATCCTCAAAGGCCCCGAGCAGGTCCGCCGCACCAAGGGGCCGCGCTACACGCCGGTTTCGAAGCGGTCGGACAAGCCCGATGGCATCGCCTGGATCATCCGCAACCATCCCGAGATTTCGGACGGCGCGATCGGCAATCTGATCGGCACCACCCGCACCACGATCGCAGCGATTCGCGACCGCAGCCACTGGAACATCGCCAACATCACGCCGAAAGACCCGGTCACGCTGGGCCTGACGACGCAGCGCGAGCTCGACGCGGCGGTGGCGAAGGCGGCCAAGGCGGCTGGCATCGAGGCGCCGGTCGACACGCGGCTGGAGGGCGATCGCGAGGCGCTCATCACCGAGCTTCGCGCCCAGCGCGAGCAGGCCGCACGCGGCGAGAGCGAAAGCGGCAGCACGACCCCGGCCGAGCCGACCGCCGAGACGCTGTTCCGCCGGTAATCGCCCGCCCCGGATTTTTGTACCGTCCGGTCTGGTAAGCCGTCATGCGCCTCCCCACATCCGGCGCATGACAGCTTATTCGCTCCTCGATCTCGTGCCCGTCGTCCAGGGCGGTTCCGTCGCGCAAAGCCTCGCCAACGCCGCCGATCTGGCGCGGACGGCCGAGCGGCTCGGCTTCTCGCGCTACTGGACGGCCGAGCATCACGGCATGCCCGGCATCGCCAGCGCCGCCACCTCGATCGTGATCGGCCATGTCGCTGCGGCGACCTCGACCATCCGTGTCGGTGCTGGCGGGATCATGCTGCCCAACCACGCTCCGCTCGCGATCGCCGAGCAGTTCGGCACGCTCGATGCACTGTTCCCCGGCCGAATCGATCTCGGTCTCGGCCGCGCGCCGGGCTCGGACCAGCGCGTCGCGCGCGCGATGCGCCGCACGCTGGCGAGCGACGCCAATGCTTTCCCGCGCGACGTGCTCGAATTGCAGAGCTATTTCGCCGACGACGGCCAGACCGGCATCACCGCGACGCCCGGCGCGGGCGCGAATGTGTCGCTGTGGATTCTCGGATCGAGCACGTTCGGCGCACAGCTCGCCGCGATGCTCGGCCTGCCCTATGCCTTCGCCTCGCATTTCGCGCCGGATTCGCTGATGGAGGCGATCGCGATCTACCGCCGTGATTTCAAGCCATCGGCAGCGCTCGCCAAGCCGCATCTGATGGCGGGCTTCAACGTGATCGCCGCCGAGACCGACGCCGAGGCGGAGTATCTCGCCTCCTCGCAGCAACAGGCGTTCATCGCGCTGCGCACTGGCACGCCCGGCCTGTTGCCGCCGCCAGTCAAGGACTATCGCGGCGGGCTGGGCGCGCAGGGCAATGCGATGCTCGATAACGTGCTGCAATGCTCGGCAATCGGCGGTCCCGCCAAGGTTGCCGATGGCATCGCCGCGTTCATCGCGCGCACCGGCGTCGATGAAATCATGGTGACGAGCATGATGTACGATCACGCAGCGCGCAAACGCAGTCTGGAGATCGCGGCTGGGGCAATGCAGGCGGTTACCAAGGACGCTATCGCGGCCTGAGGCCATTTTCACAGACCGTTCGTGCCGAGCGAAGTCGAGGCACCTGCGCTTGCGGCCTGCCCCTCGACTTCGCTCGGAACGAACGGGGATTAGTTCGCCGCCGGCAGCCTGAGCCTCACCAGCAACCCGCCCAAATCCTCGCTCTCCTCCAGCGAGACGGTGCCGCCGTAGATTTCCGCCACATCGCGCACGATCGCCATGCCGAGGCCGGTGCCGGGCTTGCCGCTGTCGAGCCGCACGCCGCGATCGAAGATGCGTGCGCGCTGCTCCTCGGGGATGCCCATGCCGTCGTCTTCGATCAGGAACTCGACGAACCCGGCCTGCGCGCCCACCGTCACGAATACGCTGCCGCCGCCGTATTTTGCGGCGTTCTCGACGAGGTTGCCGAGCATTTCGTCCAAGTCCTGCCGCTCGACATGGACCTGCAAGTCCTTCGGCCCATCGGTGTCGATGCGGACATGGCGATAGAGCCGCGCCACCGCGCGCTCGACCGATTCGAGGCTCGGCCAGACGTCGGCACGGCTATGCGCCGAACCGCGCCGGCCAACCGCGCGCGCGCGGGCGAGGTGATGATCGACCTGCCGCCGCATCGTCCGCGCCTCGCGCACCACCGTCTCGCCGAGATCGTCGGCCTGCGCGGTGGCGGCGTTCATGATGACGGTGAGCGGCGTCTTGAGCGCATGCGCGAGGTTGCCGGCGTGGCGGCGCGCTTCCTCGGCTTGGCGCTCGTTATGCTCGATCAGCGCGTTAAGCTCCTCGACCATCGGCGCGACCTCGATCGGCATCGCGCGCTCGATCTGGCGGGCCTTGCCGGCACGCATCCGCGCGATCTCCTCGCGCACCTTGCGCAGCGGCCACAGCCCGTAGAAGGTCTGGAGCGCCGCCATCACGATCAGCCCGAAGCCGAGCAACGCGAAGCTCTTGAGCATCGTGCTGCGCAGGATCTTGATCTGCGCATCGAGGCCGGCGCGGCTCTGCGCGACCTGAAAACGCCAGCGCACCGGCGATCCGGGCAGCTTGATATCGCGCTCGACGACGCGCAGCCGCTCGTCGGGGAACTGGTCGCTGTTGTAGACATGGACGCCGAGATCGTTGTGCTGGCCGCCATAAGCGAGCCGCCGGTCCCACAGCGAGCGCGACGGGAACGCCTCCTGCCCCGGCGCGCTCACCTGCCAGTACAGCCCCGAGCCGGGTTCGAGAAAACGCTGATCGGCGGCCTCGCGGGTGAACATCACCTCACCGTCGGGGCCGATCGCGGACGACACGATCTGCGCCTTGAGGACATATTCGAGCTGATCGTCGAAATTCTGCGTGATCGCGGTGGTCAGCACGCGATCGAGCGCGAAGGCGCCGCCGGTCAGCAGGATGAGAATCCACGCCGCCGCGATGACGATCATGCGCCGGCTGAGCGACCCGGTGGTGCGTACCCGCGGGTTGGGCGGGGAGATGTCGAGGGCGGCGGTGTCGGTCATGCGATACGCTCCCCCCTCCCTGGAAGGGAGGGGTTGGGGGTGGGTTGCTCTCCGGGGAATGCCGCGCTCGGCCCCACGCCGACCCACCCCCGGCCCCTCCCTTCCAGGGAGGGGCGCAAATGTGGATCAGCCATTGGGTTCTTCGAGGCTGTAGCCCAGCCCGCGAATCGTGGTGATGACATCCTGCCCGAGCTTCTTGCGGATGCGCGTGACGAACACCTCGATCGTGTTCGAATCGCGGTCGAAATCCTGATCGTAGATATGCTCGATCAGCTCGGTGCGGCTCACCACCTTGCCCTTGTGATGGAGCAGGTAGCTGAGCAATTTGTATTCCTGCGCGGTCAGCTTCACCGGCTCGCCGGCGAGCGTCACCTTGCCGCTGCGCGTGTCGAGCCGCACGTCGCCGGCGATCAGTTCGGACGAGGCGTTGCCGGAGGCGCGGCGGATCAGCGCACGCAGGCGCGCGATCAGTTCCTCGGACTGGAACGGCTTGGCGACATAATCATCGGCACCGGCATCGAGCCCGGCGACCTTGTCCGACCAGCTATCGCGCGCAGTGAGGACGAGGACGGGCATCACCTTGCCCTCCTTGCGCCAGCGATCGAGCACGGTCAGCCCGTCGATCTCGGGCAGGCCGAGATCGAGCACGACCGCATCGTAATTCTCGGTCGAGCCGAGGAAATGCCCCTCCTCGCCATCCGTGGCGAGGTCGATCGCATAGCCCGCGCCTTCGAGCGTGTTCTTGAGCTGCTGGCCCAGATTGGGTTCGTCCTCGACGATCAGCACGCGCATTGTGGTCCCCTTCGGAATTCAGCGAATTTAGGCTCAGTGGCCGGTACGGCCGATGATCTGGCCGGAGCGGCCATCGACATCGACCCAGATGACAGTGCCATCGCGCAGGAATTTCAGCGTGTAAATCCCGCTGTCCCCCTCGAAATCGAAGCCGAGGTATTGACTGCCGCGCATCGCCGGCAGCACCTTCGCCTCGATTTCGCGGAGCGGCAGGATGCGGCCCTGCTGGCGCTGGCGCCACGCCTGTTGCTGGTCGCGCTGCTGCTCAGGCGCGGGCGCCGCAAGGGCGGCCGGCGCGGCAAGCAACAGGGGCAGTGCAAAGGCGGCGAGCATCTTCATGAGGTGTCGCATAGGCGTTGCGCGTTGAACAGCCTGTGAATGATCCGCAGCGCGGCAGCGCTCCACGCTGACTCGCGCAAGGACGGCCGGCGGGCGCGAAGCGGCCCGTCCGACGAGGCGGGATTTATTCCCGCGTCGTCCGTTGCCTACCCCCCGCCGTTCGCCCCGAGCGAAGTCGACGGGCAACCGCAGCGCAGGTGCCTCGACTTCGGCACGAACGGAGGGGGAGAAGGCCCGCCGCGGCAAAGCCGCGTCGTCGGACGGCGCCACGGCGCCGCCGGCCGGGCGTGCGCAGGCCCTCGCTTTAGCTGCGCTAAAGCGTTAGGGGGCGCACGCTATGGCAGCACCTATCCTCGCATATGAAAATCTCGGCGTCATTCAGGGGTCGGGCTGGCTCTTTCGCGGCCTCGACATCAACGTCGGCCCGCGCGACCGGCTCGCGCTGATCGGCCGCAACGGCGCCGGCAAGACCACCCTGCTCAAATTGCTCGCCGGCGTGATCGACAGCGACGAGGGGCGGCGCAGCATCGTGCCCGGCACCCGCGTCGTGATGCTTGAGCAGGAACCCGACCTGCGCACTTTCCCGACACTGCGCGATTACGTGCTGGCCGGTGACGATGCGCCCGAACCCTATGAGGCCGATGCGATCGCCGACCAGCTCGGCATCGATCTGTCACGCGAATCCGCCTCCGCCTCGGGCGGCGAGCGCCGCCGCGCGGCGATCGTGCGCGCGCTGTCGATGGACCCCGACGTGCTGCTGCTCGACGAGCCGACCAACCATCTCGACATCGCCGCGATCGACTGGCTGGAGGAATGGCTCAACCGCTTCCGGGGCGCGTTCGTCGTCATCAGCCATGACCGCACCTTTCTCACCCGGCTGACCAAGCAGACCTTGTGGCTCGATCGCGGCGCGATGCGGCGCGCGGAGATCGGCTTCGGCGGCTTCGAGGCGTGGACCGAACAGGTCTATGCCGACGAGGAGCGCAACGCGCAGCGGCTCGACGCCAAGCTCAAGCTCGAGGAACATTGGCTGCTGCGCGGCGTCACCGGGCGGCGCAAGCGCAACCAGGGCCGGCTCACCAAGCTGATCGAGATGCGCGCCGAACGCGCATCGATGGTCGGTCCGCAAGGCTCCGCCAATCTGACGATCGGCACCGACGACGCGCGCAGCAAGGTGGTGATCGACGCCAAGCATATCTCGAAGAGCTTCGGCCCGCGCAAGATCATCGACGATCTGACGCTGCGCATCACGCGCAAGGATCGTATCGGCATCGTCGGCGCGAATGGTGCTGGCAAATCGACGCTCATCAAGCTGCTCACCGGCGATCTCGCCCCCGACAGCGGCACCATCCGCTTCGCGCAGACGATCGAGGCGATCGTGATCGATCAGCAGCGAATCAAGATGGAGCCGCAGAAGACGGTGCGCGACGTGCTCGCCGATGGCGGCGACTGGGTCGAGGTGCAGGGGGTGCGCAAGCACGTCATCGGCTATCTCAAGGACTTCCTGTTCGAAGGCCATATGATCGACGCCAAGATCGGCACGCTGTCGGGCGGCGAGCGCTCGCGGCTGCTGCTCGCGCGCGAGTTCGCCCGACCGTCGAACCTGCTGGTGCTCGACGAGCCGACCAACGATCTCGATCTGGAAACGCTCGATCTGTTGCAGGACGTGATCGGCGATTTCGACGGCACCGTGCTGATCGTCAGCCACGATCGCGACTTCCTCGACCGCACCGTGACGGTGACGCTCGGGCTCGACGGATCGGGCAGCGTCGATGTCGTCGCCGGCGGCTATGAGGATTGGGAGAAGCAGCGCCGGCTCAAGGTCAGCGGCGGCAAGCGCGAGAATCCGCGCAAGGTGCAGCCGACCGCGCCGCCCGTGGTCGCGCCGAAGGTCAAGCTGACCTACAAGGACCAGCGCGATTACGAGCTGCTGCCCAAGCGAATCGAGGAACTCGAAGCGCTGATCGTGCGCGATGAGGCGCTGCTGGCGGACCCGGCGCTCTACACGAAGGATTTCGCGCGGTTCGAGGCGCTGACCAAAGCGGTCGCGAAGGCGCGCGGCGACAAGGAGGCGGCGGAACTGCGCTGGCTGGAACTGGCGGAGATGGTCGAGGGGTAGAACCTCCCGTTCGTGCCGAGCCCTTCGGCTGGCTGGCAAGCCAGCCGCTCAGGATAAACTTCGGCCCTGCGGGCCGAAGTCGAGGCACCTGCGCACCGGGCGGCCCCTCGACTTCGCTTGTGTGTTGGAAATGTGCATACTGGCGATTGCCGGGACGGGGTGGCCACCCCGTCCCGGCGGCGGATGTGAGGCCGTTCGACTTCGCGATCTTGCAAGATCGTTGCTGAGCAG
>NZ_SGIS01000045.1 GCF_004208535.1 Sphingomonas populi
CCTCCTGGTCCAACCTACAGCCGCCTGAAAACCTGCGGCCGCGCGCATCGACCGCCCGGAGTCAGACCTCGCGCAACGAGACACCGAAACCGCCCCTTTTGCCGACATCGAGTTGTTCACGGACGACTAAATAGGCGCCTAAGCATCCGAGTGAGCTTCTTGGCTGCGGGTCACTGCCGTCTTGTTGCACAACACCTTGACCTGGCATGTTCATCCGCCCTGCTCCGATCCGGCATACTTCCGGGGCGATGCGGTACAGTGCCGCTCCAGCCTTCGCCGTTCCAGACCGGGGAAGTAGTCGGGCTGCATGGGTGGCAGCGACTTTCGCTGACGATCCCTCCGTACTAAATGACATCGTCATAGTACCTAAGGAAATAGCCCATGGATCCGAAGGACGCCCGGCATCTCTTGCCTATGTACGCCAAATAGGTATCGCGTGCCCGATGACAGCGATGCCAACCAACCCGCCCCTCCGGCACTCCTCCGGTAACCGGGCGCCGAAGGACGCGGCACGTGCCGCATTGCGTTCGCGCTACAGGCCCTGCGCCTGGCTGACGCTGCGTGTTCATCTGGACGCGGCGATTGCGGCGCCGCGCGCGTACCTGGCAGCCGTGTGGTGGCGCATCTGCGGCAAGCGGGTGCGCGCGCGCGCGCGGTTCGCGTCGTTGCTCTCAGCCTCACCGCACGCGTACAGGTTGTGGCTGGTGGGCGAGCCGGCGCTGGACGCAGGCGGTGACCTCAACGCTTGCGTGCCGATCGTGGCGTTGGTCGATGCCGGCGGGCAGAACGCTGAGAGTGCACTTGCCCCAACGCTGCGCAGCCTTGCGCAAGAGGGGATCACGGCGCTGGTCTTAGGCGGACCCGATGGCGTGACGCCCGCCCGTGCCGCCACCGGTATTGCTTGGGAGCAGGCCCCCTGGCTGCTGCCGATCGCCGCTGGAGACGTTCTCGCGCCCGGTGCCGGGCAAGCGTACCGGGTCGCCGCCGCACGGGTTGGGCAGGGCTGCTGCATCTACGCCGACGACGACCTGCTGGACGCGGCGGGACGACGGGTGAAGCCGCACTTCAAGCCGGGCTGGAACGCCGAGTTGTTCCGGCACTTTGATTACCTGACCGGAGCCTGCGTCGCGCGCGCGCGCCGCGCCGATCTGGAGCGGGTCGAGGGGCCGCACTGGGCCGCGCAGGTCGTGGCCGCAGCGCTCGCGGCAGGGGAGGGGCAAGGTCCGCCCATCCACCTGCCCCACGTCCTACACCATCGCCGCGGCCGCCCGCAGCCGCGCCTTCCAGCCGCGGTGCCGCTCGCGTCCGCGTTGCCGCCGGTCAGCGTGATCGTGCCCACACGCAACGGGCTGAACCTGCTGCGCACCTGCTTGGAAGGGCTGGCGCGCACCAATTACCCGGACGTCGAGGTCATCGTGGTGGACAACGGCAGCGATGATCCCGCGACGCTGACGTACCTGAACGGCCTCGACCCTGCGCGCCACCGGGTGCTGCGGGCGCCCGGCCCGTTCAATTTTTCCACCCTCAACAACCGCGCAGCGCACTTGGCGCGCGGCGATCTGCTGTGCCTGCTCAACAACGACATCGAGGTTCTCGCACCCGACTGGTTGGGGATCATGGCGACGCAGGCCCTGCGCGAGGAAGTCGGCGCGGTGGGCGCACGCCTGCTCTATCCGGATGGGCGCATCCAGCACGCGGGCGTAGTGCTGGGCATCTGCGGCGGCGCGGCCCATGCCCACCGCCTGATGCAGCCCGACCAGGAAGGCTATTTTTACCGTCACGCGCTGCCGCAATTCGTCTCGGCGGTGACAGCCGCATGCCTGGTTGTCAGGCGGGAGCGGTTCCTGGCGGTGGGCGGGCTGGACGAGGCGAGCTTTGCGGTCTCCTTCAATGATGTGGATTTATGCATGCGACTGAACGCCAAGGGCTGGCAATCGCTGTACGAGCCCCGCGCCACGCTGGTCCACCACGAATCCGTCTCGCGCGGGTTCGACCGCGATCCGGTGGGCGCAGCGCGGCTTGCCGGTGAACTCGAAGCCATGAAAGTGCGCTGGAACACGGGCGAGGGGGTGGACCCGTTCCACCACCCCCAGCTCAATCGGTTCAGCGAGCGTTTCGTGGTGGGATTGTAAGGCGCGCTCGATGACTCTTGATACCCGCCTTGATCTGCCTCAGGTGACGCTGTGCGCGGTTACCTCGGTCAACGTCGCGGCCACCGTGCGCGCGTTGGAAGTCAGCGCGGCGCAAGTGGGCTTCGCGCAGATTCTGCTGCTCACCGACGCGCAGGTGTGCCCTGTTCATCCCGCCATTACCGTGGTGCCGATCGCGCCACTGCGCTCTTCGGCGGCCTATTCCAATTTCTTGCTGACCCAGCTTGCGGACCATGTACGCACCTCTCACTGCATGATCGCACAGTGGGACGGCCATCTGCTCGACGCCCGGCGCTGGAATCCGGCGTTCCTGGACTACGATTACATCGGCGCCAGCTGGCCGCAGTTCGACGATGGGCACGATGTGGGCAACGGCGGCTTTTCGCTGCGCAGCCGCCGGCTGATGGACTTGTGCCGCGCGCCCGGGTTCGTGCCCATCCACCCCGAGGACGTGGCGGTCGCGCGCACCAATCGGGAATGGCTGGAAAGGCAGGGGATGCGCTTTGCCCCGCGCGCCCTCGCTGACGCCTTCGCGGCGGAACGGGCGGGCGATCTGGCCGCCAGCTTCGGCTATCATGGCGCGTTCAACATGCCCCGCGCTCTGGGTACGAAAGCCTTCTGGCAAGTTTATGGCGAGTTGGATGAGCTGAGCAGCGTCCGCCACGACTTCCTGCCGATCCTGCGCCACACCGCGCGCGGCCCCGGCGGCCTACGCCGCGCGCGAAGGATGGTCGCGGATCGCCTGCTGCATATGGTGGGGCGGTAGGGCGAACATGGCGCTTCTATCGCGCCGTCCGACGCGGTAGAGCCTTTTGGCCAACCTCCATGCGCAACAAGGACATCCGATCTTCGTGACCAATCCCTTTCCCGGCATACCCTTGGTTGAATCGCCGTTGTTCCCCATGCAGCGCTCGGCGATGGGGCTTACGGCAGAGGAAGAGCGGATCGCCACCGATCTTCACGAAAAAGGCTATGCCGTCTTCGACTTTTACGATCCCGAGATCGACGCCCGGATTGAGCGGATCAAGGCCAGCCTGAGCCCTCGTTACGCCGGCATCGACTTCGCCGATCCGCGCAGTGACAAGACCGCTGGCGAACGCCGCATCCAGGACGCATGGACGTTCGACGAGGATGTGCGCGCCATCGCCGCCAACCAGGTCGTGCTCGACTTGCTGAGTAAGCTATACGGCCGCCCCGCTTTTCCCTTCCAGACGTTGAATTTCCCGGTAGGAACCCAGCAGGAAGCGCATACCGACATGGTGCACTTCTCCAGCCTGCCGGAGCGTTTCATGTGCGGAGTGTGGCTGGCGATGGAGGACATTGGACCCGACGCTGGGCCGCTGTTCTACCTGCCCGGGTCGCACCGCTGGCCGCCGCTGACGAACGCGACAATCGGGCGGCGCGGCGCCGGCAGTACACTGGCATCGGCGCAGGCCCCCTTTGCCCAGGGCTGGCGCGCGCTGCGTGAGGCTTACGGCGCGACCGAGGAGCCGTTCCTTGCCCGCAAGGGGCAGGCGCTGATCTGGGCCGCCAACCTGCTGCACGGCGGCAGCCACCAGATCAACCCTACGCTGACTCGCTGGTCGCAGGTGACGCACTACTATTTCGACGAATGCATCTACTACACTCCGGCTTTCTCCGACGAAGCCCTGGGTCGCCTGGACTTGCGCAATCTGTGTTCGATCAGCGACGGGGCACCTCGTCCAAACCGATATCTGGGCGAGGCGGTGAAGAAGCCTGAGCGCAAAAAGCCATCGTTCTCGGCAAAACTGGCCACCAGAATCCGCAGGTTTGCGCGGGGTTTGACGTAAAATCCTGCGCCGCCGGGCCGCGTGTTCGCCTTCAATCGGCGGTTGACAGGCGGTGGCTTGCCCTGGGTGAGCCATGTCGAAAAGAAAGCAGGCCTCTTGCGCTGATAGACTGCATCGCCTAACCGATTGGCTGTTTTAAACTTGCCGAGCGGAGCCTTTGCTCTCACAATTAAGTCGGCTTGGAAAAGTAAAATGAAGATTGATCAAAGCATCCTGGAGGCTGGCACGCAAGATGTGCGAAATCATCGATTGCAGGGCTGGCTAATCAAGAGGAAGTGGTTTCTTCTTTTTGTAGTGCTGCCGACTATTATTGCCGCACTGTATTATGGCCTGATTGCATCCGACATCTACGTTTCCGAATCCCGGTTTGTGGTCAAAAGTCCCGATCAAAAGGGGCCTCAGATTTCGTCCCTGGCAAATCTTGTGCAAACCAAGAGCCTGTCGTCCGGTCAGGATCAGGCCAACGAAGTTCTGGATTACGTGCGGTCGCGCAACGCTCTGATGGATCTCGGCAAGGGATACAACGTAAAGGGCGCGTTCGGCACCACGGATGCCGACTCTTTTTCGCGGTACCCGGGTCCGCTCAGAGGCGACACCTTCGAAAATCTCTACAAATTTTACGGCAAGAAGGTCAACGCCGAACTCGATGCGGAAACGGGCTCCGCGATCATTCATGTCGAGGCGTTTAGTCCGCAGGCAGCCTACCGGATTAACGCGCACCTCCTCGATCTTAGCGAGGCGATGGTCAACCGCTTGAACGATCGCGCCCAGAAGCGGGGTATCTCGGAGGCCGAGACGCGCCTGACTGAAGCTCAGCGGCGTGTGCGCGATGCGCGTGTCGCGCTGGCGCGGTACCGCAATTCGTCGGAGCTGATCGATCCCGCAAAGCAGGCAAGCGGCGTGTTGGATATTTCCAATTCTCTGATCACCGAACGGGCTGGCTTGCAGGCGCAGCTTGATCAGATGGTGAGCATGACTCCGCGCAATCCTGCCATCCCGGCGCTGCGGGCGCGGGTCAGGGCCTTGTCTGGCGCCATCGCCGGACAGGAAGGCCGTGTCGTGGGCAATCAGGGCGGTATCGCATCGAAAATCTCGGGCTACGAGGCCTTGTCGGTCGAGCAGGAGTTCGCGACCGAAAACCTCAATGCCGCAAGCGCGGCACTGGTTCAGGCTCGCTCCGATGCTACGCACCAGAAATTCTATCTCGAGCGCATCGTTGATCCCAATCTTCCCGACGAGCCGCTGCTGCCGCGCCGGGCGTGGGCGATATTGGTGGTCGCTATATCGGCGCTGTGCCTGTACTTCATCGGTTGGATGCTTGTTGTCGGCATCCTTGAACACGCTCCCGAGGAATGAGCCATGGCGAGCGCTAAACTGACGCGGTTCCGTAAGGGATTACAGATACAAAGGCGCGTCATCCATGCCTTGATGATCCGCGAACTGATCACCCGGTTCGGTCGCGAGAACATTGGCTTCCTGTGGATGATGGTCGAACCGTTGCTGTTCGCCGGACTGGTGGCGATCCTCTGGCGCTATATGCGCGGGCCGGAGGAGCACGGGGTGAGCATCGTCGCCTTCGTGGTGACGGGCTACATTCCTATCACGCTGTTCCGCCATGTCGTATCGCGCAGCGTCGCGATCTTTCAGGCCAACGGCAGTCTGATGTACCATCGTCAGATTCATGTGCTCGATTTCGTCATGGTGCGATTCCTGATCGAGATGCTCGGGACCATGATGGCGTTCTTGTTCATCGCAAGCCTGCTTATCGGGTTCAATGCGTTCCCCATTCCCGAAGATCCGGGGCTGATGATCGCGGGGTGGCTCGTCTATTGTGCCTTCTCCTTCTCGCTGTGCCTCGTGATCGCCCCGCTTTCCGAAATGTCGGAGGTGCTGGAGAAGTTCATCCCGGTCACGACGTACATCATGATCCCCTTCTCTGGCTCCTTCAACATGGTGTCCTGGCTGAGCCCCAGCGTTCAGAATTATGTGCTGTGGTCACCTTTCGTCCATGGCACGGAAATGATCCGGGGCGGTATTTGGGGTCCCAAGCTCGAAGTGCATTACAATGCGTGGTATCCCTTGGGCGTGTCCATCGTGGTCGCCGCCATCGGCCTGGCGCTGTGCCGTCACGTTCGACGTGGGCTGGTCGTCGAATGATCGTCTGCGACAATGTATCTAAGTCATACCGAATGGGACACGGGCGCAAGCACGTTCTGAACAACGTGAACCTGCAAATCAATCCGTCGGACAAGATCGCGTTCCTCGGCCGCAACGGTGCCGGTAAATCAACGCTAATAAAGATGCTCGGTGGAGTGGAAATGCCGACGTCCGGGACGATCCGGCGCACGATGTCGGTATCGTGGCCGCTGGGCTTCAATGGAGGCTTCCAAGGCAGCTTGACCGGATACGACAACGCCCGGTTCATCTCCCGCATCTACGGCAAGCCCTATGGCTGGATGAAGGAGTTCGTCGAGGATTTCACTGAACTGGGCAAGCAACTGGGCATGCCCGTAAAGACGTATTCGTCCGGCATGCGCGCGAGACTCGCCTTCGCGCTGTCGCTGGCGATCGAGTTCGATTGTTATCTGATCGACGAAATTATTCTCGTCGGAGACAGCAATTTTCGGGAAAAATGTCAGTACGAGTTGTTCGATAAGCGCAAGGATCGCGCGTTCATTCTGGCGTCACACGATATGGGCATTATCCAAGAATTCTGTAACAGAGCTGTCCTGGTAGCGGGAGGGAACGCGGTAGACACCTATGACGTTGCGCAAGCCATCGCACAGTACCAACAACTATAGCAACTCGATCAGGTTTGCGTAAGCAAGGAAAGACGCAATAGCCATGCGGTCACGACTGAAGAGCGGCGATGAAGGACAAGTGCCTGCCAAGGCAACGGCAACGCAAGCCGTTCGGCCCGGCTCAGCCCACGGCCTGGCCCGTGATCCGGGTGGCGATTTGGACAGTGCCTGGCGCGATTTGGCTGCAGCCGATAGCCGGGGCGATCGTCTGGCCGTGCGTCTGTCCGCAGCGCGCGACGAGGCGGCGCGCCTGAGGGCCGCCGCTATCGAAGCCGACCGCGAGAAGGACACCATGGCATCGGCCATGGCCCGTCTGCATGACGGCATCAAATCGCGGGACGGAGCCATTACGGCGATGGCCGAGGACCTGCGCCGCAAGGAACGGGAGCTCGAAGACCTTCGACGCCGTGCCGATGGGCCGCAGCCTATCGCCGCCGCCGGCCAAGCGCCTGCCCTCGACGCGGAAGCCAATGTACAGCTTGCCGGCCTCAGGCGGCGTTTGCGGACGGCGGAGGAAGATGCGGCCTTGCAGCGCTCGTTGGTAAGCCTGCTGACGGCAATGCTTCAGGTTCTGTCCGATCCGGGACGGTGGTGGTTCGCCTTGTTGCCGGGGTTTTGGATTGGCAACATCAAGTCCCGCCGTTTGCGCAGGAAAACGCTGTTCGACGCCCGACTCTATGCGAAGCGGTATCCCGACGTCGGTCGAGCGGGCATGGACCCGCTACATCACTATGTCTCGCATGGACTGGAAGAGGGGCGTTTGCGCATATGACCGCTCTGCCCAGTGGCAACGACTCACGCGCTCCGGTAGGCGACCATCATACAGTGGAGAAGAGTTTGCTTCGCAACCCTAATGTCGCTCTGTCCCTACCCGATCTTCTCGTGCTCATCGTTGGACCGCAGCAGCAGGTCGCCGAAGTTGCGGCCGTGATCGCGGGCGTCGGCGGGCAAGCCGTGCGCCCCGACGCACAAGAGCAGCTTGCGCAAATCAACCACCAAGTGCTTTCGCACCTTGGCGGCGCAGCCGAAACGTCGGTGGTATCCGTTTACGATTTAGCCGACATTGCCGATGCTCTGCCGTATGCCGATGCGGCGGCAGCGCTGGGGAACGCGCACGCATGCAGTCCCACGATCGTGATCGAGGACGCAGGCACGGGCTTGGTGGTTCCTTTCTGGCGGGACGTGGCCGCGCGCAATGGGCTGGAAACTGCTGCGGTGCTGGTCGGCTCTGCGCCGCCTGCCGTGGGCGGAGCCACGCAGTTGATCTCCTGGCTGCGGCGGATGCTGGCGGCCGAGCGCTCGACGCGGGGATTGCAGCGCATCGTCATTCTCGACGGGGATGAGGGCCTGGGATCGAGCGTTGCGGAATGGATGGCGGCGACCTGGAATTTTTCGATCGATGTTTTGAGCGGGCGTTCCGAGGCGGCATCGAACCCGGTGCCGACCAGCGGCACCCCTGCGCCGACGGACATGCTGGCTCCTGGCTTCAACAGCTGGATGCGCCGTTGTGAAGCTGCGTTCGCGCAACTGGCCAAGCAGGGTGAGAGCGAGTTCGTACACCGCGAAATTGATCGCATCCAGGGCAATCTCGATGCCGCGCTGGCCATGTTCACGCCTTTGCTGAACGAAAACCGCAGCGCGCTCGAAAACCTTCGGGCGCAGAATGCCCGGCTCGGCAAAGATATCGAGGCGCATGAGCAAGCCAGCTCGACCATTGACCGTGACTGGGAGGCGATGACCGCGCAGGTCGAATTCCTGAAGACGCGGGAGCAGGAGCGTCAGGCCGAATTAACCGCCTTGCGAGGCGAAATGGCCGCGTTGCGCGCGTGGTGCGACAGCACCGGCGCGCAAAGCGTGCGCGCGCAGGCCGGACTGCTCGATACCCGCGTCAAGCTTGGCCGCAGCGTCAACGCAATGGAGCGGATGGCGAGAGCTCTGGTCGAAGAAGGCGAGCGGCAAGTCAGGAGAGTGCGCAAGCCTTTGGCTGGCATGGTCAAACGTCGGGGATGGGGGTTCAAAGCCGCCCAACGTCTTGAGCGGCACGTCCGGATCGTCGAAAATTTCCTAGATGATCTGCCATGGCCCCTGGTCGGCGTGCGCCCCGAGGGACGGCGCCAGCGGATCATCGCCTATCTGATGGGCGCTAGCGATTTCCTCGCCGACTTGCCGCTTGTCCAGGATCTCGAATACACGCAGATGTATCCCGACGTGCCGCCATCGGGAATGAAGCCACTGGTACACTTCATTCTGTATGGCCAGGGCGAGTTGCGAAACCCGCACCCCTTGTTCGATACGCGGTATTACGTCGAGCAATGCCCCGAGTCCTTGGCACTCGCATCATCCCCTGCAGTCCATTACCTCAAGTGGGGTAAGGACAAGGGGCATGCCCCGCATCCTTTGTTCAGCACGCAAGGATACCTCCAGCGCTATCCCGACGTCGCGCCACGCAACCCGTTGCTGCATTGGATCGAGCATTGCCGTAACACCGCCGATGTCTTGTTCGACCCGCAATTCTATCTTGAAAACTATTCCGACGTCGCCGACGCGGGACGTAATCCACTGACGCATTACCTCGCGACGGGTTGGCGCGAAGGACGCAATCCCAATCCTTGGTTCGATACCGGCTATTACCTTGCCGCGCATCCGACGCTCCTGCGTGACGGGATCAATCCGCTGGTCCATTATGTGCAGGAGGGCTGGCGTCTGCGGGCCCGCCCCGGTCCGCAGTTCGATCCGGCCTTCTACCTTGCGAACGATCCCGGCCTGACCGCAGATACGGATCCCTTGCGCCACTTTATCGAGCATGGCCGCGCCGAGGGCCGAAGCACGGTATCGGATGAGCCGGTGTCGGTGGCGAAACCTGTCATCGTGGCCGACGTCACTGCATCGGCGCCGATGCCGCGCCAGAACGTTCGTCCGGCCTTGCCCGCCAGGACCGGCAGGGTCGCGCTGATGGTGGAAGCACTCTATCCGCGACCGGACTTGGACTCCGGTTCGCTTGACCACGTCAACTTCGCCCGCATCTTCCAGCGCATGGGCTACGAGGTCCACTACCTGTCCCTGTTGGAATTCGGACGCGATCACGACGAGCGGACGCCTCATTACCGCGCAATGCTGGAAGCCATGGGCGTCCATTGCGTGACAACGGAGCACAATGCCTATTTCGAAGGCTATTATTTCGACCTGAGCGACAGAATCGATGTGTGCCTCGTGTCGCGCGTTCATTTCGGCGGTATGCAGATCGAAAGTCTGCGCCGCCTGTGCCCCGATGCGCGGATCATTTTCAACACGGTCGATTTGCATTTCGTGCGCGAGGAGCGTGAGGGCGCCTTGAAAAACGATCCTGCGCTGATCCTGCGGGCGCGCCGCACCCGCGATATCGAGCTGGATTGCGCAAGGGCCGCCGATGCGACGCTGGTGGTCTCGAGCAGTGAAAAGGTCCTGCTTGACGAACTTGTCCCGGAAGCCCGGACGCACGTGGTTCCATTGATCCGCGAGTTCACCGAGCAGCGGGCAGGGACCTTTGCCGAACGCGGTGACATCGCGTTCGTCGGCGGTTTCAATCACCAGCCCAATATCGATGCGATCGAGCATTTCCTGGCGGACGTGTGGCCGCATGTTCAGCGCCGCCGCCCCGACATCGGCTTCCAGGTGATCGGGGCCAACATGCCGGACAACTGGAGACGCCGTAAAGTGCCGGGGGTCGTCTTCGTCGGCTTCGTCGAAGATCTCGACAGCGCACTTGCGCGCCTGCGCATGACCGTTGCTCCACTGCGCTACGGGGCAGGCGCCAAGGGCAAGTTGGTTTCCAGTCTTGCCGCCGGTGTTCCCGCCGTCGTTTCGGGGATCGCGTCGGAAGGTATGGGCCTGGTTGACGGGGAAACCGTGCTGGTGGCGGATGGCGGCGAGGCTTTTGCGGACCAGATCATCCGGCTGTATGACGATCAGGCCTTGTGGGAACATCTGTCGGCCAACGGCGCCGCTTTCATCCGCTCTCACTATTCCATCGATACCGGCTTCGGGATCATGCGCGCAGTCTTGTCCGAAGTCGGCGTAGCCCCACCCATCGAGGCAGAGCCGACCTTGGGATCCGGTCAGCCCGGTCGTTCCGACGACATCACCCAGAACGCAGGCTGATTTCATGACCGGACAATCCATGAACTTTGACGTCAGTGTCGTCATTCCCCTCTACAACCACGCCCACTACATCGGACCGGCAATCGAAAGCGTGCTCGCGCAAACGCTGCCCGCATGTGAAATCGTCATTATCGACGACGGATCGATCGACAACGGCCTTGAGGTCGCTCGACGTGCGCTGGCCGGATACCCTGCGGCAACGATCGTGGCGCAGGCCAATGCCGGCGCGCACAATACGATCAACCGGTGCATCGGCATGGCTCGTTCACGCTTCGTGGCGGTGCTCAACTCCGACGACCAGTTCGAACCGCACAAGCTGGAGCGGTGCGCGCAGCTGTGGCAGCAGGACCCACGTCTCGATCTGGTATTTGGCGACGTCGGCCTGATCGACGACGACGGCGTCCCGGTCCACGATGGCCCGACCGTCGACTGGCTGCAGCGTGCCCGCGATTTTCTCGTCCGCAGTGATCGTCTCGACTTGGCGCTGGCCAATGAAAACTTCGCGGTCACGACATCCAACTTCGTCTTCACCAAGCGCATATGGGAGCGTAATGGGGGGTTCCAGGGGCTGCGCTACTGCCACGACTTGGAATTCGCCTTCGCTGCCCTGCGCAACGGACATGTGCTGTACGATGCGGACGTCGCGCATATCCGTTACCGGGTCCATGCATCGAACACGATCAAGGAATATGTCAACCGGGTGCGCGTGGAGATCGCGGGCGTGCTGGCCTGCGCACTGGACGGCGGGCTCCTGATGAACCCGCAGGATGATTGCGACGAGCGGACCATCGCCCTGTTCGACAAGGCGCTGACGGACAAGGGGCTGGGCAACCTCTTGCCGTTTCTTTCGGCGAGGTTGGCCGCTTTCGGCGGCGATCGCGCCGCTTTCTATGATTGGGCAATCAACGATCCGGCGGTAAACGGCATTTTGCTGCAGCAGATCGAAGGAAAATTGTCCGCCGCCGATTTTGCGCCCCTGCCTGGCCGGGCGCTCTACCATGCGGGCGCGAGCGATACTCAAGCGTCGCCCGTTACGCAGGACGTCCTTTCCGGAGAACCGCCGCAGCAGCGTCTTGCCAGCTTCCACGCCTTTCTCGACAATGTGACCCACAAGACCCGGCAGCCCGAGACGGATGTCGGCGCGAGCGGGCAGTTGTCCGGACCAGTCGTGGTTGAGCTTTCGTCCTTCGATCGCGGCGGGTTGGAAAAGGTGGTGCTCGACACGTCGGTGGTTTTGCGAGACTTGGGACTGAACAGCGTCATCGTGTCATGCGGGAAAGTGGGGCACTTGGGCGAAATCGCCCGCGCGCAGGGCTTTATGGTCTATGAACTGTCGCAAAACGACCCACTTGGCCACTATCGCAAAATCCTGAAGGATCACGGCATCAAGCTGGCAATTTCGCACTTCTCGCGGACCGGCTACAAGATCTTCCAGGAAGTAGGCATCCCCAACCTGACGTTCATACACAACGTATATGCCTTCCTCAATGGGGCCGCCCTAGACAATTTCCGGCAGGACGATGCCTTCGTCGATCGCTACATATCGGTATCCCCCAAGGCCACCGACTACGCGGCCAGTCGCTTGGGCATCGATCGCGGCAAGATCGTCACGGTGCCCAACGGGCTTCTCATAGACGAGCATGTGGCCCGCGCCCGTGCCGCAAAGCCGGTCACACGCGAACAGTTCGGCATCCGCGAGGACGATTACGTCTTCCTGAACGTGGCATCCTACAACCTGCACAAAAGCCATTACATCATGGCCGAAGCCATGCACATGCTGTTGCGCAAGACCGATCGGGTCCGCATCCTGTGCATCGGCAACACAATCGTGCCCCACCATGTCGATGCGCTGCGCCATCACTTGGAGGCGACCGGGGTTGCCGATCATATGCTGATGCCGGGCTATTTCCCGGACGTTGCATCCTTCCACGCCATCGCCGATGCCTTCCTGCTGCCATCGCTGATCGAGGGATGGAGCATCGCGATGAATGAGGCGATGTTTTTCGGCAAGCCAATGATCCTGTCCGATACGGGCGGTTCTTCCGAAGTGATCATCGGTGGCGACATCGGCATCCTGCTACCCAACGAATATGGCCCGGTCAGCGAGTTGCATTCCGAGCTGCTCGACGACATCGCCTACAATCGCCGCCATTTCCGCACTTCGGCCTATCTGGCGCGCGCCATGCTCGACTTTGCCGACAATCCTGGGCGCTGGCGCGAAGCGGGCTTCAAGGGCCATCAGCGCCTCCTGGAAAACTACGACTTCGTCGAGGTTGTGCGCTCCTACCTGCCGATTTTCAAGGATGTGATCGACAGCGCCGCGAGTGCACGAAAGTCCGCAGTGTCGGGCCGTTGAAATGAAACATGATACCTGGTTCGCCGCCTTGCTGGTTTATATCGGCAACAACGTGATGATGAAGCAGTGGTCCTATGGCTTGCGTCACTGGTACTGGCGCAAGCTAGGCGTCAGGATCGGCAAGGATAGCAGCATCGCGATGCACTGCTTTGTAACCGGCTCCTCCATCGTTATCGGCGATAACACAGTCATCAACCGCTTCACCTACATTGATGGCCGCGTCCCGGTGTATATCGGCAACAACGTCAACGTTTCGCATTACACGATCATCCAGTCGCTGACGCACGATCCGCAAAATCCGGATTTCGTTTGCTTGGAAAAACCCGTCGCCATCATGGACCATGCCTGGATCGGCGCACGCGCGATCATCCTTCCGGGAGTGACCGTGGGAGAGGGGGCCGTGGTGGCGGCAGGGTCGGTAGTGTCCAAGGACGTGGCGCCCTATACAATCGTCGGCGGCGTTCCTGCCAAAGCGATCGGCAAGCGTAATCGCGATTTACGTTATCGCTCCAGGTATTTTCCGTATTTCGATACCGATATTCAATGAGCGGTCAGGCCGGGCCTATCATTCCGGGCAGGCTGAACGGTTAGGATTATTCGTGACCCGGTTGTGCGCATTGGTTCTCCTGTTGCTTGCGACGGCGATTCAGCCCGCGAGCCATCCCGGCATATTCGCCAGCTCCGCCGCTTTGCCAACTCCGCGGGTGGTTCTGGCCACCGCCAGCGCCGCCAAGGTCGTAGCCCGGCCCCTGATCGCGGTATTACCGAAAGCTATCGCCCAAGCCGTCCGAGCGGGAACCAACCGGCAGGACCTAGCACCCTATCTCAATGCTGCATTGCGTAGCGGCGGTGCCTTCGATCTTGGCGGCTTCACCTATCGGATCGCCGGGCGCCTGATGCCGGGCGCAGGCACGCAGCTTACCGGCACCGGCGTATTCCTAGCCGATCCCGCCTTCGACGATCATGCGCGGGCCGACCGCCTGCAGATGATGATCCGCCTCACCGACGGCTTGCAGGTGGGCAAAGGCGTTGTCTTCGACGGCAACAGCATCGACCGGCCCGGATTCTGGCTCACCGGCGCGCGCAATACGCAAGGCGTCGCCGACGTCGTCCTGGATGCGACGTTTCGCAATATTTCGTTCGACGGCATTGATGTCAGCAGGAACAACGGCACTTGGCGCAACCGCAACATCAAGACGAGCGCTACCGTCGAGAACGTGGGCTGGATCGGCGTTAACTTGGAAGGGATCGACGGGCTGGTCCATGATGGACTGCGCGTGTCCCGCACGGGTTTCCACGGTATATATGTTAGTTTCAGCCATGACGTTCGCGGCGACAGTTTTAAAGTCGACAAATCCAGGCGTCCCTATCGCGTTTACGATGGTCTGGGCGGGTTCTCCGGGAAGGAGAAGGGCTTCCTGTTCGGGCATTTCAGCACCAGTCATGCTCGCTGGACGCGCTTTCTCCTGTTCGACAATCGCCATGCTGGGTACGATGGTTTTGGTATCGGCGAGGACGGTCCGTTGGGAGATGCGGAGAGCACCGACATCGTCGCGCAAGGGGAAATCTGGTACGCGGGCCTGTTCGGCTTTGACGTTTCGAGTAACATGACCGCCGACATCAAGGTCTATTATCCGACCCGGCAAGGCGTGCAGTTCGGTCTGGACCTCGGCGGAACCTTGTCCAACGTTAACGTCAAGGCCTTGGTGGAAAGCAACCGGGAGGATGAGAGCGCGCGTTTCTCGGCCACCGGCATCGCGCCTCGTAAGGTCTCCATGCGAGCCGGCTCGCCGGTGATGACGATCGTGGGCGGCGGGAATTTCACAGTCGTACCTGGTCAGGTGGCCAGCGGACCGGGCATTCCCACCGGGGCCAAGGTGATTTCCATCGTGGGCGACGAAGTGACCCTGAGCCTTCCGGCGCAGCGCACATCGCCAAACGGCGCACCCGTCGACACAACGTTCCGGGCCAGCATCACGTTCGAGAACTGCGTGCTCGACTTGCGGGCGAACAACGTCCGTTATGGTCTGGGCGTGCAGAGCGATGCAGATGGCTTCGCCCACTATTCCAATGTGCGCGTGAGCGGTGATCTTTCAACGGCCTCAGACGCCAGCGTCCGGCGCCTAAACGGCCGCCTTCCTTCGGGAATGACCATTTTCGCCAAACTCAACCCGGCACACGCCGGCCAGTGAATTTTGAGGTTTGACCGTAGCCATGCCAGCTTGGGCGGCAGTGCGGGTGCCGACTTTCAGGTCCTGAGTCGTCCTTCCTCCAGGCCATGCGAAACGTAGTGGAGCAAAGGGTCGCCGCCAGCGTCCGCGACGTCAGGGTAATGGTTGCGGTAGCTGTCGGCATCGAAAAGACCTTCCCGCTGCAGGGTCTTGTCCTTGATCGCTTTTGCCCAACCCGCCGGAACCAAGCGCAGCCACCATCGGCCAGGAGCGGCGAGAATGCGCAGGGTCTCGCGCAGAAAATGGACATGATCGTTTTGCAGTACGGCGTATGCCCGCGCTTCCTGCAGCTGACCGGAGAGGCTATCGGCCCGTTCCATGGCCTGCACGTGCAGTATCGATAGCTCGACATTGCGGGCTACTGAGGCTTGCGTTTCGCCGTGTAGCGCCGCGATCTCCTGCTCGTGCCGGTGACGCTGCATCTTGAGGTCGTTGGATTTGAGCTTCAAGCTCGCCCGCAAGCCTTCCATTTCCTGATGATCCATCTGGCGCTCGACATTCAACTGTTTCGTTGTCGTCTGCCAGCGCACGATCTCGGCATCCGCCTGCGTGATCCGCAAGCACAGGCTGTCGAGCCGGAGATCGGCT
This sequence comes from Sphingomonas populi, assembly GCF_004208535.1. GTDB lineage: Bacteria > Pseudomonadota > Alphaproteobacteria > Sphingomonadales > Sphingomonadaceae > Sphingomonas > Sphingomonas populi. The sequence goes on from NZ_SGIS01000045.1 coordinate 16,075, forward strand.
TCCTTCATCTGGTGACGTGCTTGGTCAAGGTCGGCGTCGAGCGCTGCAATGCGATCGCCTGAGGCGGTCAGCAGATCGTCTTTTTTGGCGTGCGCGAGCACGGTCTGCGAGAGTTCCTCTCTGGTGGATTGCAGTTTGGCTTCCAGCGATGCGACAGTCCGCGTTGCGTCGTCCAGCGACGTTTGGGTCGTTGCAAGAGCGCCGTTTGCCTGTGCCAACCGGTTTCGGACGGCGGCCAGTTCCTCATCCAGCAGTTTCGAGCGACGGTCAGCGGTCTCCAGGCTCAAATGCAGTTGCTGTTGCGCATCGCCGGCATCTCGCAACTGCGCAAACGCGAGGTCAAGTTGTCGATCGAGATCCTCGGCGCGGCGGTTCGCGGCGTCCAGCCTGTCAGCCGCGAGGAACTTCTCTGTATGGGCATCGTCCGTCACCTGGGTCAGCTCGGCTACCCTTAGGGCGAGGCTATGACGGTCCCTGCTGATGTCTTCTATTTCGCGATGCGCGGTGCTCAGCGCCGTGACGACAGGAAAAAAGTTCTCACCGGTCTCGTTGAAAGCTTGGCGGATGGCATCGAGCCGCGCCCGGCCCTCGTCATCCTCGCCGTATGCGATCCACCGCAGCAGGATCGCATACGTCTCGCGCAGCCAGCGCGAATACGCTGCATTCTCGATGATGTCCGCCGGCTGCCGTACGTGGTGGCGGAGGTCGTGGGAAAGAAACGCCGTCGCGTCTGCCGCGAAGGCCGCCCTGCTGCGCGGCCAGTCGATCTCGAGTCCTTCACCGAGGCGATCCGCAAGGCCGCTCCAGTTGTCGAGTAGCTCCTCGTAGTGCGTGAACATTCGCCGGCGTCCCCGACTGGCGAACTCGGCATCAAGGACATGCCGCAACCACAGCAACTGCCCGATGGTGGGATCCATACGATCGCGTTTGCAAAGCGATGCCGCCACCTCTAGCGGGTTGCGCAACGGGATAAGCGTCGCCGTCTCGATGTTGCGCTGTGCCAGCACTTCGTACCAGAAGCCTGCCAGCCGACAGATCCGCGGATCCTTGAGAACGAACAATGCGGCGTCGCCGAATTCGGCATCCAGCACTTTTGCTGCGGCCGGCAGATTATCCTGATAGGTCTGCGACTTGGCCCAATCGGCATGCATCGGCAGCCAGTCCGACCAGGCCGATCCGGCTTCGGCAAGCATACCGTCGTTGAACGCGCGGATGGCATCGGATTCCCAATGGCCCGCCGGGTTGGTCGGATTCGCATCGAGCAGCGTATGCGGCAACGTGCAGCCCAGAAAGTTGAGGAAGCGCGTTATGGCGCTACTGCCGGTGCGATGCATCCCGAGCACTAGAACGGCCACACGCTTAAGTTCTTTTTCAGGCGCGGCTGCTACCGACTTTGCCTCGTGGGATGGCATGCGAGCATTTATTGTCGATTGTACCACAACATGATCCTCAGTCGTCGAACAGGCTTGATTTCTTATTATAGATTTGGCCGAACGACGCATAATAACGAATGAAAGACCGAATGTGCTATTTTTTAGCTCATTTAACTATATATTATTCACCGATTCGCTGGGTTTTCCGGATACGGAAATTTACGGATGTGCTGCTTTTCGGAGCATTGACGAAGTTTTATCCAAAATTATCATGGCACTTTCTCCGTCGGTTCATCAAGTGCTTGAATGGCGTCCTTGCAGTCGGTCCAGCATTCGCGCATGTTTTTTCGTGCAGGCGGCGTCCGGCGCAAGGATTGCAGCGCACGGATGATCTTGATCATAGCCTAAATAAAGGCCATTCGCCGCGCTCCGGTGCGTAAGAGGGCCTGGCAGCATTTATTGGTTGTTCCGCACGAGGCAGGCCGCTAACCGGCACTGCTCAGCACAGGTCGTATTGGCGAACGAGTAAATGCATCGCAAAATATTGTTCACGCTTGTCGCGTCCAGCCTTCTTGGGGCCTGCGCGAGCTTACCGTCGAGCGGCCCTACGGGAAAACATGTTCGCGACAGCGCGGCATTGGTGCAACCCGATGGTGTGGGCATCCAGCTCGTCGAGGTCTCGGATGCCTCCGCGATGCCGGCCGGCACCTCCACCACTAAGTCCGTTTTCCCTGAATTCACACCGCCGCCCACCGATATGATCGGGCCTGGCGATGTGCTTTCGATCACCATTTACGAGGCCGGCGTCACGCTCTTCGGTGGCGGTGCAGTGGTGACCGGCGGCAAGTCTGGCGCGTTCGACCCTTCGGTCAAGGCGCAGGCGCTGCCGCCTGCGCGAGTCGACGATTCCGGCGACATTGTAGTGCCGTATGCTGGCAAGCTGCGGGTAATGGGCAAAACCGCATCCGAAGTGCAGGATCAAATCCGCCGTGCCTTGCGGGGCGTGTCGGCAGACCCGCAGATTCTGGTGAGCCTTGCCCAGGTCATCACCAATTCCGTCATCGTCGGCGGCGAAGTGGCCCGGCCGGGGCGCCTGGTGCTTCAGACCAATCGGGAAAAAGTGTCGGACGTAATCGCGCTGGCCGGCGGCCAACGTGGAAATACGAAGGATATTGCCCTGCGCATCTCGCGCGGCTCGAACACGATCGACATGCGCCTGAGCGAATTGTTCGACAATCCCTCTGCCGATATCACGGCTTATCCCGGTGACCGGCTGACGCTGCTTCAAAGCCCGCTCACGTTCTCCGTCCTAGGTGCGCCCGGGCGTGTCGATCAACTGCCCTTTACCCGATCCTCCATGTCCTTGGCCGAAGCGGTCGCCAGCGCCGGTGGTTCGAACCCTAATCTGGGCGATCCGGCGGCAATCTTCGTGTTTCGCTATGTCGCGGATGAAAACGGCAACCCCAAGCCGGTGGTCTATCATCTGAACATGATGGAGACGCGCTCGTACTTTCTGGCACAGAAATTCGCGATGCACGACAAGGACATCCTGTATTTTGGCAATGCCAGGGCTAACCAGCCCAGTAAGATGGTCCAGCTCATCAGTCAGTTGTTCTCGCCGATCCTGACGGTCACGAGCGCGGTGCAGACGGTGCAGAACAGTAGAAACTGAAAATTGGCCTCGCCGCCGCCGCGTTCGCGGCGTGGCGGGGCAGGACTATCGTGGAAGGTAGAGCATGGAGAGAACCTCCTATTCGATTTCCGGCGTGAAGCTGCTTGCGCCCCGCCGTATCGGTGACGAGCGCGGCTATTTTGCCGAGACGTTCCGGGCCGACCTATTCGCGCGGACCTGCGGGGAGCATCCGTTCGTGCAGGACAACGAATCGTTCAGCGCCCGGCCCGGCACCATTCGCGGTCTCCATTTCCAGAGCGAGCCGTATGCGCAAGGCAAGCTGGTGCGCTGCACTGCGGGCGCACTGTTCGACGTGGCGGTGGACATCCGGCAGGGCTCGCCGACCTACGGGCAGTGGGTCGGCGAAACGCTCTCGCCCGTTAACGGCAAGCAACTGTGGGTGCCGCCCGGCTTCGCACACGGGTTCTGCTCGCTCGAACCCGATACCGTCATCTGCTACAAGGTCACCGGCTATTACAACGCTGCGTGCGACAAGGGCCTGGCCTGGGACGATGCAGCCATCAGCATCGAGTGGCCGGCCGCAGCCGACCCTGAAACCCTCTCGGCTAAGGACCGCACGCAGCCCCGCCTGGCCGACCTTCCCGCATATTTCGTCTGGAGCAAATGACCCCATGCGCGTAATCGTTACCGGGGGTGCCGGCTTCATCGGCTCGGCGCTCGTGCGCCATCTCGTGCTCGACAAGGGCTACGATGTTCTCACCATTGACGCGCTGACTTATGCGGGGTGCGAAGCCTCGCTGCGCGCCGTCCAGGACAAGGCAAATCACCGCTTCGTCAAGGCCGACATCTGTGACCGCGCGGCGATGGACGTGGCCATCGCCGATTTCGCGCCTGACCGGATCATGCACCTCGCCGCCGAAAGCCATGTTGACCGTTCCATTACCGGGGCGGCGGATTTCATCCAGACAAACATCGTGGGCACCTTCACCCTCCTGGAGGCCGCGCGGGGCTACTGGAGCGGCCTGGAAGCCGATGCCAAGTCGGCCTTCCGGTTCCTCCACGTCTCCACCGACGAGGTCTACGGTTCGCTGGGCGACGAGGGCCTGTTTGAAGAGACCACGCCCTATGATCCCAGCTCGCCCTACTCGGCGTCCAAGGCAGCGTCGGATCACCTGGCCAAAGCGTGGGAACGTACGTACGGGCTGCCGGTGGTGGTCTCCAACTGCTCGAATAACTACGGCCCATATCACTTCCCCGAAAAGCTAATCCCGCTGACGATCCTCAACGCGATGGAGGGCAGGCGGCTGCCCGTTTACGGCAAGGGCGACAACGTACGCGACTGGCTATTCGTGGACGACCATGCCCGCGCGCTCGACATCATCATTGAGAAGGGCCGCGTGGGCGAGACTTACAACGTAGGTGGCCGCAACGAGCGGCAGAACATCGACGTGGTGCGTCGCATCTGCGCCGTGCTCGACCAGTTGATCTCCGGCGACACCCCGCGTGAAAACCTAATAGAGTTCGTCACCGACCGTCCAGGCCACGATGCGCGCTATGCGATAGACGCCACTAAGCTGGAGACTGAACTAGGCTGGCGGGCACACGAAACTTTCGACACTGGCATCGAGAAGACAGTGCGCTGGTACCTGGAAAACCAGTGGTGGTGGCAGCCCCTGCGCGAAAAGTACGACGGGCGGCGCCTTGGCCTGACAGCCGCCAAAATTTCCGGAGCTCCCATCACCGGTACTCCTGCATGAGGATCGCCGTCACGGGCACAGCGGGGCAGGTCGTCACCAGTCTGCGGGAACGTGGGGAAGCTGCCGGGCACGAAATAATCGCGCTGGGACGGCCCGAGCTGGATTTGACCAATCCTGTCTCTGTGACGCGCGCACTGGCGACCGCCGCGCCCGATGCGGTGGTGTCCGCCGCAGCCTATACTGCGGTGGACAAGGCCGAAACCGAGGTGGACCTCGCGTACGCCGTCAACGGCGCAGGCGCGGGGGCGGTGGCGCAGGCGGCTAAGGCGCTGGGCGTGCCGCTCGTCCATATCTCAACCGACTATGTGTTCGACGGGACGCTAGATCGTCCTTACGTGGAAACCGATCCCACTGGACCGACTGGCGTGTATGGTGCGTCCAAGCTGGCGGGCGAGGAGGCGGTGTTGGCGGCCTATGCCGAAGGCGGCGCGATCCTGCGGGTGGCTTGGGTCTACAGCCCGTTCGGCGGCAATTTCGTCAAGACCATGCTGCGCGTGGGCGAGAGCCGCGACGTGGTGTCGGTGGTGGCGGATCAGGTGGGTAATCCCACCAGCGCGCTCGACATCGCCGATGGTATCCTGGCGGTAGCCGCCAACCTAGCGCTTGATCCCGATCCGACCTTGCGCGGCGTCTTCCACATGACCGCTGCCGGAGAGGCCAGCTGGGCGGACTTCGCGCAGGGCATCTTCGCCGCGTCGGCCGCGCACGGCGGCGCTGCGCCGAAAGTGACGCGCATCGCTACCGCCGATTATCCCACCCCCGCCGCCCGGCCCGCCAATTCGCGGCTCGATTGCAGTCGGATCGCTCAGGTCCACGGCGTCGCGCTGCCGGCATGGCAGGGCGCGCTGGAAACCGTGGTGGCTCGCCTGCGGATTGCGGCGGCCTGACGACGATATGGCCTGACCGAACGACACGAGGAAGACGATACATGAAGGGCATCATCCTGGCCGGCGGCAGCGGCACCCGGCTTTATCCGATGACGCTGGCGACGTCCAAGCAACTGATGTCGGTATACGACAAGCCGATGATCTACTACCCGCTCAGCACTCTAATGCTGGCGGGCATCCGCGAGGTTCTGATCATCTCCACCCCGCGCGATACCCCCGCTTTTCAGGCGTTGCTGGGAGACGGCTCGCAGTGGGGCATGAGCTTCGAGTATGCCGTCCAGCCCAGCCCTGACGGACTGGCGCAGGCCTATGTCATCGGCGCGGATTTCGTGGCCGGGCAGCAGTCGGCGCTGATCTTGGGCGACAACATCTACTACGGCCACGGCCTGCCCGCGCTGTTGGGGAGCGCCGGTGCGCGCAAGCAGGGCGCCAGCGTCTTCGCCTACCACGTCACCGATCCCGACCGGTACGGCGTCATCGTGTTCGATCAGGATATGAAGGCCATGTCGATCGAGGAAAAGCCAGAACGGCCGCAATCCAACTGGGCAGTCACCGGCCTGTACTTCTACGACGAGCAGGTGGTGGACATCGCCGCCAACCTTAGGCCCAGCCCGCGCGGCGAACTGGAGATCACTGATGTCAACCGGGTCTATCTGGAGCGCGGTGAACTGTCAGTTGAAATCATGGGCCGGGGATACGCCTGGCTCGATACCGGCACCCCGGATAGCCTGCTGGACGCGGCCGAATACGTGCGCATTTTGGAAAAGCGCCAGGGCTTTAAGATCGCCAGCCCCGAGGAGATTGCCTTCCGCCAACGCTTCATCGACGAGGCGCAGATGGAACAAGCCATCGCCAGGCTGGGCAAATCGGACTATGGCCGCTACCTGCGCATGATTCTGGCGGAAGGCAAAGGCCCTTCCGATCTCCCCTCGAATTGACGGACTGATGCTACGCGCTTGGTGCAAGGTGATGGATGGTGGCGCGGCGCGCGCCAGCAGGAATGCCCCTTGGACACGTGCGCCGATATGCGCTCCCGCAGGTCACTCGAATAGGCTCGCCCCCTGATCCACCTCCAAACCGGGGTGAATCATATTTTTAAGCTATCCGAAACCCCGCCGATTCATACTTCTAGCTCGATGCTCTCGAGCCGAGCTCCTGGAGCAATGAAAAAGCTTCGTTAGCAGCATCAAACGCGTATTAAGGAATGGCTGATTTACTGCGTCCATTTGGGCTACAGCTTTCGACCGAGGGGGGAACGTGATTAAATCCAAGCAGACGGTGCTCACGCGAATGGGAGGCCGCCTTGCGCCGCGCGGCAGCATTGATGCGGTCGCTGGCGGTAGAATCATTGGATGGGCACTTGGCCATGGGCAGCTGGAAGTGGAGGCTTGGCTCGGCGATACCTGTGTTGCGCGCTGCATTCCTTCGGTCGATCGCCCTGATGTCGCCGCAGCATTCCCCGGCCGACGAGGAAGCGAAGTCTGCGGATTTTCGATCGACCTGCCGTCTGACACTCTGAAAGGTGCGTTCGTAGGGGAAGTGAAGATCGTCGCTCGCCCGGCTCGACCTTGGCCCAGCGCAACCTTGGCTAATTTGCACATTGCGGCTCCTCTCGCTGTTCGCAGCCTTGCTGAACCGTCGACCAGCGGCATTCGCGGTCCTTTTCCGCGCGACGTAATCGACACTGTGGCTGTATACTGGCCCCAGGATTGCATGGACCTTGCAACCGCCGCCGGTCAGCAGCGGTTCGCTGATCGACTGCTGGCGATCATGGCGACGCCAGATCTCAACGCCTTGCCCGCGATAGCCGACTATGCCCGCTATCTCACCGATACGATGGCTCATTGCCGCTTCGTGGAACGGCACTTCCCGCAGACGAACCCTAAGGCCTCATCGGGCGCGGCAGACTTTCACTGCAAGCCGAACTCCATTCGGGAGCTGTTCCCCATTATCCACCAGCTCTACGTTCTTAAATCCTGGGGCGTGGACGGTGACTTCGCGGAGTTTGGCTGCTTCAAGGGGTATAGTTCATCGATGCTGAGCTATGCGTGCGCGCATCTCGGATTGAAGATGCACATCTTCGACTCCTTTGAAGGACTGCCGCCGTCGGAAAAATCAGGCTACGACGCTGGGCAATATGCCGGAAGCCTGGATGAAGTAACCGACCATGTGACTCGCTTCGGAGCGATCGAGGCGGTCGAGTTCCACAAGGGATTCTTCGCTGACACCTTCCGCGACTGGCGGCCGCCTCAGCTCATGTGTCTGTGGATGGACGTTGATCTCGAGGTCTCGTCACGCGACCTCATGGTCGCTGCCGATCGCTTAAGCCCAGAAGCTACTCTGTTCAGCCACGAATGCACCGCCGGGATATTTGTTGAAGGTGCGATCGTAACTCAGCCTTCGCCAGATAATCCCATTCCACCGATGCTGGCGCGACATAACGAACTGCAGCGGCCGCTCACTGGCCATTACGTCGCAGGCTATACCGGAGCGTTTTGGCCTCGTGATACTGGTGTGCCGGTGATCAACACAGAGGTGCTCATGAACCTGGCGCGCAAGTTGGCCTAGAAAGAGATTCAGCATGGATCTCGCCTAGTTGGACGTCTAGGGGTTGAAACCGTCTGGAAGCATCGCTGCGCTTTTGGCAGCATCGCGCGGCTTTGATGTTGTAACCGCCCCCCCCTCGATGGCGTTGATGTGCCAAGGTGGGTCTGCAACGATCCATTGGGGAGAGCGGTCATGTCGGAGATTATCACGGTCGATATCCAGCGTTGCCGCGTCGATCCCCAGATGTACCTTGCGCCACTGCGGCGGTACGAAACACCATGTTTGCGCGTCTTCCACTCACCTTCACCCGTCATCTTAATTCTTGTGCTGTCAACCAGAAGGCGCAGGCCGCGTGAACTGGACCGCCCGCCAAGCTCGACCATCAACGACGTCTTCTGCCGTCGGCACAGTGTCGTATAAGCCGGCAACGGCCAGTCCAACCCGGCAAGCTTGATCAGGCTCGCCATCATTGCCTCTATCGCGCTCCGACACAATGGAATCAGAAAATCACCGGAAACTCGAGCGGTAAATCAGGGTGCCCACATGAAGCGATCATGTTTCGGCCTTGTGGGGGCGACGACAATTGGTTTAGCACCCGCAAAATCATCGCCCAGAATGGCACAAAGATGGGTCAACATGCATCATCCCGAGCTGCGGCACCCTTATAGCGATCTGCCATCCTACCAGTTCTGGAAGCGGTCGGTCTCCGCTGTGGAGGCCCATCTGGTGGATCCGGTGACGCGTCCGCGTTTCACCGTGGGCAAAGAGGAATGGGTCGCTACGGCCGGCAGCTGCTTCGCCCAGCATATCTCCCGCCGGATCAGCCGCTCAGGGTACCAGTACCTCGTGACTGAGGACCGGGCCGATCTATCCGCCGACGAACGGACCGCTGCCGGCTATGGCCTGTTCCCGGCTCGTTTCGGCAACATCTACACCACGGTGCAGCTGTTGCAGCTGTTTGAGGAAGCCTTCGGCGAGCGGAGCACCTCGTCGGAGGCGTGGCAGCGGCCCGATGGCAGATATGTCGACCCGCTGCGCCAGCAGATCGAACCGGGCGGCTTTGCCACGCCCGACTGCGTGAAGCAGGACCGCGTCCGGCATCTCCAATGTGTCAGGCGCATGTTCGAGCAAGCGGACGTGTTCATCTTCACGCTGGGGCTGACCGAAGCGTGGCGATCGCGCGCAAACGGCACCGTGTTCTCCGCCGCGCCGGGCGTGGTCGGCGGGGCGTTCGATCCAAACCACCACGAATTTGTGAACTTCTCCGTCGAGGAGACTTATGCCGCCCTGCGGGACTTCCTGGCCAAGTTCCACATGGTCAACCCGGCGGCCAAGGTTCTGTTGACCGTATCGCCGATTCCGCTGATCGCAACGTACGAGGATCGCTCGGTTCTGTCATCCAACACCTACAGCAAGTCCGTCCTGCGCGTCGCGGCGGAAATGGCGATCCGCGATCACGATTGGGTCGATTATTTTCCGTCCTACGAAATCATCACGAACAGCTCCGCCGGTGGCCTCTATTATCATGCTGATTACCGAGAGGTGAATGGCTTGGGCGTTGCCCATGCGATGCGTTGCTTCATGCACAACTACACCACGGATGGCAGCAGCCGTGAGGCACCGGCGCCGGCGCAGTTTGACGGTCACGCAGCGAGCCGCGCGGTGATCTGTGACGAGAATATTCTGGACACGGCAAGGGGTTAGCATTGGTGGAACGCTGGCTGGTCATGTCGAATTGTCAGACGGTGGGTCTGGCAAACTGTCTTCAGGCACAAGCTCCAGACATCGTGATCACGCCGCTTGATCCGGGGCAGTTTAAGGCTCGGCCCTGGCGGGTAAAGCTACGGATGGGCAGCTTCGACCGGCTGCTCATCTACCCGGCCATCCGGCAGGAGGTGCCCAAGGCCAGGCTCGATCGGATCAGTACGCATGTCGAGTTGCCGATCATCACCTTCCGAGGCTACCACCCCGATCTGATCTACATCTTTAACCGCGCCAAACCACTCAGCGGACCGATCAGCCACTACCATTCGGCAATCGTGTTCGCCTGCTATCTGCAAGGGATCAGCGCGTCAGACACGTTGGCCTACTTCAATGGCCACTTCTTCGAACGGTGCGGATATTTCGACGTCTGGTCCGGAGAGAGGGATCGCCTGGTGGCGGAGTTCGAAGCAGCTGGCCTCAACATTCGTCCCTACTTCCGCGATTGGGGGCGTACCACGGCATTCATGTATTCGTACAATCATCCACGCATTCAACCGCTGTACGATATGGCGTCTGCGTTGCTGGAATGCCAAGACTTGCCGACCTATCGATCCGACCTGATCCCGCATGACAATCTCGCCAACAGTGCCATCTTTGCCGTTTATCCCGAGATTGGTGAGTCCGTGGGTGTTCATGGCCGATACGAATTTCGCTCTGCAGGGAATTACCGAACAATTGGGCTAGAGGAATACATCGGGCGATGTTTCGCATTGTACGCCACCCTGCAAGTAAGTGATTTGGAGCCATTCCACGAATTCAGAAAGCAAGTTGAGGACATTAGAGCGTTGTTGTAGCGCTTGAGCGGCGCGCTTAGAAATATGGCTAATGGAATGAATCCTGGAGCTACTTTGGCAGCTTGCTTGTTGAAGACTGATCGAGCGGCTCATGGCGATGCGGGCGACGTGTAAGCGTTAGTCTAGTGCAGTGACCCAATCGGGTGATTCACAATCGGTTGGTTTCGTGCGAGTCTGGCGGGATGTCCCAGATCGTATGTGTGATCGTAAACTCTGAAGATGCTGCGCGGTTGGCGTCGGTGGTCGCCGATCGAAACGGTTCGCTCAAGCATATCCAGCGCGCCAGGATCGTGCTGGCCTCATCGGAGCGGCTGACGGTATTGGAGGTTGCGCGCCGGACCGGTGCCAGTCGACCAGCGGTCTGGCGCTGGCAAGCTCGCTATGCTGCGGAAGGCGTGGAAGGGTTGCTGCGCGACAAAACCCGGCCGC
>NZ_SGIS01000046.1 GCF_004208535.1 Sphingomonas populi
CCCGCACGCCGATGCGACCGCGGCACGACAGCACGAAAGCCGAAATCCCCATAGGTCAACACCTGCGGCCCGCGGCTTCCTGCTTTGGAGAATATCGTTCGCCTGCCGGCATCCGATATCCTTCACAAAGTCGGTCATAGCGAGTATGCTTCGGCATTCCCGATAGCGGACGTTCGGGCTGTCGATTATAGTGTTGGTCCGATGAGATACATTTTCATAACTGCTGTGACGGTGTTGTGCGGATTTGCATTGCCGGGCGACGCCATCACGCCGGGGATTGGTGACCAAAAGGTCGGTCCCGCCGGGCTTCCGTTCGACAATTCCACAGGCTTCCTCAACGGTTATTCCCTTCGTATTCCCCGCAATGGTGATTTCCTGTGGAACGGTGCACCTATCGGGCAGGCGGTGCTCAAGACCTATCTCCGCCAATGGGCTGCTCTGCCTCAAAACGCAGGCCGCCTCTTCGTAGCGTTTGAACCGGGAACACCGCAGCCTCGCGTGCGATGGGTCCGCAAGCAGGTCGTCGACAGCGGCCTTTGTGAGCAGCGCCGTTGTGCGGAGGTGGGCTGGGATGTGAAGAGGCCGGTTGTGAACTGACGGCTTTGGCCGTCTCGCTCCTAAAAAGCGGACGGGCGCGGAAAGCCCATTAGCGGACATGCCGTTATAAAAGCGTCTGACCTCTTGGTGCAACCTTTGATTAGTCCACGACTGCTGAGTCATTTGGCGAAGCGCCGGGGTTACGGCTTCTCGATCCTCATCAGGCAGACAAGGAATCCAAGTGATGGCAAGCTGTGCCCAATGCTTGGATAGGCTTAATCCTGCGCAAATCACGCCGACAAAGGGGAAGGGAGTCAGCGAAACTTCCTCTATGAGAGATCGGACCTGCGGGTAAGGCCGTTCCAGTAAAGCCGCCGCCCGCCAGCATTGGTCTATTGAAAGGCGATAGCTATTCCCTCCGCCGACAACTGCCCACCCGTCCCCATCTGGTCGGATAATAAGATCGTTCCCGAAGCCAACCTGCTGAGGGTTAAACGATGTGTTCGATCCCGTTGCCAAGTCCTATGCTGGCTTCGATTGCTTAGCCCGTCAATGATCGCTTCCCACCCAAAATCGGACATTCGCAAGATCATGGGCCTTATCGCTTTAAAACAATGCAGCCCCGCCGCATAATGAATCGATGGCTAGATACAGTTCTGATTATAATCGGCTGAATGGCGATGAACCTCGATATTGCCTCATAGGGCCACGGGTGCTGATCGCAGAACGTGACTACCAGTTTAGCCTCTATGCGGTCGATGTCACAGTTTCGAACGGGATGCGCGGGCGGCACGTCCTCGCGGTCCCTGTCGCGATCAGTGCGGTTTCCTTCACTGTGGGGGTGATGTTGACTGAACAGGATTCCCGAAAGGCAGATGCCGGCGATATCGAGGCCATCGCGTCTCTTGCCAACGCAGTGCAGGGCGGGTTCCGGCGGTTCCGAACGTTCCCGGCAAACGAGTTGGGCCGGTTTGTCCTTTAGCGCCCACCTCCGGTCATTCTTAGCGGAATGAGGTTCATGAATAGAGGACAGATCGGAGAGAGAAAGGCCCCAGTGCCCCGGAATGACGGACATAGGGGCGCGGCTGGCCAGATGCTTTTTCGACCTGATCAATCTTTAGCCTCGTAGAACATTGGATTGCGCATCCAGTCGTTGACAGCCGACTCCCGCCAACCGGCACAGCGAACGGCGATCCGGATTTGTTTGGGAAAGGTGCCAGCCTGCACCTTTCGATACAGTGTAGCCCGGCTGAGGCCGGTACGATCGAGTACGGTGTTAAGGCGCAGAATGCGGTCGGGGGTGTCGGTCGTCATGGCATGATCTTGGTTCGGGTGTGATCGAATGGTTCGCTGCGATCAGGATTGAGATGCGTCGGCGCGGGGACAAGAGGGGCGGGGTCGAGATGCACCGCGCTGCCCCAGAGAGCGCCCAACAGGCCCCATAAAGTCATAGAAGATAGCGGGTCAGCCGTCCCGCGCTGGCGCGCGGCCGAACTCTATGGCGCTGCGCGCCACCGAGTCGCCTTCGGCGTCTCGGCCGCAGGGCGGTTACGATCTTTGACGGTGGATCGCTCGCTCGCGATCGATCCGTACCGGGCGTGCCGCCCGGACTGCGGTCATCGCGCCTTGGCGCGCTGGCGTTTGCGCCTCCGGCGTCGATCTGGCGGGGGAGCGTCGCTGCCCTGTAGGCCCGTCGCGGCAGGCCGCAACCTGGGCTTCGCCCAGGTCTTCCACTGCGTTCCAGCCCTTGGGACCCATCCCCATCGCTAGCGCGCTGTGGGCCCCTATGGGTGCAGCCTGCCTCTGCCGACGGGCCTGTCGGTCCGCTCCTGCCGCTCCCCCGCCATTCCGGCGCCGGGTGCGGTGTTTGAAGGAGTGAGGATCATGGAACTCAAGCATATCGACATCGCCAACCTGTCCGTCTCGCCTGCCAACATGCGGGTGAAGGGTAAGCCCGTGGACCTGGCCAACATCCTGCCATCGGTGCGGGCGCGTGGCGTGCTGGTGCCGCTGATCGTGCGGCAAAACGGATCACCGGACACCTACGAGATCGTGGCGGGCAAACGACGCTATCATGCCGCGCTGGCGCTTGCGCAGGAAACCGGCGAGGCCGAGCCGCTGCCGTGCGCGGTGATGGCGGAGGGCGACGATGCCGCCGCACTGGAAGCCTCGCTGATCGAGAACATCGCGCGGGTGGACCCCGACGAGGTGACGCGCTGGGAGAGCTTCACGCGGCTGGTGCGCGAAGGCCGAACCCCCGAGGATATCGCGCTGACCTTCGGCCTCACGGAATTGCAGGTGAAGCGGACGCTCGCGCTCGGCAATCTGCTGCCGCGCATCCGCACCCTGTATCGGAAGGGCGAGATCGATGCGGTGACGGTTCGGCACCTAACTCTTGCTTCGAAGGCACGGCAGCGGGAATGGCTGGCGTTGCTGGACGATCCCGATGCGCATTGCCCCACGGGTCATCAGGTCAAGGCATGGGCTTGCGGGGGCGCGTCGATCTCGGTGCGCGCGGCGCTGTTCGATATCGACGGCTATCCCGGCGAGATCGTGTCCGACCTGTTCGGCGAGGATCGTTATTTCGCTCACCCGCAGACGTTCTGGGCCGCGCAGAATACCGCGCTTGCCGAGCGCGTCGAGGCTTGCGTCGGGGCGGGGTGGGCCGATGTCGTCGTTTTGCCGACCGGCGAACCCTTTCACACATGGGAGCACGAGCGCACCCCCAAGCGCAAGGGCGGCAAGGTGTTCGTGGTCGTGGGGCCGCGCGGCGATGTCACCTTCCACGAAGGCTATCTGACCACCAAGGAAGCGCGAAGGCTGGCAATGGGTGCCACGGTGGCGGACAAGCCGGCCCGCCCCGAGATCAGTGCTGCGATCCAGAATTACATCGACCTGCATCGGCATGCCGCCGTGCGCTCAGCGGTGGCAGCAAACCCGTCGGTAGCGCTGCGCTTGATGGTTGCACACGCGATTGTCGGATCGTCACTGTGGCGCGTGTCGGTCGAGCCACAACGGACGGCGAACGACGCCATTGCCGAAAGCGGCGAGAATTGCGTCTCGGAAGCCGCGTTCGACGAGCGGCGGCGGGCGGTGCTGGCCTTGCTCGGGTTCGATCCCGACACCCCCACCGTTACCGGCGGCTATGAGGACGATCACGGCGTCGCTGGCCTGTTCGTCCGGTTGCTCGGGCTGACCGATACAGCGGTTCGCGATGTCCTCGCCATCGTCATGGCCGAGACGCTGGAAGTGGGCAGTGCCCTCATCGAACTGCTTGGCGTCCATCTCGGTATCGACATGCGCGCACTATGGCAGGCCGACGACGCCCTGCTCGACCTGATCCGCGATCGTGACGTGCTGGGATGTGTCCTGACCGAGGTGGCGGGCGAGGGCGTGGCAACCGCCAACGAGGCCGCGACCGGCAAGGTGAAGCGGCAGATCATCCGCGATTGCCTGACTGGTGAGAACGGGCGGGCCAAGGTCGAGAACTGGGTGCCGCGATGGATGGCCTTTCCGCCAGCCGCCTACACGACGCGCGGCGGCGTGCAGACGGTCAGTCGCACCGATGAGTTGGGCGGCCTCGTAGAAGCGGTAATGCCGCAGATCGCTACCATCGCCCGTGCGGCATGATCCGATCCCGGTGGCGCTTACGAGCGCCGCCGGTCAGCGCTTTGCAGAGGTTCCCTCGGTCGATCTCGACGCGCTAATCGAGAAGCTCGCCAGCGGTCACACCAAGAGACTTGGCGAGTTTTTCTACAATCAGAATTGTCGGGTTCCGAGCGCCGCGTTCAATGTCGCTGACATACGTTCGGTGAATATTCGCCTCATAGGCAAACGCTTCTTGGCTCAGACCGCGAGCCTCCCGCAGCCTGCGCAGATTTGAACCAAGGCGTCTCCGTATATCCACCGCATGTTAAAGGCACCGGTGTCGCCGATCGATCTACAGACGATGAGAGACATTTTAGTTGACTGGCGCCAGTCATAGGCAGACCATTGTCACTTATTGTCGACAGCGCTTGAGGTTTCGTCCCTCCCGCCCGCGCTGCTCGACAATGAGTGTGCAGGATTGATGGAGCACCGATGTCCGGACAGGACGGAAATCGCTGGCCAAACGCCGACCGTCCCAGCGCGGTGTCGGTCGATGATCTGTACCGGGACCACGGCGACTGGCTTCGGCGGTTGGTAGCCGCGCGCCTGCGTATGCAACCCGCCGATGTCGATGACATCGTCCAGGACACCTGGCTGCGGGCCGCACGACCGGCGACCACCGAAATCAGCCACCCGCGAGCCTTCCTGTTTCAGACGGCGCTCAACCTGTTCCGCGACCGCAAGCGGCGCGAAGCGGTTCGCCAGCAGCATCGAGAGGGCGTCGCCGCCGACCAAGGTCGCAGTGACAGGCATGGTATGTCCGAGCAGGAGGCGGTGCTCGAACTGGAGCGGATCGTGCTCGATTTGCCCGAAAAGATCCGCGACGTCTTCGTGCTGAGCCGTTTTCGGCATATGAGCAATGCCGAGATCGCGACGACGCTCGGCATCTCGATCAAGACCGTGGAGTGGCGGATGGGTAAGGCGCTGGCATTGTGCACGAGCAGATTGCGCGACTGAGCGCCGGCACATGCCCATGAACGACAATGATGCGAGCGGCGGCGATGCTTTGACGCAAGCTGCGCACTGGTACGCGCGGTTGCAGACGCTGCCGGTGTCGGCCCGAACGCTCGAGCAGTTCTTCGAGTGGCGAAAGGGCGAGGGGAATCGCGAAGCCTTCGATGCCGTCGATCGCCTTTATAGGCAGACCGGAACGCTTGCCGATCGCCCGGCGATCATCGCTGCTACCGCGCAGGCGATGACGCGATCCGCCGCTCCGCCTAGCAGACGATACCCGTGGTTGGGGACGATGGCAGCGGCGATGGTTGGCGTGATTGCAGTCGGCCTGACGACCTTCGCGGTATGGCCCTCGGGCGGTGAGCAATATGCGACCAGGATCGGCGAGCAGCGCACCATCAGGCTCGCCGATGGATCGAAGGTAGTGCTCGATACCGACACCGCGCTGACGGTGACCTTCGCCAAGGATGCGCGCCGCATTTCACTCGCCAAGGGCCAAGCCTATTTCACGGTCGCGCATGATACCGCGCGACCCTTCACCGTGGATGTCGGCGGCACGCGCGTGTTGGCAACGGGAACGCAGTTCGATGTTCATCGCAGCGGCGACCGGATCGACGTCACATTGGTCGAGGGCAGGGTGCGGGTCAGTTCGGCGGAGCGGCCTGTGGCGCAGTTGCAAGCCGGGCAGCGGGTGATCGTTGACGGCTCCCGCACAAGTCCGGTTCAGGCGATCGACACGACGCCGACGATTGCGTGGACGCAAGGCCGGATCGTGCTCGACGGCATGACGCTCGAACACGCGATCACCGAGGTCAATCACTACGTGAATACGCCGGTTCGGCTCGATGCGCCCGGCTTCGCAGACGCGCGCATCAGCGGCTCTGTCGAAACCGGCGACATTGGCAGTTTCACGATGGCGGTCACCGCACTGCTGCCGCTCAAGGCGCAGACCAACAGCGACGGATCAGTCACGCTACGCCCGTGAATAGTGCCGATCGTACAGGTGTCGGAAAGCGGCTCGCACCGCCCAACGAATGCCGGGCAGTGCGAGCACACCATCAGGCGTTTTCAGCAGCCTTGCGGCGCGTGCGCTTGGCTGGGGTAGGGGCGGGTGCAGACTCCGCGCTCGCTTCGCTGGCGGCGGGCGCTTCGTTGGGCGTTGCTCCGCCGCCGCGACCCTTGCGGCCAAGGCCGATCCGTTGCGCCATTTCCCGGCGGGCGAGCGAATAGTTCTCCGAGACCATCGGGTAATCGGGGCGCAGATTGTAGCGTTCGCGGTACTGCACGTCGGTCAGGCCATGCGTCGAAAGATGGCGGCGCAGCGTCTTGTACGGCTTGCCGTCGATCATCGAGATGATGTGGTCCTTCGAGGCAAGCGACTTGCGCACCGAGATCGCTGGCGTGAATTCTTCCGTCGGGGCAACTTCACCGCCCGATGCGTCCACTGCCGATGATCCCGAACCGAGTTCGACAATCGTAGTGTGCATCGTGCGCAGGAAAGCCGGCACATCGTCAGCCGAGACGCGATTGTTCTGATTGCCGAGCCACGCGATCGTCAGTTCGGTCGCGAGTTCGACGGGGTTGAGATTTTCTTCTTCCATATCAATAAGTCCATATGTGTTGCCGCGATATTTCGCTGCGACCGAGGGGATATCCAGTATCGGACGACGCCGCTGTGACGAAGAATCGCGATAAACGCAAATCGTCGTTGCTAGAATCATCTTCGAACGCGCGCTTGCCGCGACGTCGCCATAGCGTAAGCAACGATGCTTTGTCTTCCACGCGCAATTTCGCGGTGGCTTCGACGAGAATGCCGAAGATCACGGAACGATCGTCGTCGGTGAGATCGATCAGTCCGGACTTGGCGACGAGTCCGCCCAGCTCGATCAACTGGCGTGTGCGCTCGCGGCGCTTCACTTGCCAGTCGCGCGTATCATGCCGTGCGCGGCTGGCGATCAAGCGGTAACGCATCGCTATCAGCCGCCGAAGCTGATGCAGGGTTCGGCGCAGTCGTTCGGCGTTTGTTGCTGCTGGCTTTGCGCTGAAACATCGCCGCGCCAGCTTTCCGCCACGCCTCCTGTACTGACGCGCTGCTGCTGGAAACCGAGAGCAATGCACCCGCCAGAACATCGACCGGCACCGTATCGGCGCGACACGCGATCACCAACTCGCCGAGCTGGCTGATCTTGCGCTGTTTGAGCGCTCTCGCCTTCTGGTCGAGAGACTCGAGTTCGGCGTCATAGTCACGCGGTTTTCGCATCGGGATAGTCCTTGTTGTGGTGCAAGGATGATCCAGTTATCGTCTGTGTCGATCAGCGTAAATGTCTTGATATGTTCTGGGACAACGCCGTCCCGAGATAGATGAAATCTTTCGAGGGCGCGCTTATACATCGTGCCGACGTGCGCTTTCGGGTGTAAGTGGAGTGCCGTCATGGCGATCTACCACTTCTCGGCGAAGATGATCTCGCGAGCCAACGGCTCGAGTGCGTTGGCATCTGCAGCGTACCGCTCGGCATCGCGGCTGCATGATCAGCGGCTTGATCGGCACCACGACTTCTCGAACAAGGCCGGCGTCGTGCACTCGGAGGTGATGCTGCCCGAGCATGCGCCGGAGGAACTGGCGGACCGCGAAAAGCTGTGGAACGCGGTCGAGGCGGCCGAGGTCAGGAAGGACGCGCAACTCGCCCGCGAGATCGAGTTCGCGATCCCGCGCGAGCTGTCGCAAGAACAGGGCATTGAACTGGCCCGCGACTTTGTCCGGCAAGAGTTTGTCAGTCGCGGCATGATCGCCGATCTCAACGTGCATTGGGATATCGGCGTGGACGGCAATCCCAAGCCGCACGCGCATGTGATGCTGACCACGCGCGAGGTCGGCGAAGACGGATTTGGTAAGAAGAATCGCGACTGGAACCGCACCGACCTGCTCGAAAAATGGCGCGAGCGTTGGGCCGAACACGTCAACACGCGATTGGCAGAGTTGGACATCGACGCGCGGATCGATCACCGCTCGCTGGAAGCGCAGGGCATCGATCTCGAACCCCAGCACAAGATCGGGCCGGCCGCCTCGCGGATGGCGGCACAGGGATTGGCGTCCGAGCGGCTCGCCGAACATGCCGAGGTCGCGCGCAGCAATGGCGAGAAGCTGCTCGCGAACCCTGGTCTGGCGCTCGGCGCGATCACCTATGGACAGGCAACCTTTACCACGCGCGACCTCGCGATGTTAGTCCACCGCAATAGCGACGGCAAGGATCAGTTCGACCAGGTGATGGCGGCGGTGAAGGCCGCGCCCGAACTGGTCGCACTGGGCAACGATGGGCGCGGCGAGCAGCGCTTCACCAGCCGCGCCATGATCGAGACCGAGCAGCGACTTGCCCGTGCCACCGAAGCGATGGTTGCGCGGGATGGTCATGCCGTTCCCGAGCATCAGCGCGACGCCGCGCTGGCGCGCGCGCAAGCGCGCGGCATGATGCTGTCGCCCGAGCAGCGCTCGGCGTTCGATCATGTCACAGACGATCGCGATCTCGGTGTCGTCGTCGGCTATGCCGGCACCGGCAAGTCGGCGATGCTCGGCGTCGCGCGCGAGGTGTGGGAAGGGGCGGGGTACAGTGTCCACGGCATGGCGCTCTCCGGTATCGCTGCGGAAAATCTCGAGAACGGATCGGGCATCGCCTCGCGCACGATCGCGAGCTTCGAGCATCAATGGGCGCGTGGCGAAGACCTGCTCACCGCGCGCGATGTTCTGGTGGTAGATGAAGCCGGCATGATCGGTACGCGCCAGTTGGAGCGCGTCGTCTCCGAAGCGCACAAACGCGGCGCGAAAGTGGTGCTGGTTGGCGATCCCGAACAGTTACAGGCGATCGAGGCGGGCGCCGCGTTCCGCAGCACCGCCGAGCGTCACGGCGCGATCGAGATCACCCAGATCCGCCGCCAGCGTGAGGACTGGCAGCGCGATGCCACGCGGCAACTTGCCACCGGCCGCACGGCGCAGGCCATCGCCTCGTATGCGGAGAGCGGCCATATCCACGCGGTCGAAACGCGCGAGCAGGCTAGGGGAGATCTCATCGATCGCTGGGAGCGCGATCGCGCGGCGGCGCCCGAGGCGACGCGGATCATCCTCACCCACACCAATGACGAGGTGCACGCGCTCAATCTCGCCGCGCGCGGGCGGCTACAGGCGCGCGGCAAACTCGGCGAGGATGTCGCCATCCGCACCGAGCGCGGCGAGCGTGCGTTCGCCAGCGGCGACCGGGTGATGTTCCTCAAGAACGAGCGCGGCCTCGGTGTGAAGAACGGCACGCTCGGCACCGTCCAGTTCGTCACCCAGTCGCGCATGGCGGTGCTGCTCGACAGCGGACGCTCGGTCGACTTCGATCTCAAGGATTATGCCCATGTCGATCACGGCTACGCCGCCACCGTCCACAAATCGCAGGGTGTGACCGTCGATCGCGTCCATGTGCTCGCCACGCCCGGCCTTGATCGCCACGCCGCCTATGTCGCGCTGTCGCGGCACCGCGACCGCGTCGATCTCCATTACGACCGCGACGACTTCGCCGATCAGGGCAAGCTGGTGCGTGCGCTGTCGCGCGACCGCGGCAAGGACATGGCGTCGGATTACCAGCAATCGTCCGAACCGGCGCGAACAGTGCCGGCCCCGGCCCGCAGCATCTTCGACGGGCTCAATTTGCGGCCTGCCGCACCGTCGCCAACACGCGGGATGTTCGACGGATTGACGCTCGGAGCAGCGCCGTTGACCCCTTCTGCCGAACCGGCAGGTCTGGGTATCATGGTGCAGCGGTTCGCTCGCGCGACTGCCGACATCATGCGGATGCGCAAGGACGGCTACACGGAATTGCCGCACCAGCGCGTCACCTATGACAAGGCGCGCGCGGCGCTGGATACCGCGCGCCCCGACGCCGCGCGGGATCTCCGCTCAGCGTTCGTGCGCGAGCCCAACCTGATCGACGATGCTGCCCAAGGGCGCACCACCGCCGTCATTCGTGCGATGGCGCTTGAGGCGGAACTGCGTGTCAGCCCCGAGCGCCGCGCCGACCGCTTCGTAGACGACTGGCAGAAGCTCGCTCGGCAACACCGGGCGTTCCGCAATGCTGGCGACGACGCCGGCGTGCGGGCGGTCGGGCAGCAGATGAGCACGCTCGGCAAGAGCATGGAGCGCGACGCCCAGGCCGAGTCGCTGATCCGAAAGCGGCTCCCGGAGCTCGAAATCCACGTCGGTGGCGGCGCATCTTTGTCTCACGATATCCAGGAGTGGCTCGGCCTCTCGCGTGGTCGTGGGCTTGGGCGATAGATATCCGGTCATGGACCAGCACATCACTCCTAGCGCCGATATCAGCTCCGCCGCCCACGCTTTCGAAAGTTTGCGGGCCGAAATCAGTCTGCTGCGCCGGGCGACCGAGCGGCTCACGGACGAACGCAGCGCACAGCCCGATTACGCGCCCAGCCTGGAGGCGATCGCCAAGCGTCTTGAGGATGTCTGTGTCTGGGCGCGGCGCGTCTCGGAGCGACCCGCGTTGAAACTCACGCCCGAAAGCATCGGTCGCGATATCGATGCGGCGGCCGTCCACGCGCGTCGTCATGATCAGGAGCTGCTCCATCACGCGGCAACGCGCATGGATGCCGCCACTGGCCGCATTGATGGGATGGTCGCCCGTTCTCGGACCGTGGTCGAGCAGAATCGTGAGTCGCTCTGGAATAGGATCGCCTTTGCGATTGCCGGCATGGCCTTGTGGGCCATTCTGCCGGGGGCAGTTGCTCGGTCGCTGCCCGTTAGTTGGGCCGTGCCGGAGCGTATCGCGGCACGCATGTTGGGCACCGACATGTGGCATGCCGGCGAGGACATGATGGCGAAAGCGGATCGGGAGCGTCGGGCGCGAATCGTGGCACACCAGAGAGAGCGCGAAACGGCCTCGCCTTCTCTCAAGTAGGGAAGCAGAATCGCGCCCACCCATCGCTGTTCACTGACGACGCCGCTGATCCTGGAGGTTGCCTTACGATCATACTTTCGCGACCCGGCGAACGCCGTGACCTGGGACGAAGACCTCATCCCGGCACGTCCCGCTAAACGACAGCTATCGCCAGATCCGGCCGCTACAACGCTTGTGCGCAGCGCGCCGCCGGTCAGCTTCGCTACCGTTGCGCTACACCACCGCCCGGGACACGACCCGGTCGTTGGGGAGAAAGTGGCTGGACACGAATCCGATGGTCGGAAATTCCCGACAGCGACGTGATCGGCATGATCGAAGCGGCTTGGACTGCTGTTGCTCCGTATTCGATCAAAGACCGAGGAGGCGACCGATCCGCTATGTGACGCGTTCTCGTCTGATACCGGCTGAAAGCAGCCTGATCGAAATTTCATCAGACCCGGCCATTCCTAATTCACCATCGATTCCGAGAACGCCCCCGCCATCTCGCCCTCCGTTCCTAATCGGGAAAGCTGGCTTTGGTAGCCAATCGCCGAGTGCGATGCCCTCGAACTAACTTGGCCCGTTCGCGGCGAGCTTGAGGTTAAGATGGGATCAACTTCCCGGCGCTAAACAGCATAGCCGACGAGGAGATACAAATGGTGGAGAGGCTACCGTTTTTGGCGATTGGCCGACTGTCTGCCCGTGCGGCCTTCCTAAGCGCATTATTGACAGCTCAGGTTGGATACAGCCAAACCCCCAGCCGTGGGTATGAGCCTCCCAACTAACACGATGGCAAAACGCTTTACGAAAAAAGTGAGGACCACTTTGGTCGATTTAGTGTGGTGCGTTATGTCGAGGACTGTCGCAATCGTCTATCGAGAATAATTTTCGAGCGACAATGTACCGATCGTCTCAAAACTCCTGATGACGTCGATTTAAAAGAGCATAGAACATCAATACTAGCTAAATTCCATAACTATCCCGCCCGAGCTGGCCGATTGACCCCAGCAACGCCGCCTGTCCGATCAACACGTCGCTGCGACTGCGCGCCAGTGCAAGCTGGGCCGCACGCAGGCTTTCATCTGCAATCAGGATGTCGACCGTTGTCCGCAAGGAGAAGGCATATTCCGCCCGAACACCTTTGAGCGCCAGTTCGGCCGCTTCGACCCGGCGAGCGTTGGCGTTGACGCGGGCCTGTGCCGCCGCCAGGTTCGCCCATGCCGTCTCCGCCAACCGAGCCGCATCGCGCTGGGCAGCGTCGATCGTGAAGCGGTCGGCGCGATAGGTCGCCTCGGCCTGACGTACGCGGGAGGAGATGAGGCCGCCGGTGAGCAGCGGCACGCGCAGGGTCACACCGCCGACTGCGGCATTGGCATAGCCCGATCGACCTTCGCCGGCCGCCAAGCCATAGGTGCCACCCAGCCCGACATAGGGATTACGCTCGGCGCGCTGCTGATCGATGCGCGCTGCATCCGCGCCGGCTGCCAACTTCTGCTGGCGGACAATCGGATTGCTCTCGATGGCGCGGCTACGCGCCGAGTCGATCGACGCCGGTAGTGTTACCGGCGCGGTCGGATTGGGATCGAGCGTGCCGGGACTGTGGCCTACCGTCGCGCGGTAGGTGGCGGCGATAGCTGCAGCCGAACCCTCTGCATCCGCCAGAGTCGAGACGGCGGACTCACGCTGCGCCTCAAGTTGCGCGACGTCGGTGCGGGTCGCCAGACCGAGCCCGAAGCGGGACCTCGCCTCGGCGACCTGATTGTCGAGCAGTTCGATATCGGCGTGCGTGACGGCCACCGCCTGTTGCGCGTAGAGTAGATCGGCATAAGCGCCGACCACCGTTTCCAGCACAGCCGCCTGGGTATCGCGAACGCCTTCGGCGCCTGCCGCCACATCGCCAGACGCAGCCCGCACGGCGGACGACACGCGCCCGCCGGTCCAAACGGGCAAGCTCGCGGTCACGCTGCCGCTGCCGCCTTTGCCATAATCGAAGCGGCTGTAGCCGCCCGCCCCATCCGCTTCGGCGGTCAATCGACCTGCGCCGCGCGCCTGTTCCGGCGACTCCGCCAACGCTTCTTGCCGCGCCTGCGCGGCTGCGAGTTGGGGGTTGGTGCTATACGCCGCAACGACGGCGTCCCGCAGCGTTTCAGCCGAAGCCGCGCCGGAGAGGCACAGTGCCGCGATCGCGGCGATCGTTTTCCTAGTCATGGCGCAATGCCCAGGCGGGAGCGGCGCGGCTGGCGCGGAGGGACTGGCCGAGCACGGTCAGCACTGCGATGACGACGGCGAGAAGGCTCGCCCCGAGAAAGAAGAGCGGTGAGAGCGCAATACGGTCGTCGAACCCGGCCAACCAGGTGCGCATGGCAAAGAAGGCCAAAGGCCAGGCAACGAGCTTGGCGATCAGAACCGGGCGCAGGAACTGTCCGACGAGCAGCTTCACGATATCGCTGGAGGATGCCCCCAGCGTCTTCCTGATGCCGATCTCGCGCACCCGTCTTGACGTGTTGAACGAGGCGAGACCCCATAGCCCGACACAGCCGATGAGGACAGCGAGTCCGGCGCCCATGCCGAACAGGCGGGTGGCGCGGTCGTCGGCTTGGTAGAACGCGTCGAGACGCTTCTCCGCAGTCGCACCGTCGAACGGTACTTGTGGCACAAGACGCTGCCATACGCCGCGCACCGCCGCGAGCATGGCTCGCGGATCGCCCGAGAAGCGGACGGACGCGACCGCGGTGTCCGCCGCCTCCGCATCATGGTAGTAAATATAATAATAGGGCCCGACGGGCTCACGCGGCGAGAAGAAGCGCATGTCATCGATGACGCCGATGACCGTGCGCGGCCGGTCGCCGCCGACCGTCTTGCCGATCGCATCCTGTGCCGAGCGGAAGTGTAATGTTTCTATGGCGTGACGATTTATGATGATTGCCTGCGCCTGCCCCTTGGCGCTTACCCGTGAGTCGTCAGTTGCGTGTGAGTCATCGAACAGCCGACCGGCGACGAGCCGTGCACCATAGGTCTGGAAGAAGCCCGGACCCGTGATGACCCAGCGAAGGTTGGGACCAGGACCTGGCACGCCTGGAAGCGGGACGTTGTTCCCGTTGTCCTCTCCGCTGCCGCCTACCGCGCTGTTGCCGAGCGAGACACTCGTAACGCCCGGCAAGGCACGCAACGCAGCGGCAACGCTTCGCCGCTGCGCCGCGGGTATCGTATTGTCGCGCAACGACCTGACCACCAGCAAGCCGTCCCGCTTGAAGCCAAGGTCGGTGTGGCGGACGTGCCGCGTCTGGGCGACAAGCACTGCAGTCCCGATCATGAAGGCAATGGCGAGAGCAAACTGGAATACCACCAGCGCCTCCCGCGTCCGGGTGCCGGCACGACCACCGCCAGGCGCGCGTGCCGAGGCCAGGACAGATGCGGCAGGAAACCGCGCCAGCAGTACCGCCGGATAGAGCCCCGCCATGATGCCGACGAGCAGGACCAATGCGGCCAAAGCTGGCACCGCAACCCCATAAGGAATGACAAGCGACAGGCCTCCGGCGGCATTCACTAACGGCAAACCCAGTTCGGCGAGGATCAGCCCGACCAATGCCGCCACAGCGACGGTAAGCACCGCTTCACCGATGAACTGGCGGACAAGCGTTCCACGATCGGCGCCCAGCACCTTCCGCATCGCGACTTCCCGCGCCCTGAGCCCGGCGCGCGCCGTGGCGAGGTTCACGTAGTTGACGATTGCGATGAGCAGCGTGAGCAGGCCGACAACGCCGAGCGTCGCCACCGTCATCTTGCGGCTGGCGCTCTGCGAGCCCTCCGGTTCAAGATGCAGGCGATCGAGCGGCAGCAAGGCAATCTGCTGTGTACCCCAAGCATTCTCGCCAATGTCCTTCAGCCCACGCCGATCAACGAAGGCGTGAAGCTTGCCCTGAAATGCGCGGGCCGCGTCGGGCGTATTGAAGCGAAGGAAGGTCTGGAGTGAACTGCTGCCCCAACGATACCAGTTGTCCGAAGGCGGTCTGCGCGGCAATACCGTCAGGATCGCCAGCTTGAAGTCGCTGTTCTTCGGCAGGTCGCGGAATACACCAGAAACGCGGTAGCTGGATGGAGCATCGAACGCGAGTGTCATTGTCTGGCCGATCGGGTCGGTCTGCCCGAAGTACTTGCGCGCGGCGCTTTCACTTAACAGGATGCTGGCGGGCTCGCGGAGCGCGGTCGCACCATCACCTTTGACCATCGGCAGGTTGAAAACAGAAAAGAACGCGGGATCGACCTGCGCCATGTCTTCGCTTGTGGCGATGCCGCCGCGGATGACGCTGCCGCTTCCTT
Source organism: Sphingomonas populi (assembly GCF_004208535.1). Classification (GTDB taxonomy): domain Bacteria; phylum Pseudomonadota; class Alphaproteobacteria; order Sphingomonadales; family Sphingomonadaceae; genus Sphingomonas; species Sphingomonas populi. The sequence goes on from NZ_SGIS01000046.1 coordinate 15,381, forward strand.
CTCCACCGCGTATGCGCGTGCCGACCGTGCCTGGAAAGTCCTCCTGCATCTGCTCGAGGAGACCGCCCATCGTATAGGGATAGGCACCGTCGCCGGCGCTCCCCGGCAGGTTCCACACCGTCTGGACGGCATAGACCTTGTCGTGGTCGGGCAACCATCGCTCGAAGCTGGTCTCGAAGCGGACATAGAGGCCCAGGACCAGAAAGACGGCGATGCCGACCGCCAAACCGCCGATGTTGAGTACGGCATAGAGCTTGTGGCGGGTGAGCGAGCGATAGAGGCTAAGAAGCGCGAAGCGATTCATCGATACCGGTCCTTCAGATCGCGCGCATGGCAGAGGCGACGATACGGCCATCGAGCATGTCGATGCGGCGCTTCGCCATGTCGGCATGGCTGGGCGAGTGCGTGACCATGACGATGGTCGCGCCTTCGTCGTTGAGCGCGCTCAGGATATTCATCACCTGCTCGCCGTTTGCGGTATCTAGGTTGCCGGTCGGCTCGTCGGCGAGGACGAGCTTCGGGTCGCCGACGATGGCGCGCGCGATGGCGGCGCGCTGCTGCTGGCCGCCGGAGAGCTGGTGGGGATAGTGACGGGCGCGGTGGGCGATGCTCACCTTGTCCATCGCTGCCGCGACACGGGCGCGGCGGTCACCGGCCTCCTTGCGGTACGCGAGGCCCAGCGCAACGTTCTCTTCGATCGTCAGCTCGTCGATCAGGTTGAAGCTCTGGAACACGAAGCCGAGCGTCGCGCCGCGAAACTTCGCCAGCTCCTTCTCGTCCAGCGCGGCGAGATCGCGGTCGCCGAACAGGTAGCGCCCGCCTGTGGGCCGATCGACGGTGCCGAGCGTGTTGAGCAGCGTCGATTTGCCGCAGCCCGACGGTCCCATGATGGCGACGAACTCGCCGGCTTCGACGTGAAGATCGATGTCGTAAAGCGCAGTGGTCTCGACCTCATCGGAGACGTAACGGCGCTGGATGTTCTCGAGACGGATCACGGAATTGCCCTTTCGGCCTAGCGGATGTTGAGGATGTCGTCCTTGATGGACGCGGTGCTGCTGCTGACGATTCGATCACCGGACTGAAGGCCGGACAGAATTTCGACCTGTTCGGGGTTGCGCCGCCCGGTCTTCAAGGCTCGGCGCCGGGCATGGCGGCCATCGGCGTCGAGGACGAAAGCGGACGATCCGCCGCCTGCATCGAGCCAACCGCCAGTCGGTGCGACGAGCGCGGGCGCGGTGCTGCCGAGCGTGATGCGGATGTCGAGCGTTTGGCCCCGGTTGAGCCCGGCCGGCGCTGCGGCATCGAACGTCAGCTCGACGCGGAAGCGCCCGTCCTTGATGCTCGGCAGGACTTTGGAAACGGTGACGCGGACGGCGCCGGCGCGCGCCTTTTGGCCAGCGCGAACGCGGCCGAGGTAAAATTCGTCCACGTCGGCCTCCAGTTTCCACGATCCCTCGCTGTCGATCTGACCGGCCGGGTCGCCGGGCTTGAGCGTCTGGCCAGGCTGAATGACGAAATTGGTCAATCTGCCGGCGACGGGCGCCCGGATCACCAAAGCGTCCAGGCCGGCGCGTACCGCAGCGAGATTGCTGGTCAATCGCCCGCGCGTGTCCTCCAGACGCTGCCCCTGCGTCGCGGTGATGCGGGCTTCCGCAGCACTGCCCGTGCGGAGCTGCGTCAGCCGCTTTTCCTGATAATCGGCTTCGGCGGCATAGCTCTTGATCCCCTCGTCGGAGAGGAAGCCCTGATCGTGGAGTTGCTGACGGATCGAGAGATCGCGCCGGGCTTTGATGAGATCGTAGTTCGCCTGCGCGATCTGCCCGGCACGATCGAGCCGGTTGCGCTCAATGCCGAGATTCTCGCCCGCCACGCTGCCGAGCTGGCTCGCGATCTGCGCCTCGCGCGTCAGCACGTCGAGCTTGAGCGAGGGATTGGCGAGTGTCGCGAGCGGCTGTCCGTCCGCCACCATCGTTCCGTCCTGCACCAACAGCTTGTCGACCTGGCCGCCCGACAATACCCCCACCAGCGTCGTAACGCGCGGCGCGACGGTGGCGCGGACCGGGAGGTAATCGGCGAAGGGCGCGCGTTGGACCGTATCGGTCTCGATATCGGCCGCGGCGACATCGGTCGATCCGCTCGCCGGCAGGAAGTGCCAGACCGCGGCGACAAGCGCCAGCGCTATGGCGATCAATGCCGCGCGCCGCCGCCACCAAGGGGTGGCGCGTCGTTCTACCCGGCGATCCATTGCGGCTCCGGGCAAAGCGGTTGCTTGTGTCGGCTGATCGGTCATCATGTGGTCAGTGTCGCCGATCATGGCGAGAAAGCCTAAGCTACTATGAAAGAACGACTCTTTAACAACGAGACGAATAGTGACCGTCCATTTGCGGACGCACCGTCCAGGAATGGACGGTCGGACGACGCGTCAAGCAACACAACGATTCTGCTGATCGACGATAATCCGGCGATCGCGCGTGCGATCGACATCGCGCTGCGTATGGCAGGCTATCGGCTCGACACGGCAAGCGGACCTGAAGAGGCATATTCGCGGCTCGCGCAGCGGCGTTATGCCGCGATCCTGCTCGACATGAACTTCAGCACCGGGTCGGCCAATGGGGAGGAAGGCCTGGCTTGCCTGCGCCGCATTGTTGCTGACGATGCCAGCGCCTGCTTGGTCGTCATCACCGCGCACAGCGGTATCCGCATCGCTGTCGCCGCCATGCAGGCAGGTGCGCGCGACTTCGTGATGAAGCCGTGGCGCAACGCCGACCTGATCGCCAAGCTGGAGGATGCCATGGCGCGCGGTCGGTCGGGCGTGTCCGCAGCGGCTGGCGCGCCAACCGTCGAGGCGCCTGCCGTGCTGATCGGAGAAAGCGCCGCGATGCACGACCTGCGCGCGCTGATCCGTCGCGTCGGACCGATCCCTGCCAGCGTCGCCGTAACGGGCCCGGCGGGTAGCGGGCGCGCCTTGGTCGCGCGGTCCATCCATGCGGCTTCGCCGGATGCGGCCGATCCCGTCACACGCTTCGACCTGCGCCGCGACGATCGCTGGGAGCAGCTAGCAGCAGCGTCTGGCACATTCGTTTTGCACTATGCCGACCGGCTCGACCAAGTCGCGCAGGAAATGCTGCTCGACCACTTACCGCCATCGGTTCGCTGTATTTCCATCGTACACACGATCGAACCACTGATCCCGGCGCTGCGGCGCCGTCTGGCAACGATCGAGGTCGCCGTGGCGCCGCTCGCCGCCCGTGAAGGCGACGCGGTGCTGCTGGCACGCCACTTCGTCCGCATTGCGGCCAACCGATTCGGCAAGCCGGGAACGTACCTGACGCAGGCCGCCGAAGGCGTCGTGCGGACCACCTCGTGGGCCGACGAGGTTCGTGGTCTCGCGTTGGCTGTCGAGCGGGCAGTCATTCTTGCCGACGATGGCGTGATCGACACCGCGTTGCTGAGCCCGTCTTCATCCGTGGCAGCGGCGGTCGTCGCCGCCGAGGCGAGCTTCGATCTCACCGATGCGGAACGTGCGATGATCGAGGCGGCGCTGCGGGAACATCGGCACAACGTCACCCATGCCGCCGCGGCGCTGGGCCTGAGCCGCGGCGCGCTCTACCGGCGCATGGCGCGCTATGGTCTTTAGGCCCGGTTGGCGCGCGGTCGCTTGTGCGGCCGGTCTGGTCGGATGCGGCATGGCTGTCGATGCCGCTTGGCGCCAAGGTCTGTGGGGGTCGCTCGCCGGCGCAGAGCTGGCGGCGATCTGGCTCACCGCGCTAATATGGTGGCTGGCAGTGCGGCAGCGTCCGACACCGGCGGGCGAGCACGGAGCGGCGCGCGACATATCGACCGATCGTCTAGTGCTGGACGCCGCTCCCACGCCAATGGTCATGATCGACGGTGGCCACGCTCGCGCCCTCAACCGCGCCGCGCGGCGCTTGTTCGGGACGGACGATCGCATCCTGCCCGTGCCGCGTGCGCTGATCGGCCATGACACCAGCCACCTCCGTCACGAGGGCCGGCAGTGGCGCATCAATCGCGTGGCGTTGGGCGGGGCGGTAAAGGAGCGCTCGGTCGTAGCGCTGATCGATGTCGAACAGGAGGAGCGCGTTGGGGAGGCGCGGGCGACAGCCGAGATGATCCATGTCCTTGGGCACGAACTGCTGAACGGCCTCGCTCCGATCGTGTCGTTGGCGGAAAGCGGCGAAGCGGCCCTCGGCCGCCGCGACCTAGATCCGAGATTGCTGCGCGAAATCCTGGGCACTCTCGCGCGGCGTGCCGAAGGATTGCAGCGGTTCACCGAAGCCTATCGCGAACTTGCTCGGCTACCCGCGCCGCGGCTTGCCGCCGTGCCCCTCTCCCGAATGGCCAAAGATCTTTCACGTCTGTTCGCGGGGCGGTGGCCGGGGGTCACGCTGATCGTTCAGGTCGAGGACGGCCCAGACTGGCCGCTGGATCGCGACCAGCTACACCAGGCTCTATGGGCGATCCTGCAGAATGCCGCCGAGGCCGCGACAACTGAATGCGGTCAAGGTGCCCGCGTGACCCTGACGATCCGCTACACGGAAGCGCACATGCTTGTAGATGTGGAAGACAACGGCGCCGGCGTCGCACCCGACGATGCGGCTCGTATCTTCCGGCCGTTCCATACGACCAAGCCGGAAGGGACCGGCATCGGATTGAGCCTGGCCCGCCAAATCGCGCTTGCTCATGGTGGATCGCTGATTCTGTTGCCTGTCCCGCCAACCACTTTTCGGCTCGCCATGCCACGTTGCAATGGGGAGATGGTCTGAGTCCACTACAGTGCCCGAAGCGGCGTTCCCGGTTGCCGCCCAGCCAGTTTGCGTGAGGCGATGGCAGGTTGAAGCAAAATCGGCTGTTCATACCGGTGCGAGTGAAGGGCATGATTTGGTCGACTCCCGCCGGCGACTTCGCGGCATGAAAGACCCACAGCACGAAGCGGCTGCGCGGCATTGGCGTTGGCGGTGAGGTAGCGCACCCGCGCGGAGGTTGGCCGTGCGGGGGCAGCGGCAGACGATGGAGCTCCTTCAACGAGAGGAAATTCACGATGCCGATTGTACCGATCGAACGACCTGTCACTCCGCTGCGTCAGCGCATGCTCGACGACATGGCGATGCGCACGATGAGGCTGCGCACCCAGCATGACTATGTCCGCGCGTTCGCGGCGTTCCTCGGGCGCTCGCCGGACACCGCGAGCGCCGAGGAGGTGCGCCGCTTTCAACTCCAAGAGCGCGAGCATGGTGTCAGCGAGTCCACGATCAACGGCTCGGTGTCGGCGCTGCGCTTCCTGTTCGACGTGACGCTCGAGCGGCCGGATCTCTCACGCCGCCTGGTACTGGCGCATCGTGCCAGGAAGCTGCCCGACGTTCTGAGCGTCGAAGAGGTGCCCAAGCTGCTCGAAGCGGCACCGGGCATAAAGTACCGTGCTGCGTTGGGTGTCGCTTATGGTGCCGGTCTGCTCGTATCGGAGGTCGCGCATCTCAAGGCCGATGATATCGACAGCAAACGCATGCTGATCCGCATCGAGGAGGGCACCCATCTTGGTGATGCGCCCAAGCCTCTCTTTCCCGCCACTCGAATGCTGCCGCGGCGTAAGGCCCACCAGGCGGCGAACTCTCGCCTTCAGGCACTCAGATCGATGGCCTAGCCGGAAGGAGCTGCTGACCCAGAGTTCAGCCTTTGCAATGCGTGTTAATTTTATCACGCCGCGCTAAGAAATCGAGTTTGTGCTCCGCAACATCTTGTTACAAAGATCTGATTAAGCGACCAATAATTTATCGTGAAGACCGCCAATCTGAAACAGATGGCGGGACGACAAAAGGGGTATATTATGAAGCAGTCCACGGCCCTTACGAAGCTCAACCTGTCCGTCGCGGTCTCAGCGCTCGTTCTGATTGGCGCCGGCATGCCGGTGGCAGCGGCCGCACAGACCGCTGGCTCCACCGCCGATCAGAGGTGTGCCGATGGTTCTGCGGCCACCACCGACGCGCCTTGCCCGACGACGCCGCTCCCGGCGAGCGCGACGCCCAACCCCAAAACGGATGCCGATGAAGTCGTCGTCACCGGCTCGCGTATTCGCGGCCCGTTCACGACCGATTCCCCGGTCACCTTCATCACCAAGGCGGAGACGAGCCTCGCCGGCTCGCGCAACATCGCCGAAGTCTTGCAGGATTCGGGCGTCACCTCAGGCACCGCGCAGATCAACAACACTTTCCTCGGCTACGTGTCCGAAGGTGGTGCGGGCGCCAACACCGTCGGCCTGCTCGGCCTTGGTTCGCAGCGCACCTTGGTGTTGCTCAACGGTCGCCGCCTGGCACCATCGGGTGTCGGTCCGCAGTTGATCTCGGCCGATCTCAACGTACTCCCCAACGCCGTGCTCGATCATATCGAAGTGCTCAAGAACGGCGCGTCGTCGGTCTATGGTTCGGACGCCGTCGGCGGCGTCATTAACATCATCACGGACAGCAAGCTCAACGGCATCACGCTCGACGCATTTGGCAACGTGCCGCTGGATAGCCACGGCGCGGGCAGCAACTATCGCCTGTCGGTGACTGCAGGCAAGACGTTCGAGCGCGGACACATTCTGGGATCGTTCGAATATCGCGAGCAGACCGCGATCAAGATCGGCGATCGCTCGGATATGAGCTGCCCGACCGACTTGCTCTATAGCCCGACGACGGGCGCCCAGATCGGCCAGCTTACGCCTGACGGTTCGCGTCTGCGCTGCTTCCCGTTCGCGAACGGTGCGGTCGGTACGGCACAGAACTACGTGCTCGGCATCAACTATCTCGATCCTAATGGCGCGGCGGTGAACCGCTACACCTTTGCGAACGGCAACATCAACGCGCCGATCAATGTCAACAATTTCGACATTCGACCGGAAGCAAGTCCGCGGCAGCTCGACGAAGATTTCTACTCACCGATCCGCACCTACACCGGTTATGCGAACGCGTCTTATGAACTTGGCATTTTGGGTGACGCCGAAATTTACGGTGAAGGCTTGTTTACGCACCGGGAGTCGAGCCAGGCAACGATGAGCCAGATCAGCACCAACACGGAAACACTCGGGTTCGAAATCTATGGAGGCGCGCTTGCCGGCTATGGGTATCCCAGCGAAAGTCCATTCTTCCCGAATTCGCTTGCCAGTGCTGCGGGCGGCAACAACAATGCTTTGCGCGTCTTTATCGTGCCACCGGTCCTGCGCAATTCGCAAAAAGTGAACTTCTACCGCGCCAACATCGGCCTGCGCGGCAACACCGGCATCGGCGATATCCGTTACGATGCCAATTATCAATACAGCCGCACAGACGCGACCAGCACGGTTCAGGGGATCGACACGCGCCGCATCCGCGCGTCACTGCTTCCGGTGGCGGCACCTACCGGTACTCCAGGTCAATATGTCACCACTGCGATGGCAGGCGAAGCCGGCGCGGGCGGCAATTACACGTGTTCGAGTAACGTGACGAACGGCACGTACAATGGTGGCAATTGCGTTGCCGCCGACTTCTTCAATCCCGCGACACTCGCAGGCAACGTGCCATCTAGTCTGTTCAACTGGCTATACACGAACCAGGTCGAACGGACCACATACGAGGAGCAGATCGCGCAGCTCGTATTCGACGGCTCGCTATTCCGCCTGCCCGCCGGGCCGGTGGCGTTCGCGGTCGGTGGAGAATGGCGCAGCGACTCGATCAACGACGTACCGTCGGAGGCATCGCAATCCGGCAATCTGTACAACTACACGTCGAGCGGCATCACCAAGGGCACTGCCGACGTGTACGAGGCGTTCGGCGAAATCAAGATTCCGGTGCTGAAAGATCTGCCGTTCGCACATCGGCTCGATCTTAGCGGCTCGGTACGCTACACGCACAGTCAGAATTACGGTTCGAGCACGACCTATCACGCCAGCGGCAATTGGGCACCTTCGACATTCCTGACGATTCGCGGCAATTACGGCACGTCGTTCCGCGCGCCGAACCTGTATGAACAGTTCGTTGCCGATCAGTCGGGCTTCTCGACGTCCGCCGACCCGTGCCGTGATTATACGACGACGTATGCGCCGACCAGTAACCGCTACAAGAATTGCCAGGCCGATCTGACTGCGGCAATCGGCGCTACTAAAGCGCAGACCTTCATTCCGAGTGGCTCTCCCGAGGTGTTCACCGGCGGCGGCGGTAAAAACCTTAGGGCGGAGAAATCGACCTCGTGGGGCGGCGGCTTCGTTATCCAGCCGAAGTTCGCCAAGATCCAGTTCACGGCCGATTATTTCAACACGACCGTTGACGGCGAGATCGCACAGCTTGGTGATACCATCACTACGCGGTGCTTTGACTCGGCTGATTTCCGTAACGGCAACCAATATTGCGCGCTCGTCGGGGCTCGCGATACCTCGCTTGGAAATCTGACCACGCTCCAGAACGTGTATCTTAACGTAGCGCAGCAGAAAGTTTCGGGTGTCGATATGAACCTACGCTACCAGCTCGATGTTGGCACCTTCAGCAACGTTCTCAACATCACCGCTACCCGCCTGATCCATCAACTCTATCAACCTTTCGTCGAAGAAGAGGCGACGGATTACAACGGGACGCTGGGCGCGCAGGGGCTACCCGGTGGTCCCAAGTGGACCGGCAGCGCACGCCTGCAAATCCGGCACAACAACATCACGATGTATTATGGTGCCAATTATGTTGGGCCGATGAAGAACGACGAAGTCATTACCCCGGCTGTCGTAAACGGCGTTACGGCGATTTCAAAGCTCGCGACGACCAAATACGTCACGCAGGATCTGTCGTTTCAGTTCGACATTCAAAAACTGGGTGAGGTGACGATCGGCGCGAAGAATCTGTTCGATCGTAAGCCCGAGATGATCAGCTCGACTGACGGGCTGCCGCGCGTTTCCAATTACTTCAATTACAGCGGCTATGATTTCCTCGGTCGTTCGTTGTTTATCGAAGTTACGCGTAGGTTCTGAACCTACCAGGCTCTCGCAAGCTAACTTCGAGAACGGGCGGGGCATATGCTCCGCCCGTTTTAATTTCCGCATGGTTTGCTAGAGAGTCCGCGCACGGTGCGAGCACGCCGTCTGGATAGTGGAGTTGTAAGCGTGGCGGAAACGCAGGCCGGTCAAAGCATCGAATTCCGTCGCGCCGTCCACACCACGCTTTCCATGTGTGAGGCGCACCCCGCCGAAGCCTTGAAAAACGCGCGCATGATCGTGCGGCGGTGGCCGGATACGCCTGCGGCTTTCCGGCTCCTCGGCTTCTTGCTCCGCAAGGCGAAACGCGATCAAGAGGCCGATCAGATCGATCTCGAGACGATACGGCTTTCGGGTGAATCCCCTGCGATGATGGCTGTCCAAGAGGCACTTGCCACCCGGCAACTCGAACAGGCAGAGGTGCTCGTCCGCCAACATCTGCGCGCCGATCCCGAGGATGCGCTCGCGGCAAAAGTGCTCGCCGATATCGCCGTACAATGCGGTGCGATCCCGGAGGGTGAAACCTTCTACAAGCGCGCGCTTTTGCTGGCGCCTGGCTATCACGAGGCCCGGCTTGCGCTGGCGCTGTTGCTCAGCCGCGCGGGGCGCGAAAACGAAGCGCTCGCCGCCGCCGATGCGGTGCTGACGCGCGATCCCGAGCATTTCAAGGCGCTGTCGTTGAAAGCCGGGCTGCTCAGCCACGGTCGACGGCTCGAAGAGGCCGACCGACTTTTTCGCAAGCTCGTCGCGGCGCATCCGCGCAATTCGGTGGCGTGGATCAACTACGCCTATCTCCTGAAGACGCTCAACCGCACCGGCGAGAGTATCGCCGCATATCGCAAGGCGATCTCGTTCGACCGGGCAAATGGCCTTGCCTGGTTCGGCCTCGCCAACCTCAAGACGGCACGCTTCGACGATGCGGATATCGGCGCGATGCAGGATGCGGTGACGAAGTCCGAGGGCAATGACGAACAGCAGCTGCATTTGCACTTCGCATTGGGCAAAGCTCTCGACGATCATCGGGATTATCACGCCGCGTTCGATCACTATCGCATCGCCAACGCGCTGCGCCGCGCGCGGTCACCCTATGATGCCGATGCTGTTTCGACCGAGGTACACGCGATCCAGCGTGTCTATACGCCGGCGCTGATCGCCGCACGTGCGGACGTCGGCGCGCCGGATGCAGACCCGATCTTCATCGTCAGCCTGCCGCGGTCGGGATCGACGCTGATCGAGCAGATCCTCGCCAGCCATCCGCTGATCGAAGGGACCGAGGAACTCTACGAGATCGAAGCGATCGCCCGTAGCTTCGCCAAGAGCAGCGCACCGACTGCCTATCTCGACGAAGTGGCGACGCTTTCTCCGGCGACGTTGCGCGACCTTGGCAAGCGCTACATCGAAAACACGCGCAAGCACCGTTCGACGACGCGGCCGTTCTTCACTGACAAGATGCCAAACAACTGGCGGTTCATCGGGCTGATCCAACTCATCCTGCCGAACGCGAAAATCATCGATGTCCGCCGGCATCCGCTCGGCTGCGGCTTCGCAAACTTCACCCAACATTTCAATTGGGGAATCGATTTCTCTTACGATCTGGCCGACATCGGCCGTTTCTACAGCGACTATGCGCGGCACATGGCGCATTTCGACCAAGTTACGCCGGGGCGAGTTCATCGCATCATTTACGAAAATCTGGTCGATGATCTCGAACATGAAGTGCGACGGCTGCTGAACTATCTCGGGCTGCAGTTCGATCCGGCCTGTCTCGCGTTTCACGAGAACACGCGCCCGGTGCATACGCCGAGCGCAGAACAGGTCCGCCAACCCATCTACCGGGCGGGCGTCGAACGGTGGCAACACTACGACGATTACCTTGGGCCGCTCAAAGCAGCGCTTGGGCCAGTGCTGGATATTTATCCAGAAGTGCCTGATGGCCGGTAGCCGCAGGCAATCAAACGACCACCCACGAAGAGTACGAGCATATACTCGAAGCCACGCAGTTCCGGCTCGATGCGAACCCGAACGCCATACGGGTCGGGCGGCAGACGGCCGAGCACCCCTTCGGCACCCTAAAAGGACGAATGGGCCACGCACTTCTTCACGAAGACCAAGCCGCGCGTCTCCACCGAGATGGCGCCCACGTTCTCGCCTATAGTCTGACTCGCGTGCTCAACATTGTCGCAGCCCGGAAAATGCTGACTGAACCGCACCGGGATCGCCGGAGGCGATTTGGTTTAAGTTACGCGGCCATCGGGATGTCGTCCAGCATGGCATAGTATCGTTGCTCGGCTTCTGCGGGAGGGATGTTGCCGATCGGCTCCAGT
>NZ_SGIS01000047.1:0-19944 GCF_004208535.1 Sphingomonas populi
GTCGTCCGTGAACAACTCGATGTCGGCAAAAGGGGCGGTTTCGGTGTCTCGTTGCGCGAGGTCTGACTCCGGGCGGTCGATGCGCGCGGCCGCAGGTTTTCAGGCGGCTGTAGGTTGGACCAGGAGGACGAGCGCGATCCACGCGAGGAACGCACGCCAAAGCGCGGCGAGCCAGGCGACGAGCAGTCGCATATTGTGGCCGGCAGCGACGAGAAGCGCGTTGATGGCATCGCCCTGGGCGCCGGCGAGGTGGTTTCGCTCGAGGAGCCCGTCAGATTTCGTGTGTCCGATAATCGGTTCGATGGCGCTGCGTCGCTTGAGCTCGCGGCGGATGGTGGGTGAGGGTATCCCGCGCATGCGGGAGATGTAGACCTTGGCTGCGCCCTTGTGGCCGTGGCCCTGATAGCCGCGATCGACATAGGCGCGCTCGACCGCGATTCCGGTGAGCCGCTGGACCTGCTCGATCTGACCCGAGATGGTGTGGCCATCGTACGGGTTGCCCGGCAGCGCCTGCATCCCGATGATGAACTGCCCGCCGGCGGTCCGCGCGTTGGTCACCGCGATCGATGTCTTGACCCCGAACTCGTAGCGGGTGCGGGCCTTGCCCTTGCCGATGCATTCGACCTCGGGGGCATGGAGCGCATAAAGCTTGTTCTTGTCGTCGCGCTTCTGAGCCAGCAGGCGCCCGATGCGATTGCGGGCGACAGCGAAGGCGTCCTCGAGAGTGGCATCTCCTGCGATCTTGCGGGCGATGTCGCGGTCGAGCCGACCGAGCCAGGTCCGCATTTTGCGAACCCACCGCATCGCCTGTGCATGCCCGCGACCATGGATGAGCCGGGAGACGTTCACCCGTGCGCGCCGCGCGAGGCGCAGGAAGGATTGGCGCAGCTTGATGCCATGTTGCCTGGCGAGCCGGTTGAGCCACTCGACCCCGCGTAGCAGCAGATGGCTGTCGGTGGGATGGGCGACAGCCTTGGTCTGGACGGTGGTGTCGATCGTCACACGCGTGCACGCCTGCGGCGTGACGGCCTGGGTGCGGGTTGCAACGGTGATCGTCTCGGCGAGTAGAAGCTCGAGCTTCTCCGGCCCGATCCGCGCGCGCCAGCGCGTCATCGACGACCGATCGAACGGCAGTTTGTGGCGGAAGTGCTGTTCGCCGCAGAAAAATTGCCAGTAGGGGTTCTCCACCCAACGCGCGCAGACCGCCTCGTCGGACAAGCCCTCCATGTGCTTGAGCAGGTGCAATCCCGCCATCAACCGGGTCGGCAATCCCGGTCGGCCTTTCATGGGGGTGTAGAACGTCCCGAAGGCTTCCTCGAAGCGCGCCCAATTGATCAGCCCCGCCAACTTCGCCAGCGGATGACCGAGGTCGATCATGGTGTCGAGCTGGCTCTGGAACAGCTCGAAGGCGGTGCGCTCGGGCTTCTTGGGCAGCATGTCGATTCCTCGTCGATCTTTTCCAATGACGAAGGAATCACAACCTCGATCCGAGCGAAACCCCCTTTCGCGGGCGCGCGCGAAATCGCAAGCTTTTGCGCCGAAATCAGAACAAATCTTGCGAAACCCAACATTTAACAAGCCAGATAAAGTACGTATTATCAGAGGTTTGGGCGTTATTCACCGGCGACCCGCTATCGGCCGAGTCAGAGGCTGAAGCCAGGATCCGACTGAAGTCGGAGGGGTTTCTCCGTAAACGACCGGTTGAGACCGCCTGCCCGGATTGGAGCTGAGCGCGTAAGAGACGTCGATAAGGACGTACTTATGGACGTCCTGAACTCGGGCGAGGTGTGCGATGGAGATATTGGGCCGGGAGCGGCGTCGTTGTTGGACGGAAGCGGAGCGGCTCGAGATCGTTGCTGCGGTCGGCGTGAACGGCGAGACGCTGTCGCGCGTTGCCCGACGCTACGATGTGTCGCGAGCCCAGATCTATAATTGGCGCCACGCGTTCAAGAAGAGAGGGCAATTGCCCGCGTCATCCAGCGCGATCTTTCTACCGGTCGATATCGTGCCCTCGCCGCCGCAGGCGGCGGCTGCATTCGAAGAGCCGATACTCTCGCCGTCCGTCGTCGAGCTGTGTTTTTCGCAGGGACGGCGGCTGCGCTTCGATAGCGGCATCGAGAGCGCGACCTTGATGCGCCTCATCCGCTCGGTCGAAGGGGCGTGATCGGACCGGGGACCGGCGTGCGGGTCTATCTTGCCTGTGGCGCGACGGACATGCGCAAGGGGATTTCGGGGCTGGCGATGCTGGCCCAGACAGTATTGCACCAGAAAGCAGCGAGCGGTGCCGTATTTGCTTTTCGCGGAAAACGCGGCGACCGGGTGAAGCTTCTCTACTGGGATGGCCAGGGGTTTTGCCTGTACTACAAGGTTCTGCAGCAGGGCCGTTTTCCCTGGCCATCGGTCAGCGACGGGACTGCACGGCTGACATCGGGACAGCTTGCGATGCTGTGGGAAGGAATTGACTGGAGGCGTCCGAGCTGGGGCGCGCCGCCCGCGCGAGTCGGGTAATTTCTTCCCGGAAAAGGCCCGTTTTCCTGGACTTTTTGGCCTTTTTCCGTAGTGTAGGCCCATGCTGAACGTGGCGGCAGATCTTCCCGAAGACCCGGCTCTCCTCAGAGCGATGGTCGCACGGCTGCAGGCCGAAAACGCGAAGCTGACAGCGACACTGCGGGCTCATGATCTGATGATCGAGGCGCTGCGCCTGCGGATCGCGAGGCTGAAAAAGCAGGCCTTCGGCAAATCCTCCGAGAAGATCGAACGCGAGATCGAGCAGCTCGAGCTCGCCCTCGAAGACCTGCTCGTCACCGCTGCGGAGCAGGCCGTCGTTGCGAACGACAAGGATGAGCCAGACGAGGCGTCTGCCGGTCCCGCGACCGACGCCGCTACCAAGACCCGTCCGTCCCGACGTCCGCGCGTATCGGCAGACACGCCGCGCGAACGGCACGAGCTCGACCCGGGCAGTACCTGCCCGGAGTGCGGGGGTAACCTGCGCCTCGTTGGCGAAGACGTGAGCGAGATCCTCGAGATGATCACGGCGAAGCTCAAGGTCGTCGAAATCGCGCGCCCGAAGAAGTCCTGCCGTTGCTGCGAGAAGATGGTCCAGGCGCCAGCCCCGAGCCGACCGATCCCGGGCAGCATGGCCGGCGCCAGTCTCCTGGCCTATGTGCTGGTGTCGAAATTTGACGACCAGTTGCCGCTCTATCGGCAAAACGAGATCTTCGCGCGCATGGGCGCCGATATTCCGCGTAGCACCCTTGCAGACTGGTGCGGCGGCGGCATGCGGATCCTGCTGCCCGTGATTGACAGGATCGAAGCCTCGGTCCTGAGCAGCGAAATCCTTCACGCCGACGATACCCCCATCCGCGTGCTGAACCCGCAAGCTCGGGCCAAAGGTATCGGCAAGGGCGTGATGCAAGGCCGGATCTGGGGATATGTCTGTGATCAGCGCCCTTGGGCCGGCACCGCGCCGCCCGGTGCCGTCTATCGTTACGCCCCCAACTGGAAAGCGGAGCATGTGCTGGCGCACCTTGGGAACGCGAGCGGCATCCTCCAGGCCGACGCGTACAAGGGTTATGCAAAGCTCTACGAACCCGGCGCTGACGGACAGCCGCGCTTCCAGGAAGCCGCGTGCTTTGCCCATTGGCGACGCGACTTCCACGACATCTGGACGTCACAAAAATCGGAGATCGCGCACGAGGCGCTCGAGCGCATCGGGCAGCTCTACGACATCGAGCGCGAGATTACCGGCCAGCCTGCCGACCTTCGTCGCGCCGTGCGACAAGCGCGGAGCAAACCGAAGCTTGAGGCCCTGCATGCCTGGGCCGAGGCGCAACTCACTCGCATCCCGGGAAAAGGGGATCTGGCCAAGGCCTTCCGCTATGGGCTGAGCCGATGGGCCGCCTTCAGCCTGTTCCTCGACGATGGCCGCGTCGCCATCGATAACAATGCGGCGGAGCGCGCCCTGCGATCCATTGGAATCGGAAGAAAAAATTGGTTATTTGCTGGTTCCGAGGCCGGCGCCGAGACCCTGGCGCGCGCCATGACGATCATCGAAAGCGCCAAAATCAACAACCTCGATCCGCAGGCCTATCTCACGGACCTGTTCCGTCGCGTCCATGATCACAAGATCAACCGGATCGACGAACTCCTTCCCTGGAATTGGCGCCCGCTCGCGCAGTAAGAAAGGCCGTCTCATGGCAACCGTCAGACACGTCTTCACGCTCGATTATGTCGCTGACATCCTCGGCGAGCACCCGGACCTCATCGACGCCATCGTCAGCAATGACGACAACCTGACCTACGGCTCGATCATCAGCGTCAGTTTCGCCCCGGACGACACTCGCACCGCTCTTACCGACGATGGTATCGAGGAGCTACGCGACATGATCACCAATGCACGGCGATCTCCCGACGGGTGGGGTCAATTCCTCGAAGATTTCGTCGATGACCCCGACGTGATCAAGACCGTCAAAGCTCAGCCCGCCGGGTAACAACCGGACGCTTACGTTTCTCCTCACCGAGGACTCTAAAATAGTTAAAAACGTCATTACGCCCTAAGGCCTGTGGACATTTACCGGAGGGCAATTTTGATTGCGGCGAGATTGACCATCGCGCGGTAACTCTGATCGGTTTTTTCGTATCTGGTGGCGATCCGGCGGAATGCTTTGAGATTACAGAAGAAGTTTTCGACGAGGTGACGCCAGCGGTAGGCATGGAAGTCGCAGTCGATTTTTCGTTTACGGTTCGATTTAGGAGGGATCACGGCGATGGCTCCCCTGTCATCGAGTTCCGACCGCAACCAATCGGCGTCAAAGGCCTTGTCGCCCAGGAACATATCGAATTCCACGTCCTGGATCAGCGGCTTTACCCCGACCAGATCGTGGGTTTGCCCGGGCAGCAGAACGAAGCGAACAAGATTTCCAAGTGCATCGACCAGTGCGACGATTTTCGTCGTCAACCCGCCGCGTGAGCGTCCGATCGCCTGACGATGAGTCCCCCCCTTGCGCCGGTGCCCTGCTGGTGGACCCGAACAATTGTGCCATCGATCATGGCGTATTCGAAATCGGGGTCACCGGATAATCGTTCAAACAGAACGTCGAAGACGCCTTTGATTGCCCAGCGTCGGAATCGCCGAAATTTGGAATTCCAGTTGCCGAAGCTCGTCGGCAAATCCCGCCATGCGGCTCCTGTGTTCGCGATCCAAAGCACCGCTTCCACGAACCTGCGGTTATCCACCCCGGAACGACCACGGTCGCCCACTTTGCCGGGAAGAAAGGCTTCAACCTTCTCCCACTGTTCGGCGCTCAAGCCATGTCGATCCAAGATGCCGCTCCCTTCGCCGACCTTGAATCCCATCTCGTCGAAAAAGGGAATCCCCTAAATGTCCACAGGCCTTAGTAACCTTTTCAGTAAATTTTTACGAAAATTGCCGCTGCTTCCTGATTTCATGCGAACCGGTATGTTCAATGTACTACGGACGTTTGACGGCAGTGTTGGTACCTGTTTAGAAATTCGGCAAGCCTGACGCTAAGCTCGCGAGTGGTCATTTCGAAGGCAATGTCGCTCGCACCAAAATTGCCCTCTCACATACCGATAACGGCGACTGACCGCACAATCATGCGTGCGATACGGCGGTGCACGGCATGATCCGGGGTGTCGATGACCGCAGCCTCTCCAATGCTCCTAAAGCGCCCGCAGCGTGCGCGCCACTGCCTGTAGATCTTCACCGCACAACCTCGACCACAACCTCTAAGTCGAGGTCAGCTCACGCCTTGTCGGCCGTCAATGCGGTTGCTCCCCGGCTAATAGCAAGAGCAAGACAGCTGCGATCACCGAGCGAGAGGCCGCCGGCGCGCGTCGTCGCGCGAAGGAGGCCAACTGCAGTGGCCTGCTCCCGATCTACCGGTACCACTTCGACATCAAGCTGCGACATGATGTCGAGAATCTGGCCGTGTGGCGAGCCGCGGTCGACTAGCTTTGCAACGACCTCGTGATAATTGACTGCGCTCAGCAACGCGCCACCCATCCGTTCGGCAACGACGTCAGCGCCGGGTTCGTCGAAAAATGCAGCAAGGATCGCCGACGCGTCGAGCACATATACTATGTCAGTCACGAGCGGCTTCGGCGCGACGATCTGCGATCAGTTCTTCGACCACAGATCCATCAACCGGCGCATAAGGCCGCAGCATCGCCTGAATCCGTTTCAACGCGTCACGGGCAGGACGAACATGTAGCTCTCCGTCGACAACCTGCATTACCACCTGATCGCCATCAGCAAGGCCGAGTGAGCGACGTATGTTGGAGGGTAGTTGTAGGCGGCCACCGCTGACCAAGCGGCCACGTTGTACATTCATGTGTCCGGCCTCCTGACATTCTACACTCTACCCGGCATCATACAAGTCGACTCACCTTCATACAATGCCCAACTCCACCCGGTAACGTCCAGCGGGCAACACGCTGATCACGGCTGAGGTGAGTACGTCTCTCGAGGGTTCGAAGCGCTATCCAACCAATGTCCATGTCTACGAACCCGATCGACTGGTTGCCTAGACTAGAATCATCCGGCTTCCTTAAGCGTGGGCGCATAGGTCCGACTCACCGGCGCCATGAGACCGCCAACGAGGCGGATCTCGCCCGCGCTGCGCCTCCCGTGCTCGCCCTCCCACGGCATTGGCGGCGACCCACCAGGAGCGATGGACACGCCGGCCATGAACCCGCGCCAGCGCGTCGGCGAAACGGAGCGTGATGCGTTCCTCACCAGCGCATGGACCTCGACTTGGGAGCGGCGCAATTCGACGCTCGTAATATCACGGCACCTCGCCGCTAACAGGAGTAAACGCCGCGCTTTGTACGCGATTGCCCAGCCTATCTTATTATCCCAAGAAAGCGCCGCAACCGAACAACCAGAAGCACCTTCGCTGCAACCGCACGCTGCACGCAAAAACTGCGAACAGTTGGTTCATCAATCCAGCGGGCTAAAGACACCCTTGTTGCGCAACGGCGCAAATTAAGCCTCCTATACGTCGGATATATCCGGAATATATGACATCCGCCGCCAAGGATGCCTGACTTTCTGCGTCACAGCAGGAGCGCGTCATGGCAGCACATCGCCCGATTCCGTCACTTGTCGTCCGCGATACGCCATCACCTGATCGTCTATGCGATCCCGGCAGTGTCGCATGGGAGATTCTGCGCCGCCGCGGCGACTATCAGAGCGATGCTGGCGAAGCCTCACTGCACCGCGTCGAGCGATATCCACGGGAAATCGAATTTCTGACTGGCCTCCCGCCCGACCCGCAATGGGGCCTGCAATTTCGCGGAAGACCCTGGCCGCCCGGCCGAGAGCCCCCGCCTCTTCTGGCATCCAAATCTCGATCCACTGGCAATTACAGTCCATGCCGTTCCGGCAGAGCGGTACGACAGGGAAAGCTTCGACCTTTTTGCGATGCCGGGACCCGTCACGCATCTGTCGCTCCCGGCCGGGGGCGAACAGGTACTGCTGGGCAGCGGCCCGCGCTCGATCCGGCTGAGCGTTGCACAGGGCACGCTCCTCGACGGCCCCGTCAGGCTCGCGTATCAACTGCGCGGCACAGACCGACTGGAGATCCGGTTGCTTGCCTTGCGTCGGCTGGCGGCGTTCTTGCGAAACCGCCAGATGCCTGCCGCGCTGTTCCCGGTCGGTGCTAAAGCGCGACGCTGGGTGGAGACCCTCCGCGTGCTCGACGCGCTCGCGCTAACGTCACGCCATCGTTCGGTCGCCGAGCACCTGTTCGGCGCGGCGCTCGTCCGCCGGGACTGGTCCGGCGGTTCGGATTATCTGCGCACGCGAACGCACCGTCTGATCGGCCAGGCCCGCGCGCTCGCGGCGGGCGGCTATCTCGATCTGGTGCGGCGTTGACAATGCCCCATCACGGCGGACGGCTGGCTGAATCACTCCTTGCGCGTCTTCCCAGCCTTGCGCTCGCGCCGGTTGACCATGCGCTGGCGCAGGGCAGCCAGCCCGATCGAGCCGGTCCGGTTAGCCAGCCAGTTTTGCAAAAAGCGTTCTCGGTCGTCGAGCAGGACACCAAAATCCTTGAACAGGCGATCGAACCCGCCGGCAAGGTTGGGTGGATCAAGATAGGCGATGTCGCCGCAGCGCTCCCGCGCGAATTCCTCGAAATATATCATCATGATCATGCAGAATTTCGTGTCCGCGCAGTCGATCGCGAGATCGGCTTGCGCGAAGATGGCGCCGAGCAGCAGCGCGTATGGATCGGAATCGGTCGCCTCCGCGAACGCGAAGAGCCGCTCGTGGGTGAGCGGCCCGCGTCCCGATTCGAATTCCTGATAGGTGCGCAGCGGCATTTCCAGCGCAGCCGCGATATCGCTTGCCGTCATGCCGCGCTTCTTGCGGATAGCGCGCAGCGATTGCGTGAGGATGCGCGCACCGGCGTCGATCTCGATGGAGGAATGCTTCATGCCAGCAACCTCGGGCGCCAAATCACACGAGCGCTCGCCCTCGTCGCGCCATGACGGATGGCAAGCGCCGGGATTATAGACACACTCTGACCCAGCCTGTCACCAGACCGTTTCGGGGTCGTCACCAGTGACTCGCCAGACCGACGCAGCAAGCCGATCGGATTCGCGATAGGGCCGCCGGAAGATTGCGGGGCGACCGCCATGTTTCTGCGGGTACGGCGCAAAGGATCGGCGCGAACGCGTCCCGGAGCGCCGATTCCGGCCCGGTGCATCGACAGTTGGCACGCCGCCCAACAAGGATCGACCGCAAAGGAGCCTTTGCGATGCCGAACCGGGTGGAGCGCGCACGATTCGACGATCTCTATGCACTGGTGTCCGACCAACTCGCGGACGGTCGCTATCGCCCCGGCGACCGGATCGGCCTCAAGGATCTGGCGAGCCGGCTTCATGTCAGCGTGACGCCGCTGCGCGAGGTTCTGTCCCGCCTGGTCGGACGTGACGTGGTGACCGAGCACCGCTCCGAAGGCTATTATCTGGCACGGCTCGACGCGCGCGACATCGCCGAACTCTACAGCCTGCACCTGATGTGCTTGAACCGCGCGCTGCGCGGCGATCTGCGGGTCATGCCCGGCGACCCGCCAGCCGACATCTGGGCGACCTTTCGCGCGATCGTCGAAGCCTGCGGCGAGACGATCGTATCCGACGTTCATCGCTATCTCGACGACCGCCTGAAACTGGTGCGACGCTGCGATATCGCGCTGTTAGAGGATAGCGCATCGGCAGCGATCCCGCTTCAGCGGGTCCTACTCGAGCATAACCTCGACGAGGCACATCACCAAATCCGCGCCTTCCATGAACGACGGATCGCGGCCGCCGCCGAGATCGCGCTGGTGTTCAGGCGAGGTTCCGCCTGAGTACGAATATATTCCAGATATAGCTTGGATAACCAGCCGTGCGGGCGCGCAATCCCTGTTGCCACCGTCGATTCGCGGTGGAGATGCAAGCAAGGAAAGGCTCTATCATGACGAAAGACCAAAAATCCGCGCCCAAGCTGGTCGCGCTCGGCTCCGCGCGCCGCGAGACCAAAGGCACCCCGATCGGTGCCAAGCAGGAGTCGCTGATGGTCGGCTTCTACGACTGACGAAGGCAGCGGCACCGGTTCCTTCGGGGGCCGGTGCCGTATGGTCGAGGATTCCTCATGTCGCCAGACCCAGACCTTCTCGACGCGCTCGCGTTGACCGACGGCGTTCATGCCATCCGCGCGTCCGATGGTCTCG
Source organism: Sphingomonas populi (assembly GCF_004208535.1). GTDB lineage: Bacteria > Pseudomonadota > Alphaproteobacteria > Sphingomonadales > Sphingomonadaceae > Sphingomonas > Sphingomonas populi. The sequence goes on from NZ_SGIS01000047.1 coordinate 9,738, forward strand.
TCTTTCTCGATATCGAGCGCGATGGGTATTTTTGCCTGTACGCCCCCACCAGACCGGATGTTGGCAGCGCCGCAGTTGAGGCCCGCATCCAATTGGTCGAGCAGGGTCTCATCGCGGATCGCGCCACACCCGGTGCCGTGGCGCGACCCTTAACCCGGCTTTGGCGCGAAGATTGCGCGCCGGGCACGACGCCCTTGTCTCTCCGCGATCTGGGCTATTTCGTGCGCGCGCTGGTCCGCGCGGCGTGGCGGTTCCGGCGCTCGTCGCTAGCGCAGATGATCGCACACGCGCGGACCTGCGAGGCCCCTACCCGCCACGCCAGCCACGCAGACGTGGCCGCCCGTTTCGAACGGCTGTGCCTGTGGCTGCCGTTCCGCATCGAATGCCTGTTTCGGTCCTTCCTGCTGCTCCATTTTCTGCGCTGTTATGGCCTCGCCGCCGACTGGATCTTCGGCGTGTCGCTGTTTCCGTTCCATGCGCATTGCTGGCTCGCCGATGGCGACCTGCTGCTCGCCGAACGCGTCGGCAAGGTTGAAGGCTTTACGACCATCTTTCAGGTCGAGCGCGCCAGCGCATGACCGGCTTCATCGCGTTCCGCTGGCCTACCGGCGCGCCCTTCCCTGACCGCACCGCAGGTCTGCTTCGCCAGCGCGCGCTCGATCTGAGTTGGCATTGTCTCGTCGACCAGCCCGGCTGGACGGTGCTCGCCGAATCCAGGCCAGGGCGCGCGGGCTTCCACCGGTTGCTCGACGATCGCACCATCGTGATCGGTGCGCTGTTCGATCGCGCCGCGACCGAACGCGGCGACGTTGCCGCAGGGGTTGTTGCGGCGGGCGCTGGGAATTTCGCGGGCGTGTGCGACCAGCTCACCACGCGCTGCTGGGGCGGCTATGTTGCGCTCCGGATCGACCGGGATGATCCATCGCGTCTCGACATGTTCCGCGATCCTATCGGGATGCTTGAGTGTGTCTCGTGGCGGTGTGGTGGGCTGCGCGTCGTCACCTCCGTCCCCGAGAGCTTCCTCGCCTCGGCCGCACCGGACACCCTCGCGATCGACTGGCCCAGGGTCGCCGGTCTGCTGCGCTTTCCCGGGTCGGTCGCCGACGCGCTGCCGTTCATCGGGGTGGAGACACTCGAGCCGGGTGTCCGACTGGAACTGACCGAGAGGACTCGCCACACGACCCGGCACTGGGCGCCTGCGCACTTCGCACGCGCGTCCGCGTCGTCGCCGCCGGTGTCCGGCACATCGCCCCTGCCCGCGCTGGTCGATGCCTGTGTCCGCGCCTGGCGTTCCTGCTCGGATGTCGCGATCGCCGAACTGTCGGGCGGACTCGACTCGGCGATCGTCGCCGCCGGCCTCGCCCGCTCCGACCAGCCCGTCGCCGGCTGGTTCCACTATTACGCCAGCGACCGCGAAGGCGACGAACGCGTCTATGCCCGTGCCGTCGCCGCGCACCTCGATCTGCCGCTGCACGAAACCCTGCAGGACCAGCGGGTGATGGACGCCGCGCTGATGGCCGACGTGCCGGTGACGCTGCGCCCCAATGTCGCCAGCATCAGTTTCTTCCACGACCGCGATCTCGCCGCGCGCGGCCGCGCGCTCGGTGCCGATACATTGCTGACCGGCCAAGGTGGCGACGCTGTGTTCTTCCAGCCCGCGAGTCCGCTGATCGCCGCCGATCTCTGGCGCGATCCCCGTCCCTGGCCCAAGCGGAGCGCGGCGGTCGCCGATCTCGCCGCCTGGAGCGGACGATCGATCTGGTCGGTGCTCGGCACCGCGCTGCGCGTGCGCGTCGCGCCCTCCCCAATCGCGATGCCCGCGTACCGTGTCGATCTCGTCGCGAACGCCATGCCGCGCGAGGCGCATCCGTTACGTTGGCTCGACGACACCGCCGATCTGGCGCCTGCCAAGCAACTGCAGATCCTCAACCTCGCCGCAGCCCGCGCCGCGTTCGGCGGATCCTGGTGCGCATCGGCGATGACGGTGCTGCATCCGTTGATGTCGCAACCGCTGCTCGAGCATGTCCTGCCGCGCTCCGCGCTCGACCTCACGCAGGGCAAGCGCGACCGCGCGATGATCCGCGCGGCCTATGTGGACCGGCTGCCGCCGATCTTGCTCGAACGCCGCGGCAAAGGCTGCCTCACGCCGTTTTTCGGGCGCATGCTCGCCGCCAGCACGCCGTTCCTGCGCGACTATCTGCTCGGCGGCGTGCTCGTGCGTCACCAGGTGCTCGATCCGGCCAGCACGGCGGCGGTGCTCGATCCCGAGCATCTGATGCAGACCAACAGCTATACCGAGATTTTCGTCGCGCTGTTGATGGAACATTGGGCGCGCGCCTGGTGCGACCGGCTCGCGGCGATCCACGAGCGGCAGAACTGACCTTACGGCTGTGGCGTGCCCGCGCCTGCAAAATGACGATCGAACCAGGCAAAGGCGCGCGCATAGGCATCGCGGACATTGGCCGGGTTCATCAGCACGTGGTTCTCGCCCCAATAGCTGACCAGTTGGGCGTCCTTGCCCTGGCGATAGAGCGCGGAGAACAGCTGCTCGCCCTGCTGCAACGGCGTGAAGTCGCGGTCGTCGGCCATGATCAGCAGCGGCGTGGTGATTCGGTCGGCATGATAGACCGGGCTGTTCGCGACATAGCGCGCCGGGTTGCTCCACGGCGTCGCCCCCAGGCCCGGTTGCCCGGTCTCGGTCCAGCCCGCCCAGGGCAGGATGCCCAAACCATAGCCCGGCGATCGCCGCGCGGTCGGCGCGAACGTGCCCTGGAAGCTGGTCAGGTCGTAGATCCCGCTCGACACGATCATCGCCTTGAACCGGTCGGTCTCGGTGGCGATCGTCGCCCCGGTATAGCCGCCATAGCTATGTCCCCACAGACCAAGCCGCGCGGGGTCGGCCTCGCCGCGCGCGATCACCGCGTCGACTGCCGCCAGCACCTGCCCGGCGACATCGAACGGCGCATGATCGGTGGCGGCGAGCGCGGGCATGCTCGGCAGCAATACCGCATAGCCGTGCCCGACCAGCGCGGGCACATTGGTGTAGGTGCGCCCGACCCCGGGGTTCCACAAAGCCGGCGACGTGTCACCGTACACCGTGCCCGCATAGGGGATGACGATCAGCGGTGGCTTTGCCCTCGCGGCGCCAGGCTCGGGCAGGTACAGCCAGCTCGTCACCGCCGCGCCGCCGGGCACGTGGTGGCGGACCGGCACCGGCGCGCGCACCGACACGCTGGCGAGCCGCGCGTTGATCGTCGCCACGCTCAGCGGCGACCCACTGGCCGGTACGATGGCGAGATGCGCGACGCCATTGGCCTCGGTCTCGTTTACCAGCACGAGGTCGTTCTGGGCGCTGGCGGCCACTGGCCGCACCGCGCTGTCGGCGCGCGCCACGAACCGGCGCGTGCCGCCACTCGGTCCGTCGATCACGATGCCGCCACTGGAGTGCCGCCAGCCCAGCAGCGTCGCGCTCTGCTCGGGCCGCTCCGCGCCGGTCGCAAACGCGGCCACGCCGTCCATCCCGGACAGCAGCGGTCGCGCCTCGCGCGCACCCAGCCGCCATGCCGCGTCCGACCCCAGCATGATCGGGGTCGCACCCGCCGCCAGTGTCGCCGTCGGTGCGGTGACGTTCGCCGTCAGGATGGTCGCACCGGAGGCGCCGAGCGCGTACCAGTCGGTGCGCGCCGCCTGCGCTCCCTTGCGACCGAACAGCAGCGGCCGTGCGCCGAGCCAGCCCAGCCCGACCGCATCATAGGCGCCCCGGCGCATGATCACTTCGGGGTGGACGCCCGAAAGTGCGAGCGGCGTCGCCTGCCGCGACCCGACCTTCGCGACCCAGGGCTGGCCACCGGCCCATGCCTGCGCGTCGCGCCGGGCGAAGAACAGCAGCCGATCGCCGTGCGGCGACCAGGCCGGCGGATCGAACGGCAGGTCGCACGCCGCGCACGGCGACCAGGCATGTCCGTTGGTGACATCGACGATCCGCAGCCTGCGCCGCCGGAGGTCGTCGGACTGCCGGATCGGTGCTGTCGTGGTGACGCGGATGACCTCGGCTTGCTCGGTCAGCGCGACGTGACGCCGATCGGGCGACAGCCGCAGCGTTTCGAAATTGCCTTGCGCGAGCAGCGTGGTGGCGCCGGTCGTCACATCGAGGCGGACCAGCCGGACCGGCGGTGCCGGCGGCGTCACATCGGTGTCGCGCCCGCTGCCGATCGCGGTCACGGTCGCCACCCGCCCGGCCTGTGCCAGCGCCCACAATCGCCCGACCTCGGCGCGATCCGCAGCGTCGCGCCGCAACACCCAGGGCGGCGTGGCATCGGCTTGCGCCAGCATGACCAAGTGCCTGCCCGAAACCCAGGCGAGCGTCGGCCGGAACTCGGACGTATCCGGCGCGACCGCGAACCAGCGGACCGCCCGGCTCGCCAGCGTGACCACGCCCAGCGTCCAGCGCGATCCGTCGAGCCGTCCGATCGCCAGCCGCGTCCCGTCCGGCGAAAAGCCGAGCATGACCATGCCAGCACCCCGATCGGACGGCAGCAACGGCCTGGCCTCGGCCGGACGCGCGAGGTCGACGACATACAGGCGCGAGCGCAGCACATCCATCGCGTCGAGATCGAACCGCGCGGCGGTCTCGAACGGCACCAGCCGTTCGAACACCAGCCAGCGCCCGCGAGGCGACGTCTCGATCCTGCCGAACGCCTCGGTCATCAGCATGTCGTCGACGCTATATGGTCGCGCGCCGAGCGGTGTCGCGATCGCCAGCAGACACGGCAGCGCAAGGCGCAACGCTGCGCGGAGCAAGGAACGTGTCATGCTTACCAGCGCTTGGTGAGCTGGATCGATACAGAACGCCCGAGCGCGTCGGCATTGGCCGCGTCATAGCCGACCCCGACCGGCGAATCGTAAAACGGCGGTGCCTGATCGAGCAGGTTCCGCGCGGACAGCGCGATTCCCAGTCCGTTGAGCGCGCCGCTTTCCTCAGGCGCGCGATACCCCAATTGCAGATCGAGCGTCTTCCAGGCGTGGATCGGGTTGCCGAGCAGATCACGATAGGGCGCGACATAGTTCAGGCCGAGCAGCGCATTGACCGCGCCCCGACTCCAGCCGACGCTCAGGCGACCACGCAGATCGACCGGCTGGCCGACGCGGTTGATCCGGTCGACCGAAGTCGAGCTCGGCGTCACCTGTTCGCGATAACGCAGCAGGTAGGAACCATTGCCCGAAACCGTGACCTGGTTGGCGCCGATCGGAAGCGTATAGCTTGCGGTGAGGTCGATCCCGCTCACCTCGACCTTGCCGGTATTGACGTAGCGCGTGTCGACGATCGCGGCGATGCTCGCCGGCGGGAAGCTGTTACCGCCGGTGAACGCCGGGTCGCCGAGCAGCGCGGTCACCCGGGCGAGATCGGCGGCATTGCTGTTCGGCGAGACCAACTGCACGAACGGCGCCAGCGTCGGATCGCTTAGCGCATTGGCGAAGTTCGCGCTCGCCGGCGTCGCCACCCGCTGTTTGAACACCGTGCTGAACCATGTCGCGTTGAGGTGGAAATGCGGAATCGCCGCCGGATCCACATCGACTCCGGCGGTCCAGCTTTGCGCCTTTTCCGGCTTGAGGCCGGGATTGCCGCCCGACAACTGGATCACCGGCACGCTCGTGCCGCCACGCGTCAGCGTCGTCACCGAATATTGCTCGGGGTCGCGCAGTTCGCGCAGGTTCGGCGCGCGGAACGACGTGCCGAAGCTCGAACGTAGCGTCACCCCTGCCAGCGGCACCCAGGCGACCCCGACCTTGGGATTGGTGGTCGTGCCGAAATCATCATACTGTTCGATCCGCGCCGCCAGCGACACGTCGAGCCGGCGGATCAGCGGCATCGCGTTGCCGGGCCCAACGATCGGTACCTGCGCTTCGACAAAGCCGGCTTCGATCAGCCGCGACGCGGCAACGTTGGCGGTCGCCACCGGCCGCGCGGTCGACAGCAGGCTCTCGCCACTGCGGCGGAACGTCTCGCGCCGCACGTCGCCGCCGACCGCCAGCCTGACCGTGCCGCCGGGTACCGAAAACAGCGATCCATCGGCATCGATATGGGCGGTCAGCACCTGGCTGCGCGTGCGCGAGCGCGAATAGCCCTCGCCAACGAAGTCGAGGATCGCCGCCGCATTGGATTTCCCCGTGCCATACGGATTGAAGAACCCGTCGCGCGCGGTGCTGAACGGCGTCGCCGGGGTGTCGGGGATGCTGCCGGTCGCTTCGGCGAGCGCCGCCGTGTTCACCAGATTGCGCGATTCGTTGAACTCGCGCTCCTGCGCGAACGCCGCATAGCTGCGCAGCTTCCAGCCCGGTCCGAGATCGGCGTCGAGTCCGAGCGACGTCGCCAGCGCTTCGGCATAGCCGTGCGTGTCGATCGGTCCCAGTTCCGGCGCGAGCGAATACGCGATCAGGTCGGAGCGCGCACCGGTCGGCGACACGAAATAGGGATTGGCGGCGGTGACCTGTACGATCGCCGCCGACCCGGCCAGCCGCGCGTCGAACGCGCGGTGCGCGTAGCGCGCGTCGGCGGTGAGATGCAGCCCCGCGCCGACATCCTGGTCGAGCGTCGCGTAGACGCTGTGCCGGACCTGGCGTGGGATGAGATCGGTGTCGATCCGCGCGTTCTGGAGATTGGTTGTGCCCGCCACAAAGTCGCCCGGAGTCAGAGATTTGCCATCCTGGCCGGACGGGATCGCATAGGCGACCCCGAGCGCGCCCGTGACCGGATTGAAGCCGAGCACGTTGCCCGGCAGGCTGTAGACATAGCGGTGATCGGTTCCGCCGAGGCTGCGCGAGTCGGTCGACCGCGCGAACGCCCGGTCGGCGCTCGCCAACCGCCCCGACTGGTCATATTCGTAGGACAGCATCACGCCGCCCGTGCTCCATTGCTTGCCGAGCGTCTGGTCGATCTGCACGTCGCGTTTGCCGCCGCTGGTGACGCTGCCGAACCGCACCCGTGTCTCCGCGCCTTTGAAATGGCGCTTGAGCAGGATGTTGACGACGCCGCCGACCGCGTCTGACCCGTAGATCGCCGATGCGCCGTCCATCAGCACCTCGACCCGGTCGAGCGCGCCGGTCGGGATGCTCGTCACATCCGCGAACGCGCCTTTCGTACCCGACCCGCCGAGCCGCTGACCATTGACCAGCACCAGCGTCGCGCCCGCGCCCAGGCCGCGCAAATTGACCCCGGTCGCAAACCCGCCATTGCTCCCGCTCGTGTCGGCGAAGGCGAGCGCGCTCTGCTCGTTCGCCATCCCCCCGAAATTGCCGGGCAACGCCTGCAAGGCTTGCGCGACGCTCGCGAAACCGCGCCGATCGAGATCGTCGCGCGTCAGCCGCTCGACCGGTGGCGAGCCTGCCGCACCGCCGCGCAAATGCGTGCCGGTGACAATGATGTCGTCGTGGGCCAGCGCAGCGCCCGAGCCGCTGTCGAGGATCGCGGACGCGCCTTGGTCTCCTGATGCCGTGGCGACCGCGTCGGCGGGCGTCGCGGTGCCGGCCTCCGCGCCGCTCCCCGCATCGGCGGGACCGCGCCCCGGCGCGTCGCGCGGGCGCAGCACGATCATTCTTGGCCCGACCCGCTGCGCCACCAGCCCGGTTCCGTCCAACAGGCGGTCGAGCGCCTGATCGACGCTCAGCCGCCCGTCCAGTTTGGGCGCCTGGCGACCCGCCACCAGTTCGGTCGAATACAGCAGTTGCTCGCCCGTCACTGACGCGAACGTGACCAGCGCGTGTTGCAACGATCCCGCCGCAATCCTGAAGCTGAACATCGCCGGTGCCGGCTTCGCCTGCGCCACCGATGGCAATGCCGCCAACACCAGCCCGATCGCACATCCGCCGCGTAGCGCGCTCCACCGCCGCGCTGTAAGTTCCGTCATCCCCACTGCCCCCATCGTTCCGGCGTGCCCCGAACCAGGTCGGGGCTTCGGGACAAGAGACGCGCCGGCATGGCGGTGACCCTAAGTCGATTACGAGGATTTTTCTTGGGGCGCGCGATCGACCAGCCGGACCGACCCGTCCGCGTCGCGCTCGGCGGTCAGCGGCAGCAGCGCTGTCGCCGCCGCGACGAAGCCTTCGATATCGCCGGCATCGAACGTGCCGCTCAGCCGCGCTTCGGCGAAACGCGTGGCCTCCAGCCGGACCGGCTGCGTCGTATAGCGGTTCACTTCGCTCAGCGCGCGCGCCAGCGTCCAGCCGTCGAGCACGATCCGGCCCTGCCGCCACGCCGTCGCCGCCTTGGTATCCACCATCTGCACCACCGCTGTCTGGTCGGGTCTGAGCACCAGCCGCTGCCCGGGGCGCAATGTCGTCGGCGCGGTCCCCTGCGCCGTGACCCGTACACTGCCCTCGACCAGCGTCACATCGACGCCCACGCCGTCCCGCCGCACCGCGAACTGCGTGCCCGTGGCGACGACCTCCGCGCCGTCCGCCTCGACCCGGAACGGACGCGCCGTGTCATGCGCGACCGTGAAATACGCCTGGCCATGGGTGAGCACGACGCGGCGCTCCTGCGCGTTGAAGCGCGTGACGATCCGTGTGTCGGTGTCGAGCGACATCCGCGACCCATCAACGAGCGCGACGACGCTGCGTTGACCGACTTTGGTCATATAGTCGTTCGCGCCGGGGCGCATCACCCAATAGGTCGCACCGATGCCCAGCAGCACCAGCAGGAGGACCGCCAGCGCCGCGAGCGCCGGATGCGTCGGCCACGCTAGCCCGCGCCAGCGCCGCCGCGCCTTGCGCGCCACCGCCGCGTGCGTGGCGGCGACGATCGCTGGCCGGTCGCCAAGATCCCCGGCACGCGACCACAGCCGCTCGACCGCCGCGAACGCCGCAGCATGGGTTTCGTCGCGCTGCCATTCGAAGAACGCCTGCAGGGTCTCACGGGACACCGGCAACGACTTGAGCCGCGCGAACCACTGCGCTGCCTGTGCCTCGACGGCGTTTTCGTCGTGCTGATCGGGTCCAGTCATGAACGGCGCCACCTAGTCTCGTAGCCTGCTCGCGCAAAATGCCAGAGCCTTGCCCATTCGCCACTCGACCGTCTTCACCGAGATATCGAGATGCGCGGCAATCTCCGCGTTCGTCATATGCCGAAACCGACTCAAAGCGAAGACGTCTCGATACGTATCGGGCATCGCCACGATGAGGCGCTCGAGCTCGAGCGCGGCTTCCTGCTCCAGCAGCCCGGGCGGCGCCGATCCCGTCCCTGCCCCCGCGTGCGCGACCGACTCGCGATGCCGTGCCCGCACCGAGTCGCGCCGTTTTCCGTCGCGGAACAGGTTGGTCGCGGTCTGCGACAGGAACGCCTTTGGATGGACGATCACCGTCGTCGGCTGGCGTGCCGCGCGCAGATAGGTATCCTGCACGATGTCCTCCACATCGGCCGGCTGCGCGCGCAGCCGCCGCAGCAGGAACGTGCGAAGCCAGCCGGCATGAAGACGAAACAGGTCGTCCATTGATGCGCTGTGCTGAGCTTCAACAATCTGCCGACCGATGTGCTCCTCGGCGTCGGCCATTCGTCCGCTTCGTTTCAGTCCTCCAATCCACAATCATAGCATATTCGTTCTAGCGAATAAACTTGCGTTGCGAATTCCTCGATTGAAGAATCGTGGATATCCGCAGGCTTGTCGGTCTCAACGTGGCCCGGCTCCGCAAGGAAAGGGAGCTTAAGCAAGAACCTCTTGCCGAGGTTGCGGGCTTCACACAGTCGTATCTGAGCCAGATCGAAAATGGGCGGGTCAATCTTACGCTTCTTCGATTGAACGATCTGGCGGAGTGTTTCCAAGTCTCCCCGATAGAATTTTTCAAAGATCCAAATTAAGTTTGTGATTGCGGCACGAGGCCGTGCCGGCCTCTACTTCAAAAAATCGATAAGCGCCTCTCGCTGACGCGCGACCGCGCTCTATGGCTCGGGCAGGCCCTCGCCACCGGGCCTCGCGATGCGAGTCTCGGCCCGAGGTAACGATCGCTTGCGCATGGGGCCGGACTGTCGTCCGGCCTGACGCGGACGCCGCGCGCCAGCGCGCGGCGGCGTTGCCTGGACCTCTCCCGTTGCGGCGGGTGCGGGCGGCGCTCCCGGCTAGGCCCGGCGCGGCCGGCGGCAACCCCTCCGCTCGCGCTTCGGGGTGCTCCACTGCGTTCCGCCCTCTGATCCACCCCGTCGCGCAAACGCGCGACG
>NZ_SGIS01000047.1:19954-25727 GCF_004208535.1 Sphingomonas populi
GGAGCCGGGCCTCTTGGTCGCTTTTTGCCGCCCACCCCCGCCTCCGCGGGGAGGTTTTGTGCCTTTTCGGGTGGCGAGGAGGATAGGCCATGCCGAGATCAACCCGCCGCAAGGGCGCGGGCGAAGACCGTCAGCCCGGCAACCGGGTGAACCTCTACGACGCGGTGACCGCGCGAATCATCACCGAGTTGGAAGCCGGACGGCTCCCGTGGGTTCAGCCGTGGGGCGCACATGGTGGTAGCGGCCCCTGCCTGCCACGCAACGCACTCACCGCGCGCAGCTATTCCGGCGTCAATGTCCTGATCCTGTGGGGCGCGGTCATTGAACATGGCTGGCCGTCGCAATCGTGGCTAACTTTCCGACAGGCACAGGAAGCGGGTGGTTGCGTCCGCAAGGGCGAGCGCGGGCAGTGCGTCGTCTACGCCGACCGCTTCACGCCCGAGGCCGAGCGGGAACGCGCCCGCCGGACCGGCGATGACGCCACGACCATTCCGTTCCTCAAGCGCTTCACCGTTTTCAACGTGGCGCAATGCGACGGGCTTCGCGAGGGATTGGCGTCCGATCCGGCACCCCTACCCGAGCGCGAGATCGTGCCTGTCGCCGAGGACGTGATCGCGGCCTCGGGCGTTGATTTCCGGGTCGGCGGGACGCGCGCTTTCTATGCGCCCGCGCAGGATTTCGTGCAGGTGCCGCCGCAGCCCGCCTTCTTCGAGCAGGTCAATTATTACCGGACCTGCCTCCACGAGCTGACTCATTATGCCGAGCGCCGGATTATGCCGCATGGCCTTTTTGAGCGGGAAATCCCCGTCGATCAGCCATGCGACGGGTCGGCATAATCAGAGAGCCTCGAGCCAGGCGAGAAGTTCGTCGTCAGGCCTGAACCTGCCGGGTTTGGTCTCCGGAGCAGCAACGCTGGCCAGAGCTTTTTCCTTCAGCCGCATGTCAGCGTGGATATAGATTTGCGTGGTTTCGACGGATTCATGCCCGAGCCAGAGCGCAATGACGGACTGGTCAACGCCATGATGAAGTAGTTCCATCGCTGTACTGTGGCGCAGGGTGTGCGGGCTTACCCGCTTGCTGGTCAGGCTAGGGCAGGAACGCGCAGCGGTCAGACAGTGTTTGCGGACCAGATGTTCCAGGGCGTCACGCGAGAGTGGATCGCCACGGATGGAAGGGAACAGCGGTCCATCATCGTCACTGCGCCATTCTTTCAACCAGTTCTGCAGGGCCTTGGCAGTATCCCGACGAAGCGGCGTGCAACGTTCCTTTCGCCCTTTACCCAGACAGCGGATATGTGCCCCGGTGCCGAGGACAACATCCCTGCGGCGCAGACCGGTCAGTTCCGATGCGCGCAGGCCAGTTTGCAGGGCAACCAACAGCAGGATGTGGTCACGTCGACCGGTCCAGGTCGAACGGTCGGGCGCAGCCAGCAACGCTGCGATCTCGGGTCCATCGAGGAACGTGACACTTCTCTTCACATAGCGCTTGTCCGGCAGTGCGAGGATTCTCTGGCAGTGCAGCAGCCACTCCGGCTCGTTCATGGCGACGTAGCGGAAGAAGGACCGGATGGCAGCAAGGCGCGTGTTGCGGCTTCGTGCGCCATTGCCTCGCGCCGTTTCGATATGGATGAGGAAGTCGGCGATCACCTCGGCGTCAAGATCGGCGATGCCGAGGCGTGTCGGTGGTTTCCCCGAGCGGGCGGCGGCAAAGCGGACCAGAAGCCGGAACGTATCGCGGTATCCCGCGATCGTGTTGCGGCTTGCCTCCATCTGCGTGCAAAGGCGGTCGGTGAAGAAGTGCTGGAGCAGCGCCGGGAACGTCATGCCGGTCATGAGCATAGCTCCCGGTCTTGAGGATCGATGATCCGGGCTGACGCCAACTCCAGCAGTTCCGGAACAGCCTCGATATACCAGTAGGTGTGATCCGGCTTGGCGTGGCCAAGCCACGTGCTCAGCTTGATCATTTCGCGCGCAGGATCCTTGCTGGACTTGTACCAGTCGATCATCGTTCGCGCGGCGAAGCTGTGCCGTAGATCGTGGATACGAGGACCACGACCGTGGCGCCCCTCGGTCTGTGGCTCGCGCAGACCGATGCGTTGGCAGACATGCGCGAAGTTGTAGCGCGCGCCGCAATCCCCGAGCCTGCCTCCATCGCATTTGATGAAGAACGGAACCGATGGGCGCCCCAGCAACCGGTCCCTCCGGGCAACATAGGTGCGAAGCCGCTCGACCGCGGTGTCGTGGACGGGGAGCAGGCGCTCCTTGCCCAGCTTGCCGCAGCGGATGTGGACGAGGCCGTTATCGAGATCGACGTCGCCAGTATCGAGGCTCAGCGCCTCGTTGATCCGCATGCCCGTCACCGCGATCAACCCGAACAGGGTCGAGCAGGTCAGACCGCGGATGCCATAGATAGACGGCAACTGCGCTGCTTCTTCGATGATGGCGGCGATCTGCGCCTGGGTGAAGATATAGGGGTGCGTTCGGCAATAGCGGTAAGGGACCAGCCCACGGGGAAGCACTTCATGGGCAGCGTCTATGCCGTGGAGCCACTGGCTGAACACGCGTACCATGATGAAGCGAGCGCCCCATGTCGATCGCCTGGCGTTGCCGAACGCATTCTGCCAGCGCAGGAACAGGTCGGTTGTGATATGATTGACGCCCTGCTCATCGGCATATTGCACGAAGCGGCGCAGCGCCCTTTCGGCTGTGGCCAGGTCATATCCCAGGCTGCGCCTGACGCTGAGATAGCGATCGAGTTCATGAGCGAGACTCATTGTGCCTCTCCCGCTACCGGCCACGGTCTTGCGATCGAACGCAGGCCGTCGGTATCCAGCTTCGCATAGATCATCGTCGAAGCGCGCGACCTGTGGCGCAACATGTCGCCGATCTCCGCAAGGGACGCGCCGTTGCGCACCATGTTCGTCGCCAGGCTATGCCGAAGGACGTGCGATCCTACATACGGGCCGGGCGGTGTGACGCCGGTCGCGGCGAAGGCATCCTGCAATATGGTGTTGATGACCTGCCCATCCTTGAAGGGGCCATTTGGCGCCCGCAACGAGACGAACAGCGTCCGTGATCCCGATACGCGCTCCTGACGGATATAGGCTGCGATCGCTTCTCCGACATCCGGCGGAACAGGCAAGCGATCATGCCGCTGGCCCTTGCCCCGGACGAGCAACTCACCGGCGCGCCAGTCGATATCGTCAAGCTGGATGGCGATCACCTCCGGTGCCCGCAGCCCGAGCCGCGCCATCATCAGCAGCATCGCATGATCGCGCAGTCCATGTTTCGGATTGTCGCGAACCCATGCGAGCAGGACTTCGATCTGCTCGGGCGACAAGAAGCGTGGGAGCCTCGCATCCCATCGCTGGGCAACAGTCGGCACGCACAGGGCAAGGTTGGTTTCCGTGACGCCGCGCTGGAACAGATATTGAAAAAAGGTGCGCAGGTGGGTGGCGGCGGTCTTGTCGCGATAAGGGCCTTTTCTTCCAAGCAGATGCTGAAGGAAGGATACCGCATCGCCCGCGCTGATCGCTGCGAGATCGGTTTCGCGGCCGCCGAACCGGTGGTCGAGGAACCGGTCGGCGAAGCGCCAGGAGTGATAGATCGTGCGCGGACTTAGCCCCCGTTGCCGAACCAGATACTCTTCATAGTCGATGCGCAACGCAGCACGGGCGATCTGCTCCGGTGTTGCGACCGGGGCTGGCGTCACGCCGCTGGCGATCAGATGGGCCACGAAGCGCCGCGCGATATTCTGGCACTTGTTGGGTTCGCGCCGGTTGCGCTCGTCACTGCGAACCAACTCGGCCGCCTGTTCCATCGTCAGATCCGACGGCGATATTCCAGCCGCTTCGATCAAGGATACCAAGCGGTTCAGCAGGATACGATAGGTCTTCATCGTTCGCGGCTTGTAATTTTCGGCAGTCAGCCGGTCCATGAACGTGTCGATATGTCGGTCGAACAGGGATTGCAGATCGTTCGGCATTTTCGTGCTCCTTGCTATGGAAGCACGATCCGACCTTGCGGGCACCCCGACCGCAATATTATCGTCGGCCTGTCGATGCGGATTGCGGCATGACGATCACGATCTTCGTTGCGGACGGGAGGATATGAAGAAGGCGGACACTGCGCAGAGCAACAAGATTGCTCAGGCTTTGCTGGAGAAGTATGAGTGCCCCGTGCCGTATCATGAGGTGCGCACGCGCTTCCTGGGCAATATCGCGACACCCGCGATTTCGGCCTCGCCGCTCCAGATCATCAAGGCCCTTTGGGGTGGCGAACTGCCGCCCTTCGACAGCATCGAGGAAGTCAACGAACTGCTCGACGCTCTTGTGCAGGGGCTCTGGAACGACCTGACCCGGCATCAGAAGCGCAGCCAGCCATTCCGGTTAACCCGCATGGCCACGGAATCGACCGCGGCCGATCTGGGCCGATATGGCCTCGTTCGTCTCCAGGAACTGGACGGGTTTATCGAAGGGCTCTTCAACGGCGAGGAGGTCATCGATCTTCCCGAGCGCGCGCACGAGGCCGTCGACCGTCTTGCGGAGATGCGCGCCATGATGGCGGGCATCTGCGAACTGGTGTTGCGCGATCCCCATGCCGATGACCGGACGCAGCTCGACACGACCTTCAGGCACTTGCGCGAGTTGACCCGGATCATGGAGACAGAGGTCCATGAGGCCGTGCTGTCCTGCACCCGCGCGCGTCGTCAGATGGTCGATGGTATTCTCACCGAGAAGCCGACGGTGCATTGATATCCATGCTGGCCGAAGACCAACTCCGCGAGAAGCTGCGCAAGATAGAAGCGCTCTATGCCGGCGCAAAGACTGACGGTGAGAAGTCGGCCGCTGGCGCTGCGGCCGAGCGTATCAGAGGAAAGTTCGAGAACGCCAGCAAGCAAGAACGCGCCGAGGAGTTCAAATTCTCGATACCCGATCCCTGGTCCCGTCAGCTTTTCATCGCCCTGTGCCGTCGATACGGTATCAAGCCGTTTCGCTACACGCGGATGCACCGTCAGACCGTCATTATCCGTGCGCCGGCCAGCTTCGTCCAGATGACGCTTTGGCCGGAGTTTGAGGAACTGAGCAGCGCGCTCACGGCTCATCTCGACGAGATCACCACGAAGATCATCCGCGAGGAGGTTCACGAAGCTACCCAGGATGCCGACGAGGTACGCGAACCGCGCCAGCTACGATGAGAGCGTTGCCCTGGGGAGCACCCGCTTCGCCGCGACATCGGCAGGAATCGCCCCAATTTCGGTCGTTCACGAGGGACACTGTTTGCGATAAACAGACGCCATGCACCTGAACGACGCTGCCAATCTAATGACGCCAGCCTATTTGACGATACTGGCGAAAGGCTTCTCCATGCGCAGCAGCGGAGACCTCCTGATTGCCGAGCGAGCCGACGACCAGTTTGCCGCAGAGGGTCCTGTCGCTCTCCTCGGCGTGATCTCACTTGCGGAGGCGCGAGGCGAAAGATGGCAGGCCACAGCCGAGGAGATTACCGACTTCGTAGAACAATTCGGTTAGCTACAGAACGGCAGCTTCCCCACCAGAATGCGAAATTCCGCACTGGCAGCTCCCGCCAATTCCGGAAAATTCAGGGTAGTGAGACAATCTAGCTATGAAGTCGTGCCTGATTTTACCGTAACCGTCCGATTGCTACCGCGGTGTTCGGTCCTTGAGGCGTACGGCGAGCTCAGGGTCATCGATGAAAGCGTCAAGGAATTCGCGCCAAGTTTTGGTCGTGAGACGCGCTTCGCTCAGCATGTC
>NZ_SGIS01000048.1 GCF_004208535.1 Sphingomonas populi
TCCTATGACGACATCGTCGACCATTGCTGCGACGCCTGGAACAAGCTGGTCGACCAGCCCTGGAAGATCATGTCTATCGGCCTGCGTGATTGGGCTCGCGAGTTCTGATCAGTGAATCTTGGTATTAGTCACATAGGTAGCGCTTACGGGGCGGCCGCCCGACTTCGCTCGGGACGAACGGAAGGATTGGGGCAGCGGTTAACGCCCCCTCGGGGGCGAACGCTCAGCCCCAGACACAAAAACGCCGCCGTGCGAAGCATCGCGCGGCGGCGTTTTCGTTGGGATGGAGGTGATCAGTTCGCGGTCGAAGCGACGGCGCGGGCCGATGCTGCGGGCACGGAGAACGAGACTTCGCGACGGCCGGTTACGCCGGTCACGCGGTTGCCACGAACGGCCAGTTCGAACGTGTCGCCGGTGTTGAGCACGCGGCCCGAGATGATCGTGCGGTTGGCAACCTGCTTGGTCGTGTAGACATAGGTGTCGCCATCACGCGTGAAGGTGTGCTGCGGCGCGGTGTCGGCCAGAGCGGGGGTCGAAACGGCTGCGAAAAGCGAAGCGGCGAGGAGGAGGGTCTTGTTCATGATCTTTCCTTTCGGTTGGGTCGAAAGCCAGATCAGCATCCTGTATTTTCTCGTTGTCGAGAGACCTGATATTGCGGTGCAGCAATTCCGCCAATCGCAAAGATTGCGCGACCAGTTGCACGAAACGAACGCCAGATCGTGGGCGCGACATGATTTTGCGACAAATCGGGCCTATGTAGCTGTGACCGGGGGCGCAGGAGACATGGCCGATGAGCCCCGCAAGTATCGCCTTGAATCGTTTCGGTTTGGGCAACCGCCCCGACCAGCCGGTCCCGCCCGATCCCAAGGCGTGGCTGACCGGGCAGTTCGCCAAATACGATCCCAAGCCCGACGCGATTCTCGCCGCGCCGACCAGCGCGGGTGTGTCGGCGGAACTCGCTGCGTATTTCCGCGACCAGCGCACGCTGCGCGAGCAGGCCAAGGCGGCGTCGCCCGGCATGATTCCGCCGCGCACCGACGCGATGCGTGAGCAGGCGCGGTTCGCAAGGCGGGCCGGGCGGCAGGATTATACCGGCGCGATTGGCGCGCGGGCGCAGAACGCGCTCCTCACCGATACGCCGTTCGTCGAGCGGCTGGTGTATTTCTGGTCGAACCATTTCGCGGTGTCCGCCGACAAGCTGGAGTTGACTGGGCTTGCGGGGACGCTCGAATTCGAGGCGATCCGGCCGCATGTGCTGGGCAAATTCGGCGACATGCTCGGCGCGGTTGAGCGCCATCCGGCGATGCTGCTCTATCTCGATCAGGCGGTATCGGTCGGCCCGGACAGTGTGATCGGCCGGAGGCGCGGCGGTAAGGTCGGCCTCAACGAGAATCTGGCGCGCGAGATTCTCGAACTGCACACGCTTGGCGTGCGCAGCGGCTATACGCAGGCCGACGTGACCGAGTTCGCGCGGGCGATGACCGGCTGGACGGTATCGGGGATCGGCCGCGCGCCCGGCGCGAAGCTGGCCGGCACCGATGGCCTGCCGGGCGATTTCCTGTTCGCCGATGCGATGCACCAGCCCGGCGACCGCAATATCATGGGCAAGGTCTATCCGGCGGGCGGGGTCACGCAGGCGCAGGCGGTGCTCGACGATGTCGCGCTGAACCCCGCGACCGCGACTCATCTCGCCACCAAGCTGGCACGCCACTTCGCGGGCGACACGCCGCCGCCGGCGATGGTCGCACGGTTGCGGGCGGCGTATCTGCAATCGCATGGCGATCTGCCGACCGTGTACCGCGCGATTATCGATTCGCCTGAGGCGTGGGTGGAGGCGCCGGCCAAGTTCCGCACCCCCTGGGAATGGTCGATCGGCGCGATGCGCGCGCTCGGCCAGAAGACGGTCGATGCGCAGGCGGTGGCGGGGCTGATGACTCAGCTCGGCCAGCCGGTGTGGAAGCCGGGCCAGCCGGTTGGGTACGACGACATTGCGGCGAGCTGGGCCGGATCGGACGCGGTGATGCGCCGGGTCGAGGCGGCGGAACGCTTCGCGCAAAGGGCGCCGACCACGATCGAGGCGCGCGCGCTGGCGCCGAAACTGTTCCCAGGTGCGGTCAGCCCCGCCACCACGCAGGCGCTGGCGCGCGCCGAAAGCCAGGGGCAGGCGCTCGCGCTGCTGCTCGTCGCCCCCGAATTCCAGCGGAGATAGGACATGCTCGATCGTCGCAGCTTCATCGGCACCAGCGCGCTCGGCCTTGCCGCCGCGTTCGCGCCGCGCATGGCGTTCGCCAAGGCGGCGACCGACCGCCGCTTCATCTTCATCATCCAGCGCGGCGCGGCGGACGGGTTGCACATCGTCGCGCCGGTCGGCGATCCGGCGTTCGCGGGGGCGCGCGGCGCCTTCACGCAGGATTTCGCGACCGCGCCCAAGCTGGATGCGACCTTCGCTTTGCACCCCGCGCTGGTGAGCGTGAACGCGCTGTATGGGCAGAAGCAGGCGCTGTTCGCGCAGGCCGTTGCCTCGCCGTACCGCGACCGTTCGCATTTCGACGGGCAGAACGTGTTGGAGACCGGCGGGGCGAGCGCGTATCAACTCAGGGACGGCTGGCTCAACCGGATGCTCGGGTTGCTTTCGCCCGGCGAGGCCAAGGCGATCGCGATCGCGACCGCGGTGCCGATGGCACTGCGCGGGCCGCATGAGGTGGCGTCCTATGCGCCCTCGGCGTTGCCGCAGGCGTCCGACGATCTGATGCAGCGCGTATCGATGCTCTATGCCGGCGACAGCCAGTTGCATGGGCTGTGGAGCGAGGCGCTGGCGACGCGCAACCTGACCGGCGACCTCGCCGCCGACAACGGCAAGACCGCTGCGGCGACCGGTGCGCTCGCCGCCAAGCTGCTCGCACCTGCCGATGGCGCCCGGATCGCGATGATCGAGACCGGCGGCTGGGACACGCATGCCGACCAGCGCGGCCGGCTGGCGGCGCAGTTGAAGGGTCTCGACGGCATGATCGGCGCGCTTCAGACCGGGCTTGGCCCGGTGTGGGCCGATACGATGGTGCTGGTCGCGACCGAGTTCGGCCGCACCGTCGCGGTCAACGGCACTGGCGGCACCGATCACGGCACGGGTGCGTGCGCGATGCTGCTCGGCGGCGCGGTGAAGGGCGGGCGCGTGATCGCCGACTGGCCGGGGCTGGCGCCGGCGGCGCTGTACGAGAACCGCGACCTGCGCGCGACGATGCCGCTCGATGGCTTCATCGCGGGGGCGACGGCGGCGCATTTTGGGATTTCCGGCGGGCGGGCGATGGCGGCGCTGTTCCCGGAGAGCAAGGGTGGGGTGGCGGTCAGAGGACTGGTGTGAACGTGGATATGGCCGCCTGATTTTCGGTTGATAGCGATGGCGGGTCATGGCATTCTCCGCCGCATATTCCGGGGGGAAGCACATTGAAGAAAATGATTGGTGCGGTCTGTCTTATGACCGCAATCACGCTGTCGACTGCTGCGTCCGCGCAGCAGGTGCCGGGTTCGGTCGCGAGCGGGGGGGCGTGCGAGCTGCATGTCTGGCCGACGAACAATTATCTCGGAATGAATTCGGGCTTGCTCTCGGGCTTCGCCGTGGTGGGCGTGCTGGCCGATCAGGCCGCCCACAAGAACCGGGTCCAGACCGTCAAGGATTTGATGAAGGACTATCTGGGCCCGGACATCCAGATGGAGGAACTGAACAAGATCGGGCTGCTTGCGTCCTTAAAACTGCCGGCGACCACGCGCATCGTGCTGGAAGAGCCCACGCCGTTCAACGAGGATGTGAAGAAGGATCCGGCGCTCAAGGCCAAGATTACTGTGCTGAACCAGACGCTCAAGGCGGGGAAGCGGCTGACTGCATCGCAATCGCCATGCTATTCGGAACTGCTGACGACCTTCATCTTCTATCATAAAGCCATGATGTACGGCAGCAATCTGCTCACCGCTTTCATGTTTCGCGAGTTCAAGGATCAACCGCTGGCGGTCTCGACATCGACGGGCATGGTCAAGAATCCGCTTGAGGATTTTCCGCCGAAGACGCCCGAAAAGACCGAGGCGGCGAAAATCGAACTGCGCGACGCGTTCTCGAAAGATTATGTCGAGTGGCTCGCGAAGAAAAAGAAGTCCTGACCGGGCGTCCGGGGTGCGGGGCGTGCGGCTGGTTTGAGTCGCGGGAGCAACTCGGCTAAGGCGCGCGCTCGCTTCAGACGACCGGAACCCACATGACCCTTTACGCCCGTTTCGCCGCGCATCTCGATGCGGCGCTCGATACGCTCGTTGCCGCCGGTGACTTGCCCGCCGGGCTGAACCGCGCGCCCGTGACGGTCGAGCCGCCGCGCGATGCGAGCCACGGCGATCTCGCCACCAACGCGGCGATGGTGCTCGCCAAGCCGGCGGGGACCAATCCGCGCGCGCTGGCGGAGAAGATCGCGGTCGAGTTGCGCAAGCTCGACGAGGTCGAGGACGTGTCGATCGCCGGACCGGGCTTCATCAACATGAAGCTCAGCGACGATAGCTGGCGCGCCGAACTGTCGGCGATCCACGATGCCGGCGCCGATTACGGGCGCGCGACGATCGGGCGCGGCGTGACGGTCAACGTCGAATATGTCTCGGCCAACCCGACGGGTCCGATGCACATGGGGCATTGCCGGGGCGCGGTGGTGGGCGATGCGCTGGCCGCGCTGCTCGAATTCGCCGGGCACAAGGTGATCCGCGAATATTATGTCAATGATGCGGGCGGGCAGGTCGATACGCTCGCGCGCTCGGCGCACCTGCGGTATCGCGAGGCGCTCGGCGCGCAGATCGAAATCCCGGAAGGGCTGTATCCGGGCGAGTATCTGGTGCCGGTCGGGCAGGCGCTTGCCGCCGAATATGGCGACCGCTTCGTGGACGCGCCCGAGAGCGACTGGCTGGTGCTGTTCCGCAAGGCGGCGGTGGCGGCGATGCTGGTGATGATCCGCGCCGATCTCGCGTTGCTCGGCATCCACCACGATCTGTTCTCGTCGGAAGCCGAGTTGCAGGCGGCGGGCAAGCCCGAGGCGGCCGAGGCGGAGTTGCGCGCGCGCGGGCTGATCTATGACGGTGTGCTCGAAGCGCCCAAGGGCCAGGAACTCGAAGACTGGGAGCCGGTGGTGCTGCCGCTGTTCCGCTCGACCCAGTTCGGCGATGATCAGGACCGGCCGATCCGCAAGTCGAATGGGCAATGGACCTATTTCGGCGCCGATCTCGCTTATCATTACCAGAAGGCGCAATCCGCCGACGCGCTGATCGACGTCTGGGGCGCCGACCATGCCGGCACGGTCAAGCGCATCACCGCAGCGGTGCAGGCGCTGACCGGCGGCAAGACCCGCTTCGACGTGAAGCTCGTCCAGATGGTGCGGCTGCTGCGCGCCGGCGAGCCGGTGAAAATGTCCAAGCGCTCGGGCAATTTCGTGACGCTCGCCGATGTCGTGCGCGAAGTCGGCAAGGATGTGGTGCGCTTCACGATGCTGACGCGGAAAGCCGATGCGCAGATGGATTTCGACTTCGCCAAGGTGGTCGAGGCGTCGAAGGACAATCCGGTGTTCTACGTCCAGTACGCGCATGCGCGCATCGCCTCGCTGCACCGCCGCGCGACCGAGGCGAAGATCGTGTGCGAGGGCGTCGACCTGTCCCAGCTTGACACGGAAGACCTTGCGCTGGTGAAGCTCGCCGCGCAGTTCCCGCGTATCGTCGAGACGGCGGCGACGGCGCGTGAGCCGCACAGAATCGCCTTCTATCTCTATGACTTGGCGGCGAGCCTGCATGCGCAGTGGAATGTCGGCAACGACCGGGTGGACCGCCGCTTCCTGATCGCCGATGATCCCGCGATCACCTGCGCTCGGCTTTTCTTGGCCGATGCGATAGGGCAGATCATTCGCAACGGCCTCGGCATCATGGGTGTCGTGGCGGTCGAGGAGATGAACTGATGGCCTTCGGCAAGATCGATGCGGACGACGGCGACCGGCTGCCTTGGCTCGAGACCGCCGAAGATTATGACAACAAAGGGCCGTCGGCGCTGCATATCGTGCTGATCGTCGCGGCGTTGCTCGCGGTGATCGCGGCGGCGATCCTCGGCTATCAATTGCTGCGCAGCGCGCGCGACACCGGCGGCAACGGCGCGCTGATTGCCGCGCAGGAAGGCGATTACAAGGTCAAGCCCGACGAGCCGGGCGGCCTCAAGGTCGAGGGCGAAGGCGACAGCGCGATCGCGACGAGCAATGGTGCTGGCAGCGGCAACGCCTCGATCAACGTGAAAGCGGTGCCCGAAGCGCCGATCGTCGGCAAGAAGGCCGCGCCCGCCGCCAAGGAAGGCGCCGGCGCAAGCAAGGCGGAGGTGGCGCTGCCGCCCTCGCACGGCAAGCTCGAGGCGAAGACGGCGACCCCGCCGGTTGCGCATGGCACGGCAGGCGGCGCGCTCGTCCAGCTCGGCGCGTTCCCGTCAGAGGCGGCTGCGAATGCGGCTTGGGCCAAGCTGTCGGGGCGGATTCCGTATCTCGCGCCGCTCGGCAAATCGGTGCAGTCCGCCGAGGTCAACGGCCAGACCGCCTACCGGCTGCGCGTCAACGCGGGCAGCGCGAGCCAGGCGAGCGAATTGTGCGGGAAGCTGAAGGTTGCCGGCGAGGCGTGCTTCGTGGCGCGGGATTGATCGCTCCCGTTCGTGCCGAGCTTCTCGGCACGAACGGTTTGGGATGGTGGCACTGAACGCGCACCGCTGATATGCCGCGCTGATGAAGCCCGTCATTTTCGGCCTGTCCGGCCTTACCGTTACCGCCGACGAACGCCGGTTCTTCACCGAGAGCCAGCCGGTCGGCTTCATCCTGTTCCGCCGCAATATCGAGAGCCGCGCGCAGGTGCGGGCGCTTACCGATGATCTGCGCGCGCTGACCGGGCGCGACGACCTGCCGATCCTGATCGATCAGGAAGGCGGGCCGGTCGCGCGGATGCGGCCGCCGGAATGGCCGGCGTTTCCGGCCGGCCCGGCGTTCGACGCGCTGTACGATGTCGCGCCGGTCTCGGCGATCGAGGCGGCGCGCGCCCATGCCGAGGCGACGGGGGCGATGCTCGCCGAGGTCGGCGTGACGGTCGATTGCTGGCCGCTGCTCGACGTCGCGCAGCCCGATACTGCCGAGATCATCAGCATCCGCGCGCTCGGGCATGAGCCGATGCGGGTGGCGGCGCTGGGGCGGGCGATCCTCGACGGGCTGGCGCGTGCTGGCGTGGTCGGGGTGGTCAAGCATATGCCGGGGCATGGCCGGGCGCTGGTCGACAGCCATCTCGAACTGCCGCGCGTGACCGCCGATGACGCTGCGCTGGAGGTCGATCTGGAGCCGTTCCGCCGGCTTGCGGGCGCGCCGATGGGGATGACGACGCATATCGTGTTCGATGCGTGGGACGCCGCGCGTCCGGCGACGCTGTCGCCGGTGGTGATCGAGGACATCATTCGCGGCCGGATCGGGTTCGACGGGCTGTTGATGACCGATGATATCGACATGAAGGCGCTGTCGGGCACGGCTGGCGAGAAAGCGGCGGGGGCGATCGCGGCTGGGTGCGACGTGGTGCTCGATTGCTGGGGGCGGATGAACGAGATGGTCGAGATCGTCGGGCGGCTGGGTGAGATGTCGGTGGTGTCGCGGGCGCGGCTCGATCGGGCGATGGCGAGCGTGGCGGGCAAGCGCAGCGGCGAGGCGTTCGCGGATCTGATCGCGAAGCGCGACGCGCTGCTGGCTCTGGCGTGATCCTCCCCGCTTGCGGGGAGGGGGACCGCCGGCCGCAGGTCGGTGGTGGAGGGGGGCTTCCTCGGGCGGTGTCGTTTGGGGAAGCCCCCCTCCGTCACGCTGCGCGCGCCACCTCCCCGTGCCGGGGAGGATCGGTGCGGGCCGCTCGGTTAAGCCGTCACCCCAGCGCACGCTGGGGTCTCCCGGTGACGGCGCGCGCCCTCCCCACAAAGACCCCAGCGTGCGCTGGGGTGACGATTGTTGGTCGGATGCCCGCTGGTGGTCTGGTGACGGTTGGTCGCCGGGTGGCGGACCGGCTCGTGGGTGATTGCGTGCGATGACCGAAGCTGAGACGCTCACACTCGATCTCGACGGCTGGGAAGGGCCGCTTGACCTGCTGCTCGCGTTGGCGCGCAACCAGAAGGTCGATCTGCGCGAGATTTCGATCCTCGCGCTGGTCGATCAGTATCTCGCGTTCATCGAGGCGGCGGGTGAGATCCGGCTCGAACTCGCCGCCGATTATCTGGTGATGGCGGCGTGGCTGGCGTATCTCAAATCGGGGTTGCTGCTGCCGCGCGATCCCGAGATCGAGCCCAGCCCGGAGGAACTCGCGCTGCGGCTGCAATTGCGGCTCGAACGGCTGAACGCGATGCGCGAGGCCGGCGCGCGGCTGATGGCGCGCGACAGGATCGGGCGCGACGTGTTTCCGCGCGGTGCCCCCGAGGGCTTGCGAACCGTGCGCAAGGCGTTGTGGCAGGCGGAGATTTTTGACCTGATCGCAGCCTATGGCCGGATCAGCGCGCGGACGCGGCCGGTGATGCACATCGTCGCCAATCGCCCGGTGATGACGCTTGAGGCGGCGCTGGAGCGAGTCGCGCGGCTGGTCGGCAGTGCGGTCGACTGGGCGGTGATCGAGAGTTTCCTGCCCGACAGCGCTACGGGTGTGTTCCGCAAGTCGGCGCTCGCCTCGTCGTTCCTCGCGGCGCTCGAACTGGCGCGGCAGGGGAAGGTCGAGTTGCAGCAGAAGTCGCCGTTCGCGCCACTTTACCTGCGGGCGCCGCGATGACGGGCTTCGGCGAGTCCGGGCCGGACGATCTCGTCCGCGCGGTCGAGGCGATCGTGTTCGCGGCGACCGAGCCGCTGACGATCGACGCGATCCGCGCGCATGTCGGCGAGGGCGCGAACGTGCGCGGCGCGCTGGAGAGGCTGGCCGCAGACTATGCCGGGCGCGGCATCGAACTCGTGCGGCGCGGCGAGCGCTGGCATTTCCAGACCGCCGCCGACATGGCGCATCTGTTGCGGCGCGACCGCGAGGAACCGCGCAAGCTCAGCCGCGCCGGCATCGAGACGCTGGCGATCATCGCCTATCACGAACCCGCGACGCGCGCCGAGATCGAGGCGATTCGCGGCGTGCAGATTTCCAAGGGCACGATCGACGTATTGATGGAGGCGGGCTGGGTGCGCCCGGCCGGGCGGCGCGAGGTGCCGGGGCGGCCTTTGCTCTATGCGACCACGCCCGAATTCCTCGCGCATTTCGGCCTCGCCAGCCGCCGCGATCTGCCGGGGCTTGAGGATTTGCGCGCGGCTGGATTGCTCGATCCGGCCGATCTGGCGCTGGAGATGGTGCCCGATGCGGGCGCCGACACGAACGAGGTGGCAAATCCTTTAGAAGAGGACTAGATAGAAACCATACTCAGGAGAAACATGATGGGTTTCGGTAGTCCAATTCATTGGCTCATTTTCGGCGTGCTGGCGATCCTCGTGCTGGGTGGCGGTCGGTTCTCGAGCATGATGGGCGATGTCGCCAAGGGCATCAAATCGTTCAAGAAGGGCATGTCCGAGGAAGACGAGCCGCGCTCGCCGAGCCGGATCGAAGCCAAGCCTGCCGCTGAGCCTGCCTTCGACGCGCACGGCGAGAAGGTTCGCGAGGACCGCTAAGGCGTTTTACGAAGAAGGTTTCGCCTTAGAATGTTCGATTTCCAGCCGATGGAGTTGGTCGTCCTGGCGACGGTCGCGATCGTGGTGATTCCGCCGAAGGATCTGCCCAAGGCGATGCGGGTGGCCGGCTATTGGGTCGGCCGCATGCGCGGGGTTGCGCAGCAATTCCGCAGCGGCTTCGATACGATGGTGCGCGAAGCCGAATTGCACGAGATGGAAAAGAAATGGGCGGCGGAGAACGAGCGCATCATGCGCGAGCATCCGCCCACCCCCGCGCTGGAAGCGCCGCCGATCGAGGCGATCGACGCGCCACCGGCGATGCCGGCGCTGCCGGATTCGGAAAGCCATTATAGCGAGGACGGTCCGCCTATTTACGTCGAGACTCCCACGGTCGCTGCGGCCGAGACGCCGGCTCCGGTGACTTTGGACAAGGCATCCTCGTGAACGCACCCGTCGATGAACTGGATGGTTCGCGCGCACCATTGCTCGACCATATTGTCGAGTTGCGCAGGCGGCTGCTGTACAGCCTCGGCGCGCTGGCGGTGGCGTTCGCGGTGTGCCTGTATTTCGCCGAGCCGATCTTCGGCTTCCTGGTCCAGCCGCTGATCCGTGCGGGGCAGAAGCGGATCTATTATACCGGGCTGTTCGAGGCGTTCTTCGTCCAGCTCAAGGTCGGGCTGTTCGCCGGGCTGATGATCTCGTTTCCGGTGATCGCCAACCAGCTTTGGCGGTTCGTTTCGCCGGGCCTGTACCGCAAAGAAAAGCGCGCGCTGCTGCCGTTCCTGATCGCGACGCCGTTTCTGTTCGCGACCGGCGCGGCGATGGCCTATTTCGCGGCGGTGCCGGCGGCGCTGCACTTCCTGCTGAGCTATCAGGGCAATGTCGGCGGGATCGAGCAGACCGCGCTGCCGGCGGTCGACAAATATCTCGATTTCGTGATGCAGTTCCTGTTCGCGTTCGGCATCGCTTTCCTGTTGCCGGTGGTGCTGATGCTGTTGGAGCGGGCGGGCATCGTCACGCGCACGCAGCTTGCCGGCGCGCGGCGCTATGCGATCGTTGGCTGTTTCGCGATCGCTTTGGTGCTGGCGCCGCCCGACGCGGGATCGATGGTGATGCTCGCGGTGCCGCTGATCCTGCTCTACGAACTCGCGCTGATCGCGATCTGGTTCACCGAGAAGCGGCGCGGATCGGCTGAGACCGGGGTCGAGGCGGTTTAGGCTTTCCAGTCCCACCCGTTCGTGCCGAGCCCTTCGGCTGGCTGGCAAGCCAGCCGCTCAGGATAAACTTCGGCCCAAAGGGCCGAAGTCGAGGCACCTGCGCTTGGGGCTTGTCCCTCGACTTCGCTCGGGACGAACGGGTGGGGGCGGGGTTACCCCCGCGGGGTCTTGCGATACAGCGGGCTTGGCTGCGGCGTTGGCGTGGGCAGCGGCTGGATGAAATAGCTTTGCGGATGGCTCTGCAGATAGGGCCGGACCGCTGGTGGCACGGCCGGCGCAGGCGCGGGTGTCGCCGGGCGGATCACGCCGATCCACCCGTCGGCGACGTCGCGGATTTGCGGGGTGGCGGGAAACTCGCTGCGGGCGCGGGCGAACAGCAGCCGGGCACGCGCCGCGCCCGGCGTGGCGAGCGTCGCGCCGACCCAGCGCCAGTGCCACGGCTCCCACGTCACGCCCTGCGCATTGCCGGCGGGGAAGCTTAGTTCGAAGCCATATTCAGGCGCATGCGCGATCAGCCATTGCCCCGCCGCCGTGCGCGCGAGGCATGGGCTGACATCGCCGCAGCCGCCGGTGGGGCGCAGCCCGAAATCGATCGCATAACCGGTGGCATGCTCGCTATGCCCCGGCGGGCCGACGGTGCGCGCGCGCTCGGCGGCGTCGTGGCAGCGTTTGCGCGGGCCGATCTGGCTGCAGAACACCGCGCGCTGATGCTCGATCGTGCGATAGCACGATACGCCGCGCAGGCTGTTGCCGATGCCGGGCGTCGCCGCCGCGGCGGCGAGCATCCGCGCGAGATCTGGTGCGACGTCGCGCTGGACGTAGCAGGGCTGGCCGAGCGCGAAGCCGGCGGGGGCTGAAACCAGCTCGCTGTACGGTGCCTCGCGGTACGGGATGTGACCGAGCACGCGCCCGTCGGCGCCGGGCGTCACCCATTGGCCGGGGCATAATTGTTCGGGGGCGGCGGCCATTGCCAGCGACGGTGCGGCGAGCGCCACCCATGCCAGCCATCGCATCGGAGAAGGTCTGTCGCGTCGCATCGTCGAACCGCTCTGGCATGCGCGCGCTTGCGGTGGCAAGACGGCTTCATGTTAGCCAACCATGTTCTTTTCCTCGACGGCGAGGCGCTTGTCATCGACAAGCCCGCCGGTCTGCCCGTCGATCGTCCGCGCGACGGGTCGATCTCCCTTGAAAACCATATGGATGGGCTGACCTTCGGGTTCAAACGCTGGCCGCATCCGGTGCATCGGCTCGACCGCGACACGTCGGGTTGCCTGCTGCTGTCGCGCAACCCCAAGGCGCATGCGCGGCTCCAGCAGGCGTTCGAACAGGGGCTGGTGCAGAAGCGCTATCTCGCCGTGCTGGAGGGCGTGCCCGAGGGCGAATCGGGGCTGATCGACTTGCCGCTGCTCAAGGTCAGCACCGCCGAGACGGGCTGGCGAATGCAGGGCGACCCCGCCGGCAAGGCGTCGCGCACCGGCTGGCGCGTGCTGGCGGTGAAGGACGGGCGCGCGTTCGTCGAGTTCACGCCGGAGACCGGGCGCACGCACCAGATCCGCGTCCACGCCGCCGAAGCGCTCGGCGCGCCGGTGGTCGGCGATCCGATTTACGGCAGCGGCGGGGGCGAGACGCTGCTGCACGCCGCCGCGCTGACGATCCCGCGCGCTGGCAAGGAGCCGATCGTCGCCGTGGCGCCGCTGCCCGAACGGTTCCTCAAGGCGGGTTTCGGCGGCTGAGTGTGATCAGCCCGTTTTCCAAGCGGTAGCGATCGGCTATCGTCGGGCGATGGTCGCCATTCCCATCACCCGCTCCATCTCGATCGATGATGGCGAGCTTCAGGAATCGACCACGCGGTCAGGCGGTCCGGGCGGGCAGCATGTCAACACGACGGATAGCGCGGTGATCCTGCGCTTCGATGTCGGCAATTCGCCGGGGTTGCCGCTTGCCGTCAAAAACCGGATCGCCGTGCTGGCGGGATCGCGGCTGACGCGGGAGGGCGTTCTGGTCTTGCGGAGCGAAGGATCGCGCTCGCAGCATGAGAACCGTCAGGACGTGCGCGAGCGGCTGATTGCTCTCATAAAGGAAGCGACGATCGTGCCGAAGAAGCGCCGGCCGACCAAGCCGACCAAGGCTTCGCAGACGCGCCGGGTGGACGGCAAGGTGAAGCGATCGGGGATCAAGGCCGGGCGGGGGCGTGTTACGACGGATTGATCGCGGGACTCCGTTCGTCCCGAGCGAAGTCGAGGGACAGATACGGAGCGCAGGTGCCTCGACTTCGCTCGGCACGAACGGGTGTATGTTTCGCGGATTATTCCAAGTCCTCCGGCTCGTAGAGCGGACGAATTTCGATTTCGCTCGGTCCGGGCATTGGGTTGGGACAGCGCTTCACCCAGGTGACCGCTTCGTCGATGTCCTTGACCGTCCAGATCCAGAAGCCGGCGACCAGCTCGCGGGTGGCGGGGAAGGGGCCGTCGATGACGGTGCGGTCGGCGCCGTCGAAGGCGACGCGTTTGCCTTGCGATGAGGGTTTGAGGCCGATGCCGGTGTCGGGCGGCATGATGCCGGCGGCGACGAGTTGCTGATTGAACCGGCCCATCTCCGCCATCGCTTCAGGGTTCGGGGGCAGCGGGATTTCGCTGTCCTCGGTGGCTTTGACGATGACCATCACGCGCATGTGCCGTCTCCCCGATCGAAAGAGCGATCAGATCATAACCGTTCGTGCCGAGCGAAGTCGAGGCATCTGCGCTTGCGGCCCGCCCCTCGACTTCGCTCGGGACGAACGGTGGGGTGGCGCTTCACCCCTCGAACACCGACCAGCCGGTGCGTTGCACCAGCCGTTCGAGCGCGAGCGTGCCGAGTTGCGAGTTGCCGCGATCGTTGAGGCCGGGCGACCACACCGCGATGCTCGCCTTGCCCGGCGCTACCGCGAGGATGCCGCCGCCGACGCCGGATTTGGCGGGCAGGCCGACGCGGAAGGCGAATTCGCCCGAGCCGTCGTAATGGCCGCAGGTCAGCATCAGCGCGTTGATGCGGCGGGCGCGCTGGGGCGAGACGACTGAATGGCCGGTCGAGGGGTTGCGCCCGCTGCGCATCAGATAGCGCCCGGCGAGCGCGAGCTGGCGGCAGCTCATCGCCAGCGCGCATTGGTGGAAATAGACGCCGAGCACGCGATCGACATCATGGTGGAGGTTGCCGAATGCGCGCATGTAATTGGCGAGCGCCTTGTTGCGGTATCCGGTCGCTTCCTCGGCGGCGGCGACCGCGTTGTCGATGAAGATGCCGTCCTCGCCAGCCAGCGCGCGCACGAAGCGGAGCAGTTCGGCGATCACCTCGGCGGGCTGGCGGTTGCCGAGCAGGATGTCGGAGATGACGATCGCGCCGGCGTTGAGGAACGGGTTGCGCGGGATGCCGCGTTCGGTCTCCAACTGTACGATCGAGTTGAACGCGGTGCCCGAGGGTTCGCGGCCGACGCGCTTCCACACCGAATCGCCGCCGGCGCCGAGCGCGAGCGTGAGGCCGAACACCTTGGCGACGCTTTGCACCGAAAAGGCTTCCTCGGCATCGCCCGCGCCGTGGCAGACGCCATCGGCATCGATGACGGCGATGCCGAACTTGCGCGGATCGACCGCGCCGAGCGGCGCGATGTAATCGGCGACCGCGCCGCGATCGGGCGCGTCGGCCATTTCGGCGGCGATCTCGGCGACGATCGTGGAGAGGTTGGGCATAGCGCGAGCGTAGCGGGCGGGATGAGGATCGTCAGCTATGTTCTGCCCGTGTGTGCGTGAGCCGCCGAGCGCGTATCTTCATTGTTTTCCCGCGAACGCGGGAACCCAGGGCCAAGCAAAACACGATTGGCGGCTCTTGGGACTCTGGGCTCCCGCCTGCGCGGGAGAACAAGAAGGGTTTACGCAAAGCTCTCCCACTCGCGGGGAACCATCGCAAATGTCCAAGCACCCTCTCGCGCGGGTAGCGCTGCGGCGCACCATCTGGCACAGGCGGGGAATGATGCGATCGTGGGTATCGGTGGCGCGCGAGCGCCTCGGGCGCTGGGTGCGCGGGCGCAAGCAGGGGCTGGACCTGCCGCTCGGCGTGTTCCGGCGCCGTCTGGCGACGGGCGTGGGCGCGGTGCTGCTCGGGGTGGTCGCATTGCTGTTCGCCAAGGCGGGCGACTGGGCGCAGCATCAGTTCGCGCAAGGTGTGACGCACTGGCCCTATGCGCCGCTGTTGCTCAGTCCGGCGATCTTCGCCGGTATCACCTGGGCGACGATGCGCTGGGTGCCACAGGCGCGCGGGTCGGGCATTCCGCAGGTGATCGCGGCGAGCCGCACGCCCGAGCGATCGTCGCTGGGGCCGCTGGTGTCGCTGCGCACCGCGCTCGCCAAGATCGCGATGACGGTGACGATGCTGTTCGCGGGCGCCTCGGTCGGGCGCGAGGGGCCGACCGTGCAGGTCAGCGCCGCGATCATGATCGCGGTCCACCGGCTGCTGCGCGTGCCGATCACTGCCGGCGTGCTGATCGCGGGTGGTGCGGCCGGCGTGGCGGCGGCGTTCAACACCCCGCTCGCCGGGGTCGCCTTCGCGATCGAGGAACTCGCCTCCGCGTATGAGCAGCGCGTCGCGGTGCTGGTGATGGCGGCGGTGATGATTTCGGGGCTGGTCAGCCTCGGCATTGCCGGCGACTATGTGTATTTCGGCCAGATGCGGCAGACGCTGCCGATCCTGTCGGTGCTGCTGATCTGCCCGGTCGCGGGTGTGGTCGGCGGGGTGAGCGGCGGGCTGTTCAGCCGGATCGTGCTGGCGTTCGGCGCGCCGAAACATCCGTGGCTGCGGCGATTGCGGTCGCGGCCGGTGCTGTTCTCGGCGGGTTGCGGGCTGGTGGTCGCGGTGCTGGGCATCACCAGTGGCGGGGCGCTGTGGGGGACGGGCTATGACGCGACCCGGCATCTCGTCGAGGGTGGTAACGGATCACTGTGGTTCGGGCCGGGCAAGGCGATCGCGACGCTGGCGACGACGCTGAGCGGAACGCCCGGCGGCATCTTCGCGCCGTCGCTGGCGGTGGGCGCGGGAATCGGCCATCTGGTGGCGGCGGCATTCCCGAACGATCCGGGCGGCGCGGTGGTGACGCTTGGCATGGTCGCCTATTTCGTCGGCGTGGTGCGCGCGCCGCTGACCGCAGTTATCATCATCACCGAGACCACCGCGAGCCGCGGCATGATCCTGCCGCTGTTCGCAACCGCGCTGATCGCCGATGCGGTGAGCGCGGTGATCTCGCCCGAGCGGCTGTACCACGGCCTCTCGCGCGGGTTCGTGGAGCCGGCCCCCACCCCGGCGGCGGATCGCACCTAACCGACGGTATCGGGTTGCGTGGTGCCCGCGACATCGCCGATACTCCCGCCATGAGCACGATCGACACGCGCAGTCACCAGATGTTCCCCACGCTCGACGCGAGCCAGATCGCGGTCGCGCGCCGGTTCGCGAGCGGGCCGGAACGGCACTTCGCGCCGGGCGAGGCCTTGTACGAGATCGGCGACGTCGGCGCGCCGGCCTGGCTGGTGCTGGAAGGCGCGATCGACGTGACTCGCCGCGACGGGCTCAACCGCGCGGCGACGATCACGCAGCATCACGCCGGCCAGTTCAGCGGCGAGGTTTCGCAGCTTTCCGGGCGGCCGACGATCGCCGCCGGGGTGGCAGGCGCGGACGGCTGCACCGCCTTGCCGTTCGACGCGGCGCATCTGCGCGCGCTGATGGTCGGATCGGCCGATCTCGGCGAGATCGTGATGCGCGCGCTGATCCTGCGCCGGGTCGGGCTGATCGAGGAGGGCGGCGCCGGATCGATCCTGATCGGCGCGCCGAACAGCCCGGATGTCGTGCGGTTGCAGGGCTTCCTGACGCGCAACGGCTATCCCAATCAGGTGCTCGACGCCGAATCGGACGAGGAGGGCCACGCGCTGGTCGAGCGGATCGGCGTGCTGCCCGACGAACTGCCGCTGATGGTGTGCCCCAACGGCACGATCCTGCGGCGGCCGAGCGACACCGAGGCGGCGGCATGCCTCGGCATGACGCCCACGCTCGACCCCGAGAAGCTCTATGACGTGGCGATCGTCGGCGCGGGGCCGGCGGGGCTGGCGGCGGCAGTCTATGCCGCGTCCGAGGGGTTGGCGGTGGTGGTACTCGACGAGCGCGCGACCGGCGGGCAGGCGGGGGCATCCGCGCGAATCGAGAATTATCTCGGCTTTCCGACCGGCATTTCGGGGCGCGCGCTGGCCGGCCGCGCGTTCAGCCAGGCGCTCAAATTCGGTGCCGAGGTGGCGGTGCCGCTTGCGGTCGAGCGGCTCGATTGTGGCAAGACGCATGCCGCCGGCGATCCGCTCGCGCTGGTGCTGGCAGGCGGCGGGACGATTCAGGCGCGGTCGGTGATCGTCGCCAGCGGCGCGCGCTATCGCAAGCCGGCGATCGACAATCTCGCCACGTTCGACGGCGACGGCGTGTCCTACTGGGCGTCGCCGATCGAGGCGAAACTGTGCGAGGGCGAGCGGATCGCGCTGGTCGGCGGCGGCAATTCGGCGGGGCAGGCGGTGGTGTTCCTCGCCGCCAAGGTCCAGCATCTCGACCTCGTCGTGCGCCGCGACCTGCGCGAGACGATGTCGCACTATCTGATCGAGCGGATCGCGGCGCTCCCCAATGTGACGATCCATGTCGGCTCCGAAGTGGTCGGGCTGGAGGGCGATCGCACCACCGGGCTGACCGCGGCGATCTTCCAGGACAAGGCGACCGGGGAGACCAAGCGCTGTGCGCTGCGCCACCTGTTCCTGTTCATCGGCGCGGACCCCAATGCCGGCTGGCTCGACGGCTGTGTCGAGACCGACGACAAGGGCTTCATCGTCACCGGCGGAGCGTCTTTGCCGCTCCAGACCAGCCGGCCCGGCGTATTCGCGATCGGCGATGTGCGCGCCGGATCGACCAAGCGAGTCGCGGCGGCGGTGGGCGAGGGCGCGGCGGTGGTGTCGCAGATCCACACCTTGCTGGCGGGATGAGCGACCCCTTCGATCTTGAGCGGTTTCTGGAGGCGCAGGCCGATAGTTACGCGACCGCGCTGGCGGAAGTGCGGCGGGGGGCGAAGCGCAGCCATTGGATGTGGTTCGTGTTTCCGCAGATTGCCGGGTTGGGATCGAGCGCGATGGCGCGGATCGTTTGATTTCGTCGCCCCGGCGCAGGCCGGGGCCGCCGGGTTTGGGGCAGGTCCTTCGCCAAATTACACAGCGGCCCCGGCCTGCGCCGGGGCGACGGTTCGGGGTTTCGCACATTGGCGGCCATGCTATCAGCCGCATTTTGGGGGGAGGATGGTGTGACCCGATTGCACATGCGCGACGCAACGCGCGACGACCTGCCCGTGATCGTCGCGATGCTCGCCGACGACATCAAGGGCGCGACCCGCGAGGACGCCAGCCTGCCGCTCGACCCCGGCTACCTCTCCGCGTTCGCGGCGATCGTGGCGGACCCGAACATGCGGCTGGTGGTGGCCGAACTGGATGGTCGCGTCGTCGGCACGGTGCAGATCGCGGTGCTGCCCGGTCTGTCGCGCAAAGGTGCCTCGCGCGGCTATCTGGAGGCGGTGCGGATCGCGGGCGATCTGCGCGGGCATGGGCTGGGCGCGGAGCTGGTCAACTGGGCGGTCGAACAGTGCCGGGCGGCGGGGTGCGGGATGGTGCAGCTCACCACGCAGCGCGACCGCATCGACGCGCACCGCTTCTACGAGCGGCTCGGCTGGGAGCGCAGCCATATCGGCTATAAGCTGCATCTGCAGGGCATCGCATGATCGAGGCGGCGAGCGCGGCCGATGCGGCGGCGGTGGTCGCGCTGTGGCGCGACTGCGGGCTGACGCGGCCGTGGAACGATCCGCACGCCGATTTCGCGCTCGCGCTCGGCACTGCGACATCGACCGTGCTGGTGGCGCGCGCTGGTGCGGATGTCACCGGCAGCGCGATGGTCGGGTTCGACGGGCATCGCGGCTGGGTCTATTATCTCGCCGTCGCGCCGGATCGGCAGCGCGGCGGGCTGGGCCGCGCGCTGATGGCGGCGGCTGAAGCTTGGCTTCGTGCGCGCGGCGTGCCCAAGGTTCAGTTGATGGTGCGCGAGGGCAATGCCGCCGCGCTCGGGTTTTACGAAGCGCTGGGGCTGGAGCGGCAGCCGGTGGTGGTGTTCGGGCGCTTTCTGGAAGGTGATGAGGGACGATGACGACGCTGTACGGTATCCGCAATTGCGACACGATGAAGAAGGCGTGGACGTGGCTCGACGCGCATGGCGTCGCCTACACGTTTCATGATTACAAGAAGGCCGGGATCGACCGGGCGACGCTTGAGGGCTGGGCGGATGTGCTTGGCTGGGAGGTGCTGCTCAACCGCGCGGGGACGACGTTCCGCAAGCTGCCCGAGGCGGACAAGGTCGATCTTGGCCGCGACAAGGCGATCGATCTGATGATCGCGCAGCCGTCGATGATCAAGCGGCCGGTGCTGGAGAGTGGCGCGACGCTGTTGGCGGGGTTCAAGCCGGAAGTTTACGCGGCGGCTGGGCTGGGGTGATCCTCCCGGCACGGGGAGGGGGACCGCGAGCGAAGCGAGTGGTGGAGGGGGGCTTCCTCGGGCGGTGTCGTTTGTGGAAGCCACCCTCCGTCGCGCTGCGCGCGCCACCTCCCCGTGCCGGGGAGGATCAGGCGGCGGGTAATGTCAGCACGAACCTCGCGCCGTGGCCGGGGGCGCTGTCGACGCTGATGTCGCCGCCCATCGCGCGCGCCAGCCGGCGGGCGATATACAGGCCGAGGCCGCTGCCGCCGGGTTCGCGCGGATCGACGCGTTCGAACTTCTCGAAGATGCGCGCCTGATCTTCCGGGGCGATGCCCTTGCCCTGATCGGCGACGATGATCGCGGCGACCGTGCCCTCGCGCTCGGCGCGGACCCAGATCACCCCGCCCTCGGGCGAATAGCGTACCGCATTGCCGATCAGGTTGACGAGGATCTGCAACACGCGCCGGAACTCGCCGCGCGCAAGCAGGGCCTCGCCAAGCGCGGGCTTATCGATCCGCACCTTCGAATCGGACGCGCGCACCGCGAGCAGGCCGGCGGCGCGGCGGGCGAGATCGGCGAGGTCGATCGTCTCGGTCGCGACGTGGAAGTCGGGCCGCTCGATCGCCTGCAGATCGACGAGATCATCGACCAGCCCCATCAAATGCCGCGCGGCGCTGGCGATATCGGCGGCATATTCGGCGTAATCCTGCCGAAGCGGCCCGTCGGACTGGGCGTTGATGCTGTCGGCATTGGCGATGATCCGCCCGAGCGGGGCGCGAAGCGCGGTGTCGAGCCGCGCCGCGAAGGCGCCGCCGGCATCGTCGATGGTCTGCGTGCTCTCCGCGCGCTCGACCGTCACCGCGCCCACGAAGCCGACGAACTCGCCGCGAAGAGTGTTGCGTGGGGAAGCGGCGAGGCGCAGCGGCTCGCCGGTCGCGCGCAGGCGTGCGGGCTGGTCCTCGAACCGCTCGCGCATCGCGAGGCCGCCGAGGATCGGGAAGCCGCCGGTCTCGTCCTCGCCGAGCAGG
Source organism: Sphingomonas populi (assembly GCF_004208535.1). Classification (GTDB taxonomy): domain Bacteria; phylum Pseudomonadota; class Alphaproteobacteria; order Sphingomonadales; family Sphingomonadaceae; genus Sphingomonas; species Sphingomonas populi. Next base: position 20,496 of record NZ_SGIS01000048.1, read on the forward strand.
AACAAGGTGGTGAGCGGCTGCCCCAGCAGCGCATCGGCATCGAAACCGTGGCGCGTGCCGACATCGGGGGTGAGGAAGGTCAGCCGCAATGCCGCGTCGGTTTCCCAACGCCAGTCGGCATCGGCGGCGAACGACGCGTGCTCCGCTTCGCCGCTCGTCTCCGGCGCGGTCCAGGCCGGGCGGCCGCTCCAGCCAGTGATGGTGAGCGATACGCCCGCCGCGCCCGGCTCGGCGCGCACCCACAATTGCAGATCGTCCGCCCCGTCCGCCGCGACCACGCCGCGCGAGACGAGGATGCCGAGCCGCTGCGCCAGCCGCGCGAGCCGTGCGAGTTGCGGCACCGCCAGCGGTTCGCCCAGCGCACCGCCCGCGCGCGCGTTGAGATCATTCAGTCGTTGATCGGCGGCGACCAGCCGTCCGTCCGGATCGACGAGGCCGCGCACCAGCGGCAGCACCGGATCGTGCGCGTTCATGCCCGCACCCCGCGCGCGACGGCGAGCATCGCGGCGCGATAGTCTGGCGGGAGCAGCAGCGGCGTGATCGCTACGCGTGCCTGCTCGGGGTCGATCGCGGCGATGCTGTCGAGCGTGTCGGCGAAATGTTCGATGTCGCGGCGCGGATCGGCCTCGCACAGTGCCAGCCCGATATGCGCGATCGCGGTGCGGTCCAGCTCAAGCGCGCGCAGCACCAGCCACAGCCGCTCGGCATCGGGATCGAGCACGAGATCGCGCACGTCGCCATAGCCGAGGCCGAGCGCATGGCCGAGCAGCGCGATGAACAGCGACAGCCGTTGGTCGGCGAGCGCATCGCTCAGCAGCGCGGTGAGCTCCTCCGCGCGCGCGTCGAGCGCGGCGGCGAGGCGAGTCGCCGCCGCTTCTAGTCCGTCGCTCTCGTCATGTGCGGCGATGCTGCGCTGCGCCGCTTCGGCGAGCGCGCGGTCGAGCGCGTCGATATCGCCCGAGGCGATGTCGCGCAGCGCGGCGGCAACCCACCACGCCAGCCGACGGTGGAGCGGCGCCGGCAGATCGGTGCGCGGCGTCGCGCTGGGGACGATCGGCGCCTTGCGGTGGGCCTCAGCGGCGAGCAGCGCGACTGCACCGCGCGCGACGGTCTGATCGGCGTCGCGCGACAGGCGGGCGAGCAGGCTCGGTTGATCGGCGTGGTTGGGCGGCTCGATCGGCAGTGCGTCGGCGATCAGGCCCTGCCGAACGCGCCCGATCAGCTCGTGCATCAGCTCTGGGTCGCGCAGCAGCCCGGCCGCGCGCAGGCGATCGAGCGCGGGCACGCCGTCGGCGATCAGCCCGGCGAGGTGCGGCAGCGCGCGCGCGGTGAGCAGGCGGGCGGCGTGCGTGCGAATCGCGGTTTCGAGTCCGCCGACCAACGAGTCTAGCGTGGCGGCGAGGGCGGCACGGGCGCGATCGTCGAGTCGGCCGTCATCGCCCAGGAACGCATCGTCGATTGCGGTGGCGAGCCGGCGGTCGGCACGCAGATCCGCCGCCGCCGCGCGCGCGAGCAGCGTGGGGGCGGCAGGCCGGCCGCCGGACTTCGGATCGCGATCGCTGATCGACATGACCGCATGACTAGCGCGGTATCGTTAAGACGGGCCTAAGGATTTTCGATCAGCGTTTCGATCGCGACGGCGAGCGTCGCGGCAGCATACAGCCCGGCGACACCGAGCGCGACGAGCGGATAGCCCAACAGCGCGAAGGGCAGCATCACGATCGGCGCGGCGGTGAGGCTCGACCACCAGCGGCGCGGCCAGGTGGCGCGCGCGATCCGCTCGACCAGCCCGCCGGCGATAAGCGCACCGATCGCCAGCGCCCAGCCGAGCGCGACATGCGTGGCATTGCCGACCGCGAGCAGGCTTACCGCCGCCATGCCGGGCGCCGCGACCGCGAGAACCCGCGCCGGCAACGCCTCGTCGCGCAGCCACGCGAGCGTATGGCCGATCGTCGCGAACAGCATCGCCGCGAGCAGCACGACGAGGCCGATTGCGAGCCACCCCGACAGGATCGCGCCCAATCCGCCAAGCCCGGCAATGCCCGCACCGAGGCTGAATGCCCAGCTCGGCGCGGCGCGCGCGAGCAGCGGCGGCAACAGCAGCCGCGAGGGCAGGGCGGTGGCGTAGCGATCCGCCCAGCGCTCGGGCTGCGCCATCAGCGTCGCGACGATGGCATTGCCCCAGCGCGCAAGCGCCTGCGAATCGCGTTCGATGCCGTGAGTCGGCTCGGCGCTCTTGGGCAGGCGGATCTGGCGCGCGCCCGATTGCGCGACGATGCGCAGCAGGGTCGACTGGAAATCATAATCGTGCGGCATCGCCGCGACGTCCTTGATCCGCGCGACCTCGATCAGCGCGAGCCCGGCCCAGGCGGTCGACACGCCGATCCGCTCGAACCGATCGTCGCCGTCATCGGTGACGAGCAATGTGTCGCCGCGTTCGGCGGCGAGCAGCGCGACCGTATCGCCGGTCGTGACGACGCCGTCCGCCACCACCGCCACGCGCGCGAGCGGGTGGAGCTTCTCCACCGCTTCGGTCGCGGTGCGGACCGCATCGACGGTGACGCCGCGCCGCCCGATCCGGCTGATCGCGCCGAGCAGCCCCGGCGTCATCCGCGCCACCGCCAGCACGATCTGGGTCGCGCCGGCTGCAATCAGCAGCCGCGCCTGGAATTCGATGAGTGTGAGTCCGCCGAACGGCAGCGTCTCCGCCAGCGTTCCCGCACGATCCTCGGCATCTTCCGTCGCAAAAATCAGGCCCGCCAGCATCGGGGGCCATTAGGCGGTGTTGCCGGCAAAGGCAAAGGTGATGCGGAATGTGCCGTTCGCGACGTTCTCCCCTCCCTGGAAGGGAGGGGCGGGGGTGGGTTGCTCTCGAGGGAACGGATCGGCCGCCCCAAACCCACCCACCCCCGACCCCTCCCTTCCAGGGCAGGGCTATCGCATTTGAGCGAGGAGAGAAGAGAGATAGTCGTCGTGCCATCCGGCGTGTTTAAATTTTCTGCGGATGGAGAGTTTTCGGGTGTCGTGCTGGAGCAAATTG
>NZ_SGIS01000049.1 GCF_004208535.1 Sphingomonas populi
CCTGCTCAGCAACGATCTTGCAAGATCGCGAAGTCGAACGGCCTCACATCCGCCGCCGGGACGGGGTGGCCACCCCGTCCCGGCAATCGCCAGTATGCACATTTCCAACACACAAGCGAAGTCGAGGCACCTGCGCTCCGGGCTGATCCCTCGACTTCGCTCGGGACGAACGGAGGTGGGTGGGGTCGCTCAGATGCTCTTGCTGATCCCGAAGAAGAAGCTGCGCCGCTGGCCATATTGCGGCGCGCCGACGCCGACCCCCGAACCGTCGCGGATCTCATAGACATGGTCGAACAGGTTGAACACGTCGGCGCGGACCTCGATGCCAGGCCCGGCGAACTTATGGCTCGCGCTGATGTTGAACACCGCATAGCCGGGCAGCTTGCCGCCGTTGGGCACCGCGCCGTCGCGGCGCAGCCCCGATCCGTAGATCATGCTCGACGCGAGCTTGCTGTCGCGCAGGAACCCCTCGTCGAAGCGGTAGGAGGCGCCGGCCGACCCGGTCCAGGTCTGGTCGTGGTCGAGATAAATGTACTGCCGGCTGATCGTGGCGAGATCGGCCGGATCGAAGTTGAACTGGCCGCTGCTGATGTCGGTGCCCTTGGCCTCGGCATGCGCGAGGTTGGCGTAGACCAGCCAGCCGTGGTGGGTGTAGCTGATATTGCCCTCGATCCCGTCGATCCGCCCGCGTGCGTAGTTGAACGGCGTCAGGATGATCGGCGCGCCGAACTGCCCTTCGTCGAGCAGATTGCGCGAGCGGCGGTGATAGGCGTCGAGGCCGATCGTTACGGGTCCGATCTTCTGTTCGGCGCCGATGTCGAAATAATCCTGCCGCTCGGCAAAGGGTACGTCGCCGGACGTGCCGGGGGCCGCGCCGCTGGTGCCGACGAACTTGGCGATCGTGGTGGTGGCGACGTTGGCGAACGGTGCGGGCGAGAAATAGCGTGCATAGCCGGCGTGGATGGTGAACCCGCCCGGCGGTGACCACACCGCGTTGACGCGGGGGCTGAACTGCTGCTCGCTGCGATACCCGTCGTAATGGTCGAACCGCCCGCCGAAATTGGCCGTGATATGGTCGATCGGCTGCCATTCGTCCTGCAGGTACACGCTGTAGGTCATCTCGGTCGCCGAGCCATTGTCGGCAATCGCGATCGGCTGGCCGGTCTGGGCGCCATCGGCATCGACCGGGAAGACCTGCGTGGTGGTGCGGCTGGTGCCGTGGTCGCGCGTGACGACGAAGCCGCCGCGCAGCGTATGCGCGCCGCTCAGGCGGTACACGCCCTCGACCTGGACGCCGGTGGTGAAATCCTGCTTCTTCGCGGCTTGCGCGATGCCGTTGAACAGCAGCTCGCCGAGCACGTCGGGGGTATATTGCAGCGACGAATAGCGCGCGAACAGCGAGCCTTGCAGCGTCACCGGCCCGGCATCGTGGAGCAGGCTGAGGATGCCGAATGCGGTCTGTTCGTGCTGGCGCTCGTCGAGATCGTCGCTGAGGACATCGGTGACGCCGCCGACGGTGTAGGTGCCATCGGGGTGCAGCCCGCGCGGGTTGGGGATCTGGAAGCGCTGGTCCGAATAGCCGCCGATCAGCGAGACGCGGTTGCCCTCGTCGATCGTGTGATCGAGATAGACGAAGCCCTGATACTGGTTGGTGGTGTCGTGCAGCGCATCCGTGCTGCCATCGACCGATTCGATGCCGAGATCATTATGGCGATAGCTGCCGGTGACGAAGTAATTGGTGCTGCCGGTCTTGCCGCCATATTCGACGCTCGGCTCGATCGTGCCGCGGCTGCCGCCGTAGAGCGAGACCTCACCGCCATTCTCGAAGCCGCTCTTGGTGGTGATATCGATGATGCCGGCGGTGCGCAGGCCATATTGCGCGGGCAAGGCGCCGGTGCGCAGGTCGAAGCGATCGACGAGGCGGGGGCTGAGCGTCTGGCCGAACACGGCGATGCCTTCGGGCAGGATCGTGCCGTTGATGCGATATTGCAGATTGGCGTGGTCGTCGCGGACGTGGAGCTGGCCGGCGCCATCCTGCGAGACGCCGGGGAGCTGAAGCAGGATCTGGTTGAGCTGCTGGTTGTCGCCGCCGGGCAGCGCCTGAATCGTCGCGTTCGAGATCGAATAGGTGGTCGCGCCGAGGCTCGGCTGGATCGACGCGCGCGCGGCGTCGAGCCGGCCCGTCACGACGATGTCCTTGGGCTGGTCGGCTTGCTGGTCGTCGGCGGCGAAGGCGGGCGTGGCGAGCAGAGCGGCACCGCACAGCAGCAGAATACGAACGGGCATGGATGGGGAGGCTCCGGCTGTGACGACCATGATACGATGTAATGTCACAGAATCGTCAAGCCTCCCGGGCACGATTCTGATCGAGACCCCGTTGCCGGTTCGATCCTTGCGGATTGCTGAACCGATGCCGGGGCGGGGTGCGGTGGTGGGCTCGCCGGGATTCGAACCCGGGACCTACAGATTAAAAGTCCGTTGCTCTACCGACTGAGCTACGAGCCCCCAACCGAACGACGCCCGTTAGGGGCGCTTGGCCCGGCGGTCAACCATGCGTGCCCGCGCGGCGAGTTGGCGGATACTACGCCCCGACTGCGGATCGCGCCAGAGCGGGGCGATCTGCGCGAGCGGATCGAGCACGAAGCCGCGCGCGCGGAAGGCGGGATGGGGGATGAGAAGGTGGGGCAGGCACACGCGTCCGCCGCTCCACAGGATGATGTCGAGATCGATCACGCGCGCCCCCCAGCGCCGCCCGCGCCGCCGCCCGAAGCCGCGCTCGATCGCCTTGAGTGCGGCGAGCAGCGCGGGCGGATCGAGCGTGGTCTCCAGCAGCACCGCGCTGTTGGCGAAGCGCCGCGACGACGGCCCGAGCGGCGCGGTATCGAACACCGGCGCGACCGCGCGCACCTGTCCGAGCCGGCCCAGCGCCGTGATCGCGGCGCGCAGCTCGGCGGCGGGGGCGCCGTGCCGGCCACGGCGGTTCGATCCGAGCGCGAGGGCATAGCTTGTCGGCATGGCGGCACCCGCCTACGCCAGCGTGATGCTGTCCCCAAGCCCCAACCCGCCCGTCCCCGACCTGCCCGATCCCGCGCCGGAGGCGTTCGTCCCGACGAGCCCGCTGCCCGATACCGAGCCGCCGCACGATTGCCCGCGCTGCCCGCGCTTCGTCGCGGTGCGCGATGCGCTGCGGGTCGAATATCCGAAATGGTGGAACGCGCCGGTGCCAGCGTTCGGCGATCCCGACGCCTGGCTCGGTATCATCGGCCTCGCGCCCGGCAAGCACGGCGCGAATCGCACCGGGCGGCCGTTCACCGGCGACTATGCCGGCGACCTGCTGTTCGCGACGCTCGCCAAATTCGGTCTCGCGTCGGGCGTGTACGAGGCCAAGCCCGACGATTCGCTTCGGCTGGACGGCGCGATCATCCTCAATGCGGTCAAATGCCTGCCGCCCGAGAACAAGCCGACCCCTGAGGAAATCCGCACCTGCCGCGCGTTCCTCGACGATCAGGTCGCGGCCTTGCCACGCGCGCGCGTGTTCGTCGCGCTCGGCGAGCGAGCGCATCAATCGGCGGTAAAGGTGCTTGGCGGGCGGCTTCCCAAAGCCCGGTTCGCGCATCTCGCCGAACACCGCATGCCCGACGGGCGCGTGCTGATCGATAGCCATCACTGCTCGCGCTACAACCAGAACACCGGCTTGCTGACCGCGGAGATGTTCGAAGCGGTGTTCGCGCGGGCGCTGGAGCTTCGTGCGGCCTGAAAGATGTGGGCCGATCCCGCGCGTCTAACGGCGTCGGGTTCGAGCCGCCGCGCTTACCGTAAAGCGGATCTCTGAAACCAACGCGGAGGAGAGCGCCTCGCTCGATCCCCCGCGTATCGTAATCGCCGGTGCCGGTCTTACCGGCGGCGTCCTCCCCAGGGCGTTCTTATGTTCGAGACGGCGGCTACGACACGCAGGTGCCTAGCCGAGTCGAAACCAAAAAAAAAGGCCGGTACGAGACCGGCCTGAAAAGTTTTAGGAGAGGATGCCTGAAAGGCACACTCTTTGTGCGCCGCAACACGACTGCTCGCAAGTGCAAAATTTGCAATTGCGCTTGCAGGAATACGACGATGCGGTCTCGCTGGGAGACGAACCGAGGAACTCCGCACAAAAAAGCGAAATGATACCGCTCACACGTCCTGCGCGAGTCGCCCGTACAGGTCGGGCCGCCGATCGCGGAAGAAGCCGAAGGCGGCGCGGTGGCGCTTGACGCGATCGAGATCGAAGGTTGCGGTCAGCACGCCGGTCTCGCCAGCGCCGAATTCCGCGACCAGATCGCCGCGTTCATCGCAGATGAAGCTGTGCCCGTAGAAGCTCTGGCCGTGTTCGGTGCCGATTCGATTCGCCGCCACCACCGGCACCACGTTCGACACGGCATGGCCGACCATCGCGCGCCGCCACAGCCGTGACGTGTCGAGATCGGCATCGTGCGGCTCGCTGCCGATCGCGGTCGGGTAGAACAGGATTTCGGCGCCCATCAGCATCATCGCCCGCGCTGTCTCGGGATACCATTGATCCCAGCACACCCCGACGCCCAGCGTCGCCTGCGGTCCCGGCCAGACCTTGAAGCCGGTGTTGCCGGGGCGGAAGTAGAATTTTTCCTCATAGCCGGGGCCATCAGGAATGTGGCTCTTGCGGTAAACGCCCATCACGCCGCCGTCGGGGCCGATCATCGCCAGCGAATTGTAATGGTGCGGGCCGTCCGCCTCGAAGAAGCTGGTCGGGATATAGACGCCGAGTTCCTTGGCGAGCGCCTGCATCGCCAGCACCGCCTTGTGCTCGGCAGTGGGCTTGGCGGTGGCAAACAGCCCCTCGTCCTCGACCCGGCAGAAATATTCGCCCTCGAACAGTTCGGGCGGCAGGATCACCTGCGCGCCCTTGCTGGCCGCCTCGCGGACGAGCTCTGAGACATGGGCGATATTGGCATCAATATCGTTGCTGAAGGCGAGCTGCAGCGCAGCGACTTTGATCTCGGTCATGACGCTCCCTTAGCGGCTGCCTGTGACATCCGCACCCTCTAGGTGGCAAAATTGCGTGAGCGGGTGGCGGGAGATGGGGATGGGTGGGGCGTTGCGAAAGGTGGGCGGAGGGTGCAATGTGGTGGGGAGCGGACGTCGAGCCTGTCAGGTACGAACGAGCCCCATGATCTCTACATGCGCACCTTTCCAGGCTGGCCGTGGCAACCAGGGATCGCAGAGACCGCCTGAAGGCATCACCACCACCGCAGCACCTTGCGCTTTCAATTGGCCGGAAACTGCCTCCAGCGCCCCATGCGCTACGGTCCAATCAACTGGCTCGTGTTGAGAGCGAAAGCAGATCACAAAGGCCTGGAGAGCTGGCCCAGACCAAAGCTTTAGGGCATTCGCAATCACCCCGCGCTGCTCGTCGCCGACCCGCCCCTGATCGTTCAGCTGGACAATAAATGGTCCGGCTTGTGGATCATAGATAGCAGGTGGCGGCAGTTGAGGCTGAGCATGGGCGGCGGCCGACCCTTGAAGCGCAAGGAGACCAGCCACGCCCGCAGCAATCGTTGAGATAAACTTCATAAGGGCAGCATACGCGTTGCGATGATGTACGCAATTGGGGCGCTTTTAGACGTGCCTACTGGCCCCCACCAACCGCCCGCACCACTCAGTTGATGGCCCAAGCTAGCGCGGCAGACGCACCCCCGATGGCCGCAAGCCCCGCGAGCAAATCGAGGAAATTTGTTCCGCAAGCTCCTTTAACCCCTTCGCATGCCAAGCCGCCGCCGACGAGTTCGATCAGCATCCAGACTAGCGCGATAGGAACTGCGAGCATCACCTCCGCCGCGAGACCCCAGTTTCGGTTCGGTCGATCGGAATAGGCCATACCCGAAACTGAACCGCTGCTGGCGTTAAGGCAAGCTTTAGAGCGAGCGGAACGACAGACATTGGGGCGGGAGCCGTCCATCCGCCTTGCCGGTCGTGAAAGCCGCGATCTGGTGGGAAGCGGACCTTCCTAGACCAGACGTTCGTCACTTCAGCGGCAGATGCAGTTCCGCCGCCGTACTCTGCTCCAGCTCCGCCAGGAAAAAGCGTTGGCAGTAGATCGGAAAGTCCCGCATCTCCTCGCCGCTGGCGGGCAGCCAGTCGCGGTATAGGTACATCGCGGCGGGCTCCAGATTGTGGGTGTCGCTGGTCACCCTCAGCACAGCGCATCGTCCACCCGGGATCTCGCCTTCCCTGACATTCTCGCCGGCGGGATCGATAAATTGGTTCGCATCGACGCCAACGCAGAGCTCCATGCGATAGTCGGCGGGGTTCGCTGGCCGCCGCTCAGTATGCCAAATATTGAAGGTCGAATTGGTCTTGGGCGACATCCCGGCGGCTTTGCGCCAGGCGATGAATTTCTGGATGGTGACGTCGAGTGTCTCGGGATCGCCCCGATGCGCGAAGATGGCCACGCGCGTCGGCGCCACTTGGCGGATGGTCACCTGATCGGGTGTGAAGGTCGTAGGCATGATCTTACTCCTGGCTAAATTGAACGGCCCGAAGGCCCTGAGCCACGGATCCCAGTCGGGAGATTTCCTGAAACTCGACGGCGACTGCTGGAACCTCTGGCGAAAGGCACGGGCGAAGGCGTCGGGCGTCTCGTAGCCGGCGTCCAGAGCGATGTCGGTGACACTCTGGCCCTCGCCATCCGCCAGCCGCTTCGAAGCCTGTCTGAGACGGGCCAGCTGGACGTAGCGATGCAGGGACACGCCGAAGGTCGCCTTGAACTGCCGGTGGAAATGGAATTTGGAAAAAGCCGCTACGCCGCTCACCGCGTTCAGGTCCAGATCGCCGTCCAGATGCCGGTCGATATGATCCAGCACCCTTTGCATCCGGGCATGATAGTGATCGAGCGCAGCCGTCATCGTCCTCATCCGCTGTGGTGAGCCCGGTATGGAGCGTTCGTTCGTCGCGCGCTCGACCGATCTTGCGGTTCCACACGTCCGAACATTTCAGACCGCAGATCCGGCGCTTTGAGTCCGCTTTTGGGGCGGCTCCTGCCGGTTGGCTTTCAGGCGAGTCGTGTCGATCAATGGCGCGGGAACGGGGAAAATTGGTGGCGAGCAGACCTACTCCTCAGCGCCCTGCGCGTTTCCTTGGTCTCGTATCTTGAGGCTCAGGGCCGCAATCTCGTCTGACGTTCCGCCCACCCGAGTTCGGAGTTCCCAAGCCTCGATTACAGCGACGCTTTCCCGCAACGCCCCTAAGATGAGGGTGTAATCATGCTCGGAAACATGAAGTTCAATCGTTCGCATTTCCGCGCCATAGGACATCGGCAGTATGACCGCTATCGGGCCTTAGCGGAAATGGAAGACTGCCTGCGCGAGCAACGCAACGCCAACGATTCCGCATCCGATCGCGAAGGGGTCGAGAACGGCGAAAACGGGTGGATTGCCGTCGGACAGCTTTGCATTCTAGTGTTAACCAGTTGCCATTCGTTCACCATGTGACGGCCGTGAGGAAAGCGCAGATGACGGAGGTGGGTGACTTCAAGCAAGAGCAAAGGGGTGTAGCGTTGGCGATGGCCAGCGCACTCGCCATCGCGATTTTGGTTCTAGGCATTGTGGCGATGACGAATGCGACAGCGGAAACCTTCGTTGCTCGTCTACGGTTCGCTATTCGAGCTGATCTGTTCGTGATTGTATGGCTGGCGGCAGCGATAGCCAATGTTGCCCGGCTGCGATTTTTCTCCGAACGTGATATCGCCGGCAGCAGCGCCGAAGCGGGGTCTGGCAAGGTTCGGATTGCCGGAGCGATCCTGCAAAACACGTTCGAGCAAGTCGGCTTGGCTATCGTCGCCCATCTGATCGTGGCCGCAACCTTTCCGCGGTCCAGCGCTCTTATTGTGGCACTGGTCTGCCTTTTTGCGATCGGGCGCCTCCTGTTTTGGGCGGGCTATAAGCGTGGTGCCAAGGGCCGCGCGTTCGGGTTCGCCCTGACATTCTATCCCACGGTCCTCGCTTTGCTGGCTTCGGCCACAGCGATCCTGTTCGCATGGACGGTATGATACTGTGAGCGGCAGGTTGCAGGTGGTTCTGGACGCGCTTTACCGGCTCTGGGCGAAGTCCTCCGGCCGCGATGTACCTTCGTTGCGGAAGCCTCATCGCTGATTTGCTTCGATCTCATTCCTCGTCGCGCTTGATGGCTGCAATGGGGCGGCAGCGGACCGGCACCCTTCTCTCGATGGTAGGCTTAGGACGGCGACAGAATAGCACGGATGTCTCAAGGTGCGGCAGGCCCGCGAGATCAGTATGGTTCGCAAGCGATACCGTCACCGTCACCGTCCATGTCCTCACGATAGCCCGGTTCCCCACGATAAATCGGGAACGTGCCGGAAGAGCGGGCGTCGTTGCAGCCGCCCCAGACGTCACCGGCTTGTGGTTCGCGGTGGCGTTCCCAACCAATAAGAATGGCGAGTTGATTTGTTTTGCCGGAGAGCGCTGATCGTCCAAGAGGCGATGTTGCCGCTCCAAAGATCAAGCCGAGAGCTGCGGCAGCGAGCAGGGTAGACAGCATCGGAATATAGCGACTTCTCATCCGGCTTGCTTTACCACGACGAGAGTAAATGACTGCTTATGGGCGGGAGCTGCGGATACGCCCCGTCTCAGAACACCGCCGTCACCAGCGCCTTGAACGCCGCCGTGCGGTGGCTGATCGCGGCTTTTTCCTCCGCCGGGAGTTCCGCGAAGGTCTGCTCGTGCCCGAACGGCACGAACACCGGATCGTAGCCGAACCCGGCCACCCCGCGCGGCGGCCAGGTCAGATGGCCCTCGGCGCGGCCTTCGAACCATTGGACGTGGCCGTCGGGCCAGGCCAGCGCGAGCGTGCAGACGAAGTGCGCGTCGCGCGAGGCGTCCGGCCCCTTCGTCGCGAGCGCGTCCTCGACCTTCTGCATCGCCAGCCCCCAGTCGCGCCCGGTCGGGGTTTCGGCCCAATTGGCGGTGTAGACGCCGGGGTCGCCGTTCAGCGCATCGACGCACAGCCCGCTATCGTCGGCGAGCGCGGGCAGGCCCGACAGATCGGCGGCGACGAGCGCCTTCAGTTCGGCATTGGCGACGAAGGTGGTGCCGGTCTCCTCGGGCTCGGGCAGGTCGAGTTCCTTGGCCGAGATCGCCTCGACGCCATACGGCGCGAGCAAAGCGCGGATTTCGCGCACCTTGCCCTCGTTATGGCTGGCGATGACGAGCTTGCCGGGGGTGAGCTTGCGGATCGCCTGCGGCACCACCCCATCCTCCGCCGGCGCGCTCATTTCGCCACAGCCTTAGCCTGCGCGGCGAAGATGTCGGTGCAGCCGATGCGGGCGAGGCGGAGCAGGCGGAGCAACGCCTCCTCGTCATACGTCGCGCCCTCGGCGGTGGCCTGCGCCTCGGCGATGTTGCCGTTTTCGAGCAGCACGAAATTGGCGTCGGCGTCTGCGTTCGAATCCTCGTCGTAATCGAGATCGAGCACCGGCGTGCCCTTGTAGATGCCGCACGAAATCGCCGCGACCTTCTGAGTCAGCGGATCGGCGCTGAGCTTGCCCTGCGCCATCAGCCCGTCGATCGCGAGCCGCAGCGCCACCCACGCGCCCGAGATCGAGGCGGTGCGGGTGCCGCCGTCGGCCTGGATGACGTCGCAATCGAGCACGATCTGGCGCTCGCCGAGCAGCTTGAGATCGGTGACGGCGCGCAAGGATCGGCCGATCAGCCGCTGGATTTCCTGCGTGCGGCCCGATTGCTTGCCCTTGGCCGCCTCGCGGTTGCCGCGCGTGTGCGTGGCGCGGGGCAGCATGCCGTATTCCGCCGTCACCCAGCCTTCGCCCTTGCCGCGCAGGAACGGCGGCACCTTCTCCTCGACCGAGGCGGTGACGAGCACCTTGGTCTCGCCGAAGCCGATCAGCACCGATCCTTCCGCATGCTTGGTGAAGCGCGGTGTGATGGTGATCTCGCGCATTTGATCGGGGGTGCGGCCGGATGGGCGCATGGGGATTTCCTTCGTGATAAGCGTCGCGGGGTGACTAGTCTTTCACTTGGGCGCACGCCAGCCCATATAGGCGCCATGCACGCGCCACCCGTCACCGACCTGAACGATCGCGCCCGCGACGTGTTTCGCGTCGTGGTGGAAAGCTATCTGAGCACCGGCGCGCCGATCGGCTCGCGCACGATCGCGCATCTGTCCGGGCTGAACCTGTCGCCGGCGTCGATCCGCAACGTGATGCAGGATCTCGAGGAGCTCGGTTTGCTGGCGGCGCCGCACACCAGCGCGGGGCGGATGCCGACCGAGATTGGGTTGCGGCTGTTCGTCGACGGAATGATGCACGCGCTGGAGCCCTCGATCGAGGAGCGCGCCGCGATCGAATCGCGCGTCCAGCAGGCCGGGCCGGTCGAGGAGGCGCTGGCGGCGACCACCGCCGCGCTCTCCGGCCTGTCGGCGTGCGCTGGGCTGGTGATGGTGCCCAAGCGCGAATTCGTGCTGCGGCAGATGAGTTTCGTGCCGCTCTCCGCCGACGCTTATGGTTCTCGGGCGCTTGCCGTGCTGGTCGGCAGCGACGGATCGGTCGAGAACCGCGTCGTCGATCTGCCCCCGGGGGTGAGCGTGCCGGCGCTGATCGAGGCGGGCAATTACATGACCGCGACGCTCGGCGGGCTGACGCTTGCCGAGGCGCGCCAGCGGATCGAGCGCGAGATGGCGGAGGAGCGCGCGCTGGTCGACAGCGCCGCGCGTGCGCTGATCGAGCAGGGGCTTGCGGTGTGGAGCGAGGACAGTGACCGCCGCCCGGTGCTGATCGTGCGCGGGCAGGGCCGGCTGATCGATGCCGCCGCCGCCGCCGATCTCGACCGGATCAGTGATCTGCTCGACGATCTCGAAGGCAAGCAGGAGATCGCCCGGCTGCTCGACAGCGCGAGTGCGGGCGATGCGACGCGGATCTTCATTGGCGCTGAGAACAAATTGTTCTCGCTGTCGGGATCGTCAGTGATCGCCAAGCCGTTTCGTGGGCTTGACGGGCGCGTCGTCGGGGTCGTGGGCGTGATCGGCCCGACTCGGTTGAACTATGCGCGCGTTGTGCCAATGGTCGATTTTACCGCCGCGACGCTGGCGCGGCTGATGGGTTAGAAAACCGGGACTGTATGATGATGACCGAAGACGAAAAGATCGATACCCCAAATCTCCAGGGCGACCTTCGTGAAGAGACCGCCGAGGCGGCGCCGGAAGTGGCCGAGGCGGATCGCACGAGCGCGCTCGAGACCGAACTCGCCGAGGCGAAGAAGGCGGTGCTCTACGCGCATGCGGAAGCGCAGAACGTCCGCCGCCGCGCCGAGAAGGAAGCCGCCGACGCGCGTGCCTATGCCGCGACGTCGTTCGCGCGCGATTTGCTCTCGGTGGCCGACAACCTCGAACGCGGACTGAGCGCGATTCCGGCTGAACTGCGCGCGGACGACAAGTTCAAGGCGCTGGTGACGGGGCTTGAGGCGACCGGCCGCGAGCTGGAAGCGGTGTTCCAGCGTCACGGCGTCAAGAAGATCGTCGCGCTCGGCGAGAAGCTCGACCCCAATTTCCACCAGGCGATGCTGGAAATGCCGAGTGACCAGGAGCCGGGCACCGTCGTGCAGGAGATGCAGGCGGGCTATGTCATCAAGGATCGGCTGCTGCGGCCGGCGCTGGTGGCGGTGGCGAAGGCGGGGTGAGGGATGGTCGAGCAAATCCTTTCGGTTTTGCTCGAGTATTTTTCCGTTTCGATTCCGCGAGGAGATGAGTGGCGCCCGGCGGTGACCCTCTGGGTCGGGTTGCTGCTCGCGACCGTGGTCGCTGCCGTATTTTGGATTGTAGCACGCTCATGACGTTGAGCGTCTGACCATGCCGCGCCCGTACCGCGCCGACTTTGAAAGCGCCCTGCGGATGTTTGCGCGCGTAAGCAGGGCATTGTCCGCGCAAGGCTATGAGGCGCCGGTTTTGGTCGGCGGCGGTGCGGTGGAGTTGTACTCCACGGGCGCGATCTCGACCGGCGATTTCGATATCGTGACTGCGCGGCAATCGGCGTTCGAAGCGGTACTGCAAGATCACGGCTTCGTTCGTCCGAGCGGCCCCGGCGTCGCAACGCGGGGCTGGATTCATCCGGAGTTCCGCCTCGGATTTGAAGTCGTGTCTTCCACCTTGCTCGACGGTATGGCGGATCGCCAGCGCGTCGAAATGATCGACCTCGGGCAAGATGGTAGTGCCTCTATCATATCGCTGGAGGATATGATTGCCGATCGCATGGGGCAGTTCGCATCCGGAACCGCGCCCGACATGCTTGGACAGGCTCGGGCCTTGTACGCGCTTCACAGCGATATGGATCGCGCTTACCTAGCACGCAGGATTGTCGAGGAGACCGCCGGTGATTTTTCCATCGAAGACCTCGAAGGGGATTCCCTTTGACGACTTCGCGACTGAGATGGCCCGGCGCTACGAAGCGGCCGGTCGTCCCGTCCTGCCCCGCAACTCCGGCCTGCGCCGCACCGCCAGCAAGCGTGCGCTGCTGAAGGCGATCGAGGAGGCCGGCGGCAAATGGTGAATCCGAACCCCAACCTCACTGCCGAGCGGCCGACCTTCGTAACGCATCTCGAATGTTCGATGACCGGCGAGAGCTACCCCGCCGACCAGCTTCACAACCTGTCGCGCGTCGGCAAGCCGTTGCTGGTGCGCTATGATCTCGACGCCGTCCGTGCCGCCGTGCCACGCGCGATGATCGAGGCGCGACCGACTGATTTGTGGCGCTGGCGCGAGTTGCTGCCGGTGCGGCATGCCCGCGATATCGTGAGCCTCGGCGAGATCGAGACGCCGCTGGTGCCGGTCGCCAGATCGGGCGGGCCGAACGTGCTGGTCAAGGACGAGGGGCGGTTGCCGACCGGATCGTTCAAGGCGCGTGGGCTGGTCATGGCGGTGTCGATGGCCAAGGCGCTTGGCGTGACCAAGATCGCGATGCCGACCAACGGCAATGCCGGCGCGGCGCTCGCGGCCTATGCGACGCGCTGCGGGATCGAGACGATCGTGCTGTGCCCGGACGATACACCCGAGATCAACGTGCGCGAGATCGCCGCGCAAGGGGGCCGCGTCTACCGCGTCAACGGGCTGATCGATGATTGCGGGGCGATCGTCGCCAAGGGCGCGGCCGAGGGGCTGTGGTTCGATTTCTCGACGCTCAAGGAGCCGTATCGGATCGAGGGCAAGAAGACGATGGGGCTGGAGCTTGCGGCGCAACTGCGCTGGACGCTGCCGGACGCGATCTTCTACCCGACCGGCGGCGGCACCGGCCTGATCGGCATGTGGAAGGCGTTCGCCGAGATGGAAGCGCTCGGCTGGATCGGTTCGAAACGTCCGAAGATGTTCGCAGTGCAGGCGAGCGGCTGCGCGCCGATCGTGCGCGCGTTCGAGGCGGGCGAGGAGCACGCCGAGCGCTGGGAGGATGCCTCGACCGTGGCGGCGGGCATCCGCGTGCCGCGCGCGGTCGGCGATTTCCTGATCCTGCGCGCGGTGCGCGAAAGCGGGGGCGTGGCGATGGCGGTTGGCGATCCTGCGATCCTGCGCGCGGTGGACGATTGCGCGCGCCGCGACGGGCTGTTGCTCTGCCCCGAGGGCGGCGCGACGCTGGCGGCGTATCGCGAGGCGTTGCGGCTCGGGCTGGTCGATGAGGAGGAAAGCGCGGTGCTGTTCAACTGCGCGACCGGGCTGAAATATCCGATGCCGGACGCGAGCGAGACGCTCGATCGCCATCAGCCGATCGATCTGGCGGCGCTATAGGGTCATCGTCCGTTCCGTGCGGCGAAGCGCGCGTAACTTTACCGGGAGATGCCAGCTTGCGCTGGCATGACGGCTGTGGCGTTACGGTCGCTCGCGCGACTTCACGATCAGATGGTATAGCGCCGAGAAGTTGGTCGAGAGATAGCGCGGTGCGAGCCGGCGTGGCTCGATCATCGTGCGGTGCAGCCATTCGAGGCCGACATTCTGCATCCACATCGGCGCACGCGGCACATGCGCGCCGACATGATCGAACAGCCCGCCGCAGGTGCGTATCCAGGCGAGACCGTGCAGTTGCGCGCGGCGGCGGATCGCGAAGCTCTCCTGACGCGGCGTGCCCATGCCGACCCACAGCACCTCCGCGCCGGAGGCCCGGATATCGTCGCAGATCGCGTCTTCCTCGGCTTCGCTGAAATAGCCGTCGCGCGCGCCGACGATCTGAAGGCCTGGATATTCGGCGCACAGCGATTCGGCGGCGGCGGCGGCGATGCCGGGGCGGGCGCCGAGGAAGTAGAACTTCACGCCCGTCTCGACCGCCTTGGCGGCGGCGTCATGAATGAAATCGGTGGTGGCGAGCCGCTCGGGCAGCGGGTGTTTCCAGAAAGCGCGCGTGAACAAAACCAGCGGCATGCCGTCCGCATCGATGACATCGACCGCGTCCATCGTCGCCCGGAACGCGGCGCTGCGGTGATAGAGCGCGATCACGAACCCGTTCGAGGATACGATCACGCGCGGCACGGCAAGGTCACCCGCCCGCGCCATAGCGGTGTCCTGCGCCATGGCTTCAGCCATTTCCGCGCGGGTAGCGCATACGGTTGGTAGCCCCCCAACCAACGCAATTCTGGGTGAAACTCGAATTTGCGCTACTCTCATGACAATACAGGAACGGGCAGGGCAGGGTATCCGCGCGATAGCCGTTTCAGAAAGGATATGAAACGGCCCGTTTGACCCTGAGTGGCTTTCCTCTTCCCTTTTCCTCGTCACGCCGATCACGCATTTCAACACGCGTGAACCATCATGACGACGCTGTTATAGTGTCACTCTCTCCGTTTGGCGATGTCGCGTCAAGCACCGGCTGCGGGGCGATCTTACGATCAGCGCGCCGGTGCGCCGCGCAGCGGATCGCCCGAGGGCAGGCGAAAGCCGCGCCGGTACACGAGGGTGCTGACGAACAGGTAGATCACGATGGTCGGCGGGTAGATGAAAGCGGCGTCGAAGAAGGAGACCAACAGATATCCGGCGCAGCCCGCCGCCGCCGCGCGCCGCAGCGTTGAAAGCTGCGATGCACGGCCAAGCGCATAGCCAATCGGATACAGCAAGGCGACGAGCGCGATCAGGAAGCCGATCACGCCGAAGCTTCGCAGCAAACCAGCGTAAAGGATTTCGGCGATGCGGAAGGTGTTCTCGCCGAAGGGCGACAGGGTCAGATTGGTCCATTGCTCGGTACGGCCGCCGAGATTGGTGTCGAGCAGCGAATCGCCCGACCAGCCGAGCGTCGCCATCATCACGATCGCCAGCGCGAGCGCGGCGAGCGCGGCGATCCAGAACGAAATCCGCGACAGCCGGAGCTGGCCCGACAAAGCCATGAACACGGACACCATGATGAGGCCGAACCAGGTCGACCGGCTGAGACTGAGCACCACGGAAATCAGGAAGGCGACCACCCAGGCGCGCGATTTCTCGAAGTAGATATAGACCGGCGCGAGCGTGATCATGCAGGCGCCGAAAATGTTGCCGTTGTTATAGGTGCTGATGAGCTTCATCAGCGTGCCACGCCGGTTGTTCTTGTTGAACACGCTCGAAACTTCGCCGGCGTTGATCGTGATGTAGCGGATTTCGATGATGTGCTTGGTCAGGAGGAAGATCACGAAATTCATCAGGCCCCACACGATCACGAACCGCATGCTCCAGCGCAGCACAGTGCCGATCTGCTTTTCGGTGAGATATTCGAGATGCGCACACAGCGCGATCAGCATGATCGCCGGCAATGCGATGAACAGCGCGATATTGAGCAAGACTGATGACGCGGCGGTGCCGTACAGGATTGTTTTATAGACCCCGATGAACCCGACGGCGAGATAGGCGATGAAATTGCCAATCGCCGCCGACGACAGCGTCGGGCGACGGGCGAGGCCGATCAACCCGATCGGCGCGATCACCACGAGCAGCATGTAGCCGAAGGTCAGCGGGTAGCCGTAGACTTCGATGCCAGCCTTGGGCGAGGCGATATTGGCGATGATGAGGAGGACGTAGACCCAGTAGAAAACCGACGGGCTCGATCGGGCCGAGGCGAGCATGCGCTGGCTCTGCGCGAGCGGTGCCGACCAGGCGCGGGACAGCGCGTGATCCGGGGTAAGGGACTGGCCGTTCATGAAGGCGCCGATCTCGTGGGAACTCGGCTCGACTGATCCCCGGCACGCGGCGGATCGTCAAGCGCAAATCGTCGTGGGACGGGCCTCATGCGGGCCGCATCCGCCTTGGGCGACCCAGCAAACCCATGATCTCGTCAACGCCCCGGCGGTTGAGTGCGAGGCTCAGCAGCAGGAACGCGGCAGCCCCCGGCACCAGCGCCAGCGCGGCGCTGCCGAGCAGCGTCCGGGCCAGCCAGAACAGGCCGAGCGCCGCGATGACGGGCAGGGCCGGCGCGACGATCTGGCGGTGATAGTCGAGGAATCGCACGGCGGAGAGCGGGCGCAGTACGGTTAGCCAGGCGATCTCCATGAACAGGAAATACACCGCCGCCATCGCCAGTGACAACGCGACCGGCCCGGCCATCGCGCTACCCCAGGCCGCGCCCGCCACCAGCATCGCGAAGCCGAGCTGATACCAGAGCGCCGCACGGCTCTTGCCAAGCGCCGACAGGTAGGTGCCGAGCGGATTGACCGTGGCGCGGAGCGCGAACCACATTGCGATATACGGCAGCAACCGCCCCGCGCTGCGCCATCGTTCACCGAGCAGCAGCGGCAGCAGATCGGCGCCGAACAGCCCGAGCGCCGCGTAGACCGGGAAACACACCGAGGCGGACATGCGCAGCACGCGGAGATAGAGCGCGCCGACGCGGGCCGGATCGTGCTGGTCGCGCGCCATCAGCGGCAGGCCGACGCGCAGGATGACCGGGTTGATCGCGGTCATGATCTTCATGGCGAGATCGCGCGGCTGGCCGAAGCTGCCGAACACCGGTTTGGCGAAGACGAACCCCGCGATCAGCAGATCGAGTTGCGTGGTGAGCGAGATCGCCATGTTCACCAGCAGCATGTCGAACCCGTAGGATACGAACCGAGATACGTCTCGCCATGCGAAATGCAGCCGTGGCCGCCATTCGCCCGCTAGCATCATCCACGACAGCGCGAGCAGGCTGGCCGAGGTCGCGATCTGGCCCCAGACCACGCAGAACGGGCCAGCGTGCGCGAAGGCCAGACCGACCGCGACCAGGAAGCCGATCGTCGAGGCGGCGACCTCGACCTTGATGACGGCATCGAACCGCAAATCGCGCTCGGCGAGGACGCGCAGTTGCAAGGTGAAGCCGTTGGCGACGAACATGCCGCTGGCGATCCACAACATCGGCGTGAGGCGCGGGGCGGCGTAGAGGTGCGCGAGCAGCGGTGCCACCGCGACCGTCGCCAGCGCGAGCCCCAAGCCGACCATGACGTTGAGCCAGTAGAGCGACGACGTCTCGTCCTCGGTCACGTCGCGGAAGCGGATCAGCGCGCTCGACAGGCCGGCGTCGGAGAGGCTCTGCGCGAGTTGCAGCAGCGACATCATCAGGATGATGAGGCCGAAATCGGCGACGCCGAGCAGCCGCGCGACGATCAGCAATTGCAGCGTGGCGAGGATCGAGCGCAGGATGTTTCCTGCCGCCGTCCAGCGGACCGATCGGCGCGCGTCGCTCATGCGCCGAGCGCGCGGCGGAACACCGCCTCGTATCTGTCGCAGGCGATCGCCACCGAGAAGGCGCGCGCGCGGGCGATCTGGCGTTCGGGGGCTGCGGGCGCGCGGAGCATCGCGTCGATCGCGTGCGCCATCGCCGCTGCGTCGCCGACCGGCACCAGCGCGCCGAACGCGCCGTCCGCGACGATCTCGCGCGGGCCGTCGGGGCAATCGGTGGTGACGATGCTGGCGCCCGTGCCGAGTGCCTCGATCAGCACGTTGCCGAAGCCCTCCCATGCCGAACTCAGTACGAAGCAGCCGGCGGCGGCGATCGACGGGGTGATGTCGGGCACGAACCCCGGCAGCGCGACGCGCTCGGTAAGGCCGAGCTCTGCGACCAGTGCTTCCAGTTCGGCGCGGAGCGGGCCGTCGCCGAAGATCACCGCGCGGACCTCTCGACGTTCGACTAGCGCGAGCGCGCGCAGCAGGGTGGCGAAATCCTTCTGCTCGACCAGCCGGCCGGCGGCGACGATCACCGGACCCTTGCCGTCGCGCGTCCACGGATGCGCTACCTCCGTGCTATCGTCCCGCGCTTGATAGGCCGGGTTGTGAATCACCGTGATACGATTCCGATCGAGCCGGGCGAAGCGCGCGAGCGAATCCGCGAGACCGGCGGATACCGCGACAATCTCGCTGGCGAGTGGGTAGGCGAGCATCGCCGCTGTGTGCCACGCTCTTTGCTTCCAGCCGGTGAGCCGCGCGTAGTCGGCTTGCGGATTGGTGCGTTCGGTCAGCACGTTGCGCGCCTTGGTGCCAGACAGGATGCGCGCGATCACCGCCGCGTTGTTGAACTGCGGCATCGCGCTCAGCACGATGTCGTAGCGTTCCGCGCGCAGCATCCGGGCGAGCGTGACGATCGAGCCGCGTGCGCTGCTGGTCGGGTGGCGGAGCCAATGGACGCCCACGCCGGGGGCGACCGGATAATCGCGCGGGGTTGGCGCGCCGGCGAGGATCAACGTCAGGCTGTGGCCGCGCGCGATCAGTTCGTGCGACAGGTTGGCGATCATATGCTCGACGCCGCCCGGCTTCAGCCCTTCGTAGAAGACCGCAATCTTCAAAGGCGCTCCCCCCGTTCGTCGCGCGATGGTGTTGATCCGGTATTCGGTCGAAATATCAGACGAGCGGGGTAGTATGGCGTTACGCGTCTGCCCTTGCAGAATCGTGTGAAGCACGGGCAACAAAAAAGCGATAGCAACACCCGCTATTATCGCATAGCCAACATCCCCGCATGCCCTGGCTTCTTCGTGTCCGAGTAGCCGACCGGCACACGCGGTTCGTTTCCGCCGCGATGCCTGCGCTGTTGCGCGAACCCGATCGATCCGTGCGGATGTTATCCTACGTGGATAACGTTCCGCTCCGCTCCCGTAGCGTGCGGTCGGTCGTCACGATTGCGACGCTGTACGTGCCGGTGTTCGTGTTCGTGCTGCTCGTCTTCTCCGGCGTGACGTGGTCGATGGCGGATTCGCAGGTGGTGGCGGATGCCGGCGGCGATCCTGCGATCGGCGTGTTCAGCGGTAAGGCCGGGCTGCTGATCGGGCTGGCGCTGGTTGGCGTGTATCTGCCGGCGCTGGGCAATCCGTTGCGGTCCTTTGGTGCGGCGTTGTGCCTGTTCTGGCTGCTCGCGCTCGGCTCGGTGCTGTGGGCGAGCAATGTCGGCACGGTGCTGTTCGCGGTCGCTAACCTCACATTGCTGCTCGTCGCGGCGATGCTGGCGCATCGGCTGTTTGGGTTCGCGCGGGCGCTGCGGCTGGTCTGGCTGGTGAGCACCGGGCTGATCCTGCTGTCGGCCGCGCTCGCAGTGATCGGCGATCCGCATGCGGTGATGGGTGGGATGCATGGCGGTCGCTGGCGTGGGCTGTTCGCGCACAAGAACAGCTTCGGGCCGTTCCTCGTCGTCAATCTGTTGATCGCTTTGTTCGCGCAGGCCAGCCTTAAGCTGCCGGTCGCGCTCGTCTTTGCGATGGTGGCGGTCGATCTCGCCGCGTTGTTCTTCGCCAATTCGGCGACCGCCGATATCGCCGCCGCCGCCGGGATCATCGCGGGCATCGCGCTGCTGCCGATCCCCAACCGGGCGGTGCGGACGCTGTGGCGGGGTGGATCGATCGCGGTGGCATGTCTGCTCGGCGGCGTGCTGCTGCTCCAGCCGGCGGTGACGGGCGAATTGCTGGGGCGCGACACGACGATGAGCGGGCGCGCGGCGATGTGGGAACAGGCGCTGCCGCTGACGGTCGAACGCCCGCTCGGCACCGGCTATGGCACCGGCGGCGGATCGCAGGTGTCGATCGAATTGCAGAAACGCATGCACCGCGCGATCAACCTCAGCGTGCAGAGCGGCTATCTCAACCTCGCGCTCGAACTCGGCTGGGGCGCGGTTGTGCTGTTCCTGCTGTGGGCCGGCGGGGCGACGCTCTCGGTGCTGTTCAGCCGGCGCGCGTCGTCGGCGCAGACGTTGCTCGCCGCGCTGCTCGCGGCGATGATCGTCGAGAGCATCTCCGAGGTGAACGCCTGTTTCGCGCCCGGCTGGCTGCTGCTGGTGACGATGCTGCCGATGATCGACGCGCGCCGGGCAATGCGACCGCGGTGGCGCTTGCTGCGCCGGCGTTATGGCCGGGGCGTTTCCAGCGCCGTGACCTCGCAGGTGCCCGTTCGTGCCGGGTGAGGTACGGGGCGGGGGCGTCGTGGAATGGCGATTTGTGGTGGAGAACGGTCAGGCAGCTTTTGGTTGAGTGCAGTTTAATAGCTGCCATAAAGGCCCCGACGCGCGGGAGGGGGCATGTCCATAATCAGGCGCATTTTCGGCGAGCCTAAACCGGGCAAACCGCTGCCGGTGATCCGCATTGATCCCGTATCGCTCGCGGCGGCGCAGCGTGCCGAACGGAGCGGCCACTGCGCCTGTCTTTCATCGCGGGGGAAGAAGGGCACACCAAGCGTTCCAAATCTACACGCGGAACCGCAGGATACATCCGCACCCAGATGGCTGGCGCTGCTGGCCCTGATCGATGATAGCCGGAACACCCGTGTGATCGAGCCATCGGCGACGATGCCTGCTGGCCAATGGTCAGACGTCATCACGCTACCCGCAGAAGTGCAATTTCTAACAGCGGTGAGCCAGTTACGCCTTTATGGTAGCCATCTTCGTCGCTTGCCGCCCGAGATCGGCAGATTATCCGCGCTCGGCAATCTGGACATATACACTTCTTACTCGTTGCACTGGCTACCTTACGAGATGACCCGCTGCGCCCGTTTGCGCGACACGCGAATGAGCACACGCGCACTCTATGGAAACATCAAAACGCGGCTGCCCTTCCCGAGGTTGTCCGGTCCGCTGGAAGTTCTCCAACCACAAACTTGCAGCGTTTGCGATAAGCCCTTTGGTGAGTGCGGCGCGACTCCCTACTGGACCACTCAGCGGATTGGGACTGACGTAGCCCCTTTGCTCGCTCACTCCTGCTCTTCGGAATGCACGGCTCGCATTCCTGATGCCCCCGAAGGCTACTACGCAAGGCCCCACAAAGGTGGCGGAGGGGTCGGTATGCCTGTTTCCGACCTGTAACTAGGTCGCTTCACGCAGCGGCCGCTTTCGGACAGCGATATGGTCGAGATCGAGTGACTGTTAATGGGGCGCTTGCGGAAGGTGCGCTAACCGTTTCCTCGCGCTTCTATGCAATGATCGGTCAGGAGATCTCGAAGGTATTGCGACTGGAGCGCCGTTTTCGCGACAGTGTGACCCTCTTGCAGCAAGGCAGCCTCGACCTCCTGCCACCCCGCATAATTTCCCGACCGGGCAAGCACACCAGCACGTTCATGTTTAAGTGACGCGGATCGGGTCGCATGACGGCACGATACGACTTCTGCGATTGTCCGCAACTGGGCGACCTGATCGCGACGGAAGGGCGGGAATGGCGAAAAGTGGTGGGGAGCGGTCGTTTATTTAGAGTCCTCGGTGAGGAGAAACCCCTCCGACTTCAGTCGGATACTGGCTTCAGCCATCGACTCGGCCGATAGCGTGTAACCTCGGAAAAAAGAGACAGCCCGTA
>NZ_SGIS01000005.1:0-39185 GCF_004208535.1 Sphingomonas populi
CGGCCCCGGCCTGCGCCGGGGCGACGGTGATCGCCAATCACCGCGCCGCGTCCATCGCGTCGCGCATCCGCTTCACGCTCTCGGCCAGCCCGAGGAAAATCGCCTCGCCGATCAGGAAATGGCCGATGTTGAGCTCGCGCACCTGCGGGATCGCGGCGATCGGTGCGACATTGTCATAGGTCAGCCCGTGGCCGGCGTGGACCTCGATGCCGTTCTTCGCCGCCAGCGCCGCCGCGTCGGCGATCCGCCGCAACTCCTCCGCCTGATCCGCGCCCGACAGCTCGCAATAGCGGCCGGTATGCAGTTCGACGACCGGCGCGCCGAGCCGCACCGCCGCGTCGATCTGCGCGGCCGAGGGTTCGATGAACAACGACACGCGGATGCCCGCCCCCGTCAGGTCGGCGACGAGCGGCGCGAGATGGGCGAACTGCCCCGCCGCGTCCAGCCCGCCCTCGGTGGTGCGCTCCTCGCGCTTTTCGGGGACGATGCAGGCGGCGTGCGGGCGATGTTTCAGCGCGATGCCGCGCATCTCATCGGTCGCTGCCATTTCGAAGTTGAGCGGGATCGTCAGCTCGGCCGACAGCCGAGCGATATCGTCGTCGGTGATGTGGCGCCGGTCCTCGCGCAGATGCGCGGTGATGCCGTCCGCGCCAGCCTCGGCGGCGACCAGCGCCGCGCGCACCGGATCGGGATAGCCCGCGCCACGCGCATTGCGCACCGTCGCGACATGATCGATGTTGACGCCGAGGCGGAGTGTGTTGGTCACGCGGGCGCACCCTTTCCGTTCGTGCCGAGCGAAGTCGAGGCACCTGCGTTCCGGGCCTGTCCCTCGACTTCGCTCGGGACGAACGGGGCGGGGGTGGCGACCGTCACGCCGCCGCCCGGCTGCCGGGCTTGATCGCCCGGATCGCCGCAAGCTCTGGCGGCAGCGCATCGGCGGCATAGGTTGGCACGTCGATGCGGACCAGCGGGAAGAACGGCACGCCGAGATCAGCGGTCCCGTTCGAGCGATCGACCAGCGATCCCGCCGCCACGGTCACGCCGCCCGCGCGCCCGATCGCCGCGATCGCCTCGCGCGAGGACAGGCCGGTCGTGACCACGTCCTCCATCATCAGCACGCGCGTGCCGGGCGCGAGGCGGAAGCCCCGGCGCAGTTCGAACACGCCCTCGGGCCGTTCCAGGAACATCG
The DNA here is from genome assembly GCF_004208535.1 of Sphingomonas populi. GTDB lineage: Bacteria > Pseudomonadota > Alphaproteobacteria > Sphingomonadales > Sphingomonadaceae > Sphingomonas > Sphingomonas populi. Next base: position 1,190 of record NZ_SGIS01000005.1, read on the forward strand.
CCTCGACGCCGAGCGCGCGGCCCATCTCGTGCCCCGCGATCACCCCGCCCATCGCCGGCGATACGACCGCCTGAATGCTGTCGCGAATCTCCGCCGGCAAGCTGGCGGCGAGCGCCTCGGCCAGCCGCGCGCCGCGACGCGGGTCCATCAGCACGCGCGCGCATTGCAGGTAGCGCGGGCTGCGCAGCCCCGAGGACAGGATGAAATGCCCTTCGAGCAACGCGTCGGCGGCGCGGAATTCGGCAAGGACTTGGTCTTCGGTCATCGGCGCTGGCTCGGCAGGTTGGGCGGACAAGGTGCGCCTGATTAGGAGGCGTGTCGCTCGGGCGCAACGCCGGGGACGTGCGGCATCGCCAAATAAACACGGCTTCGTGCTTGAGGGCGGCGGGTCGCTTGCGTATAGGTCGGAAAAATTGGGCGTAATCTCGCCCGGCGTCGTAGCAGGACTCGGCGTATTCTACAGGGGCGAGGATACGGGATGCGGATCATGGGCTTGAAGGGCATCGTACTTGCGGCGGGCCTCGCGCTTGCCGGCTTGGGGCAGGCTGTGGCCGCCCCCGCCGCGCCGCCGGCAGCGCCCGCTGTGGCGGCTGCTCCTGCCAAGGCCGATCCGATGCTCGCGATGGACGGCGCGCCCGCGATGCTGCCGGTCGCCGGAATCGGCATGCCGGTCGACGGCAAGGTCACGATCCAGCCGCAGGTGACGCCGAATGGCCGTCGCGCCTTGTGGTTCCATGACGTCATCCTGTTCCCGCTCATCACGATCATCTGCGTGTTCGTGCTGCTCCTGCTCGCCTGGGTGGTGGTGCGCTATCGCCGCGCCGCGCAGCCGGTGGCGACCAAGACCTCGCACAACACCATCCTCGAAGTGTTGTGGACCGGGTTGCCGGTGCTGATCCTGCTCGGCATCGCTTTGCCGTCGATCGGCCTGCTCAACGCGCAGTACAAGCCCGCGCCAGACAATGCCGTGACGCTCAAGGCGATCGGCAACCAATGGTATTGGTCGTATCAATATCCCGACAATGGCGGGTTCGAGATCACGGCCAACATGCTGAAAGAGCCGAAGGAAGTCGGCAAGGGCGAGCGCGCCCGCACCGATGCCGACGGCCCGCGCCTGCTCGCCACCGACAACCGCGTTGTGCTGCCGTACGGCGTGCCGATCCGCCTCATCACCACCTCGAACGACGTGATCCATAGCTGGGCGATCCCCGCGTTCTGGATCAAGCTCGATGCGGTGCCGGGGCGCCTCAACGAGACCAGCTTCACGATCGAGAAGCCCGGCGTCTATTTCGGCGTCTGCTCCGAACTGTGCGGCGCGCGCCACGGCTATATGCCGATCACGGTCGAGGCGGTGTCGCCAGCCGTATTCGCGCAGTGGGTGAAGGCGAAGGGCGGCACGATGCCGACCGGCAAGCCCGCCGCCGCGATCGCCGCCGCGCAGCCGTTGCCCGAAACGGGCGCTGCGTTCGAAGCGGGCAATTCGACTGCACCCGTCGATAATGCGACGGAGCAAGCTCCTACAGTCACTCAAGGCGCGACGGCCAATCCCGCCGGCGCCGGCAATGCGGGACAATAAGGCATGACCGACACCGCGCTCCATCCGTCCGCCTTCGAGGCGCATGGCGACCACGGCCACGGCCACGCGCATCATGACGCGGACCACAAGCCCGCCTTCTTCGCGCGTTGGTTCATGTCGACCAACCACAAGGACATCGGCACGCTCTACCTGCTCTTCGCGATTTGCGCGGGGATCATCGGTGGCGGGATTTCGGGGCTGATGCGCGCCGAACTGTCGCAGCCGGGTATCCAGTATCTCAACTATTGGGCGGCGTGGCTGCCCGGCGGCGAACAGGGCCTCGACCATTCGCTGCACCTGTGGAACGTGCTCATCACCGCGCACGGCCTCATCATGGTGTTCTTCATGGTGATGCCCGCGATGATCGGCGGGTTCGGCAACTGGTTCGTGCCGATCATGATCGGCGCGCCCGACATGGCGTTCCCGCGCATGAACAACATCAGCTTCTGGCTGCTGATCCCCTCGTTCACGCTGCTGCTCGCCTCGCCGTTCTTCGGCGGCGCCGGCACCGGCTGGACCGTGTATGCGCCGCTCTCCACTTATGGCGAGCCGGGGCCGAGCGTCGACATGGCGATCCTGTCGCTGCATCTCGCCGGTGCGTCGTCGATCCTCGGCGCGATCAACTTCATCACCACCATCTTCAACATGCGCGCGCCGGGCATGACGCTGCACAAGATGCCGCTGTTCGTCTGGTCGGTGCTGGTGACGGCGTTCCTGCTGCTGCTGTCGCTGCCCGTGCTCGCCGCCGCCATCACGATGCTGCTGACCGACCGCAATTTCGGCACGACCTTCTTCGATCCCGCCGGCGGCGGTGATCCGATCCTGTACCAGCATCTGTTCTGGTTCTTCGGCCACCCCGAAGTGTACATCATGATCCTGCCGGGCTTCGGCATCGTCAGCCATGTCATCTCGACCTTCTCGAAGAAGCCGATCTTCGGCTATCTCGGCATGGCCTATGCGATGGTGGCGATCGGCGTGGTCGGCTTCGTGGTGTGGGCGCACCACATGTTCACCACCGGCCTCAGCGTGAACACCAAGATGTACTTCACCGCCGCGACGATGGTGATCGCGGTGCCGACCGGCATCAAGATCTTCTCATGGATCGCGACGATGTGGGGCGGTTCGCTCACCTTCAAGACGCCGATGCTGTGGGCGATCGGCTTCATCTTCATGTTCACCGTCGGCGGCGTGACCGGCGTGGTGCTCGCCAACGGCGGCATCGACGATTACATGCAGGACAGCTATTACGTCGTCGCGCACTTCCACTACGTGCTGTCGCTCGGCGCGGTGTTCTCGCTGTTCGCGGGCTTCTATTACTGGTTCCCCAAGATGTCGGGGCGGATGTACAACGAAGCGCTCGGCCAGGTGCATTTCTACATTTTCTTCATCGGCGTGAACATGCTGTTCTTCCCGATGCACTTCCTGGGGCTGCAGAACATGCAGCGCCGCGTGCCGGATTACACCGATGCGCTCCAATATTGGAACCACTTCGCCACGATCGGCTATATGGTCATGGCGTTCTCGATGATCTTCTTCTTCGTCAACATCATCTGGTCGCTGTTCGCGGGCAAGCCGGCGGGTGACAGCCCGTGGGGCGAGGGTGCGACGACGCTCGAATGGACGCTGTCGAGCCCGCCGCCCTACCACCAGTTCGAGACGCTGCCGGTGATCGACGGCGGCGATGGCCATCACTGACATGGGTACGGCCGCGATCGTTTCGGGTCGCGGCCTTTCCGCAAAGGTCGCGCGCCTGTATGGCGCGGTTCCATCATGACCGTCACCACCGCACCTTCCCCCATCGTCCCGGCGCACGCGCGCGATTTCCTCGCGCTCACCAAGCCGCGCGTGATGAGCCTCGTCGTCTTCACCGGCCTGTGCGGGATGCTCGCCGCGCCGGTGCGGATCGATCCCGTGATCGGCTTCACCGCGATCCTGTGCATCGCGCTCGGCGCGGGCGCGGCCGGCGCGCTCAACCAATGGTATGAGGCCGATCTCGACGCCAAGATGCGCCGCACCGAACGCCGCCCGCTCCCCGCCGGACGCATGGACCGCGAGACCGCGCTCCAGTTCGGCGTCGGCCTGTCGGCGTTCTCGGTGATCCTGATGGGGCTGGCGGTGAATCTCGTCGCCGCCGCGATCCTGGCCGTGTCGATCCTGTTCTACGTGCTGGTCTATACCGTCTGGCTCAAGCGCCGCACCCCGCAGAACATCGTCATCGGCGGCGCCGCCGGCGCGTTCCCGCCGCTGATCGGCTGGGCTGCCGCGACCGGCGGCGTGGCGCCGCTGCCGCTGCTGCTGTTCGCGCTCGTCTTCCTGTGGACGCCGCCGCATTTCTGGGCACTCGCGCTGTTCATGCGCAGCGATTACGGCGCGGCGGGCATCCCGATGCTGCCGGTGGTGGCGGGCGAGCGCGTCACCCGGCGGCAGATCGGCCTGTACACGATCCCGATGGCGCTGACCGCACTCGCGCCCTGGGCCTTGGGGCTGAGCGGCATGCTTTATGGCGCGGTGGCGCTGGTCACGACCGGGGTGTTCGCCGGGCTTGTCGTGCATGTCGCGACGCGCACCACTGGCCCCGACGACCGGATGGTGCCGGAGAAGCGGCTGTTCGCCTGGTCGATCCTGTATCTGTTCATCATCTTCGGCGCGGTCGTCGCCGACAAGTGGCTCGCCTGATGGCCAAGCGCGATGACGAGATCCGCGCGCGGCAACGCTCGCGCGCGCTGGTGCTGGGGCTGATCCTCGGCGCGTTCGTGGTGCTGGTGTTCGCGATCACCATCGCCAAGATCAAGGCGGGGATGGCACATTGAGTCCGAAGCTGCGCACCGCATTGCTGGCGATGATCCCGCTGGTGTTCATGACCGGGCTGGCAAGCGCGAGCGTGCCGCTATACCGGATGTTCTGCCAGGCGACCGGCCTCAACGGCACCACGCAGCGCGCCAACGCCGCGCCCGGCGCGGTCGATCACACGATTCGCATTGATTTCGACACCAACGTCGCGCCGCACATGGGCTGGAAGTTCGTACCCGAATCGCCGAGCGACACGGTCGATGTCGGCGCGCGCGACATGGCGTTCTTCACCGCCACCAACACGACCGATCACACCATCACCGGCAGCGCGACCTTCAACGTCACGCCGTATCAGGTCGGCAAATATTTCACCAAGATCCAGTGCTTCTGCTTCACCCAGCAGACGCTCAAACCCGGTGAGACCGCACGCATGCCGGTGATCTTCTTCGTCGATCCCAAGATCCTCGCCGATCCCGATGCGAACGACGTGCAGACGATCACGCTCAGTTACACATTTTACCCGGTGGATTCCACGAAGACCAAAGGCTAGGGTGCCACCAAACCGATAAACGGGGACGAGAGAGATGGCCGGCGCTAAGAACCACGCATATCATATCCTGCCGCCGGACATCGCGCCGATCATGGGCGCGTTCGCCGGCGGCGTGATGGCGGTCGGCGGCATTATGTGGATGCACTCGGCGGCGTACGGCGGCGCGGTGTTCTTCCTCGGCGTGGCACTCGTCATCGCGACGATGTTCCTGTGGTGGGGCAAGGTTCTCACCGAGGCGCATGCCGGCGACCATACCCCCGTCGTCCAGCTTCACCTGCGCTACGGCATGGTGCTGTTCATCGCCTCCGAAGTGATGTTCTTCGTCGGCTGGTTCTGGGCGTTCTTCGATTTCTCGCTGTTTCCGCGCCCGCTGATCTACGATGCGGTCAGCCGCACCGTCAGCCTCGCCACCGATGCGGCGGCGGCGAACGCGGTGTGGCCGCCCAAGGGGCTGGAGGTGATCGACGCCTTCCGTTTCCCGCTGCTCAACACGTTGATTCTGCTGCTGTCTGGCACGACGCTGACGTGGTCGCACCACGCGCTGATCCACAACCAGCGCGGCGGCGCGCTGAAGGGGCTGTGGGGGCTGATCGGCGTCGGCGAGCATGACAGCGTAAAAAAGGGGCTGTGGCTGACGATCGTGCTCGGCCTGATCTTCAGCTCGATCCAGGCCTATGAATATTCGGAGGCACCGTTCCCGTTCAAGGGGATCAATTACACCTCGGCGTTCTTCATGGCGACCGGGTTCCACGGCTTCCACGTCATCATCGGCACGATCTTCCTGATCGTGAATCTCGTGCGCGTCTATCGCGGCGATTTCACTCCGCGCCAGCATTTCGGCTTCGAGGCAGCGGCCTGGTATTGGCATTTCGTCGACGTGGTGTGGCTGTTCCTGTTCGCGGCCATCTATGTGTGGGGCGGCTGGGGAGCGCCGGTCCACGCAGGTTGAGCGTGCGCTGGTGACGGCTCCCGATCCCGTGGCGCCGACACCGCCCAGTTCTACGCCGCCCACGACACCGCCGAGTCTCGTCGAGGCTTCGCTGAAGGGGCTGTGCCCGCGCTGTGGTTCGCCGACTTTGTTCAACGGCTGGACTGCCTTCGCCGATCGCTGCCGTGTGTGCGGGCTCGATATCGCGGGCTTCAATGTCGGTGACGGGCCGGCGGCGTTCCTGATCCTGATCCTCGGCGCGATCGTCGTCGGGCTGGCGATCTGGCTGCAACTCACGCTCGCGCCGCCGTTCTGGCTGCAGGCGTTGATCTGGATTCCGGTCACGCTCGGCGGCACGATGTGGTCGCTGCGCATCACCAAGGCGGCGCTGCTCGTCAGCGAATATCGCAACGCCGCGCGCGAGGGGCGAATCGCGCCTTGAAGCGACGCGTTCCGATCATCGCCACGCTGCTCGTCGCGCTCGCCGTCGCGGCGATGATCGGGCTGGGCGTGTGGCAACTCCAGCGCAGGGCCGAGAAGGAAGCGCTGCTCGCCCGACTGGCGGTGAACCGAGACCTGCCCGCGATCACTTTCCCGCGCGTGCCGCTCGGCGATGACCTGCTGTTCCGGCGCGCGGGCGCCCTCTGCCTGCAACCGGCGGGCTGGAGCAGCGAAGGCGGGCATGACGCGCGTGGCAAGCCCGGCTGGCGCCAGATCGCGCATTGCCGCACCGGCGCGGAAGGCCCGGGCTTCGCGGTGCAGATCGGCGTGAGCGGTGCGCCCAACACCAAACCGACATGGCGCGGCGGCAGGGTGGAGGGCTATCTCGCGTATGCGCCCGATCACCAGCCGCTGATCGCGGGGCTGTTCGGCCGCGTGCCCCGGACGCTGATCATCGTCGCCGATCCGCCGCTCGCCGGACTGGCGGCGAACCCGCCGGCCGATCTGTCGTCGGTGCCCAACAACCATCTCGCCTATGCGGTGCAGTGGTTCGTGTTCGCGGGGATCGCGGCGATCATTTATGCGCTGGCGTTGCGGAAGCGGGGCTGACCACCGCCATCGTCACCCCAGCGCAAGCTGGGGTCTTTCGCGGCTCTTGTCACGCGCTGTTCCGAAAGACCCCAGCTTGCGCTGGGGTCACGTCTAACGGGCGGCTGGGGCACCTGCTTCCAAAGGCTCAGCACGAACGGAGGGCAGGACGCCGCGAACGGCAGGTTGCGATGAACCGCACACGTCGCTAACCCGACCGGCCTATGCGCTACATCAGCACGCGCGGGGATGCGCCCGCCCTCGATTTCGAACAGGTCACGCTCGCCGGCCTCGCCAGCGATGGCGGCCTGTACCTGCCCGAAGCCTGGCCGAGCCTCTCGACCGAGGAGATCGCGGCACTGCGCGGCGCGTCCTATGTCGACACCGCCGTCGCGGTGATGGCGCCGTTCGTCGAAGGCACGCTCTCGCGCGAGGATCTGCGGAGCTTGTGCGAGCAAGCCTATGGCCGCTTCGCCCACGCCGCCGTCACCCCGCTTGTCCAGCTCGATCACCAGCATTGGCTGCTCGAACTGTTCCACGGCCCGACGCTCGCGTTCAAGGATGTCGCGCTGCAATTGCTCGGGCTGATGTTCGAGCGGTTCCTCGCCGGCTCGCAGCATCACGTCACCGTGATCGGCGCGACCTCGGGCGATACTGGCTCGGCGGCGATCGACGCGCTCGCGGGCCGTGCCGGCGTCGATATCTTCATGCTGCACCCCAAGGGCCGAGTGTCCGAGGTGCAGCGCCGCCAGATGACCACCGTGCTCGCCCCCAACGTCCACAATCTCGCGCTGGAGAATGCCAGCTTCGACGATTGTCAGGCGCTGGTGAAGGCGATGTTCAACGATCCTGATTTCTCGGGCACGTTCGCGCTGTCGGCGGTCAATTCGATCAACTGGGCGCGGCTGATGGCGCAGGTGGTCTATTATTTCTACGCCGCCGTCCGGCTCGGCGCGCCCGAGCGGCCGGTCGCGTTCGCGGTGCCGACCGGCAATTTCGGCGATGTGTTCGCCGGCTATGTCGCCGCGAAGATGGGCCTGCCCGTCGCCAAGCTGATCGTCGCGACCAACGTCAACGACATCCTCCACCGCGCGCTCAGCGCGGGCGACTATTCGCAAGGCACCGTCGTGCCGACACCGAGCCCGTCGATGGACATTCAGGTGTCGAGCAATTTCGAGCGGCTGCTGTTCGATCTTGGCGGGCGCGACGGGCATGCGCTCGCCGCGCAGATGCAGGGGTTCGAGGCGAGCAAGGCGATGCGGCTTACCAACGCGCAGGCCGGTGGCGCGTCGGCGCTGTTCGCCAGCGACCGGATCGATCTCGACGACATGGCGCTGGCGATGCGCTGGGCGAGCGAGGATGCGGGGCAAGTGATCGACCCGCACACCGCGATCGGCCTCGCCGCCGCGCGCCGCGCCGGGCTGCCGGCGGATGTGCCGGTGGTGACGCTCGCGACGGCGCACCCGGCCAAGTTCGGCGATGCGGTCGAGCGCGCCACGGGTATGCGCCCGAGCCTGCCCGCGCGCGTCGGCGACCTGTTCGACCGCGAGGAACGCTATGCGACGTTGCCCGGCACGTTCGAGGCGGTGACGGCGTATATCGCCGAGCGTGCGGTGGCGCGGTGAGGTTGCATTCCGCGCTTCTCCCCTCCCTGAAAGAGCAACGGGTGAACAGCGCCCCGCGCTGTTCAGGTCATGCCGGGGGCATGACCGACCCGTTGCTGGGTCGGGGGTGGGTCGGCTCGAGGCCGGCGCGGCGTTCCCCCGAGACCAACCCATCCCTAACCCCTCCCTTCCAGGGAGGGGAATAGGATGCAGCTTCAAACCCTCATCGCCGAACCGTGGCCTGATTACGGGCTGATCGACTCGGGCAACGGCCGCAAGCTCGAACGCTACGGCCGCTTCCGCTTCATCCGCCCCGAGCCGCAGGCGATGTGGGCGCCGGCGTCGGACCATTGGGAGGCCGACGGCGATTTCATCGGCGCGTCGGACGAAGAGGGCGGCGGGCGCTGGCATCTGTCGCGCGACGTGCCGCGCGGCGGCTGGCATGTGCGCTGGGAGGAGTTGCTGTTCACCGCGCAGAACACGCCGTTCCGTCACCTCGCGTTCTTCCCCGACATGGCACCGCAATGGGCGTGGATGCGCGAAGCCATCGCCGAGGGTGACCAGGTGCTCAACCTGTTCGGCTATACCGGCGTCGGCACGCTGGCGCTGGCGGCCAAAGGCGCGGGCGTCACGCATGTCGATGCCTCGAAGAAGTCGGTCGAGGCCGGCAAGGCCAATGCCTTCCTGTCCGATCTCGCCGACCGTCCGATTCGCTGGATGGTCGATGACGCGACCAAGTTCGCCGCGCGCGAGGTCCGGCGCGGCAAGCGCTATGACGGAATTTTCCTCGATCCACCCAAGTTCGGGCGCGGTCCCGATGGCGAAGTGTGGCGGCTCGAAGAAGGGCTGCCCGGCCTGATCGCGGATTGCCGCCGGCTGCTTGATGCCGACAGCAAGTTCCTGGTGCTGACCGTCTATGCGGTGCGGATGTCGGCGCTGGCGATCGGCGAGGTGGTGCGTCAGGCGCTCGGCGATCTCGGCGGCACGGTCGAGGTCGGCGAGATGGCGGTGCGCGAGGAAGCGCGCGGGCTGCTATTGCCGACTGCGATTTTCGCGCGCTGGCGGCGGTGATCGTCGCCCCGGCGCAGGCCGGGGCCGCTGCATGTCGGGCGATCCGTTCGCCAAATTACCCAGCGGCCCCGGCCTCCGCCGGGGCGACGAAACGGGCTATTCCATTGCCACGCGCATCGCCGCGCCCGCGACGAACGGCGCGCCGGCGACCAGCACGAGGCTGACCGCGCCGAGCAGCTTCAGCGCGCCCGCACCGCCGTCGAGCGCACCCGCGCCGAAGATCAGTAGCGGCACCGCGAGCGGCAGCATCAGCAGCCCCGCTAGCGCGCCCGCGCCGCGCATCCCCGCGATCAGCGCCGACGTCGCCACCGCCAGCGCGGCGAGGCCGGGCGTGCCGATCAGCAGCCCGAGTTCGACCCGCCCGAGCGTCACCGCCGGCAGCCCGAGCAACCCGGCGGCGACCACCGCCGCCAGCATCAACGGCGGCGCGAAGCTCAGCCAGTGCGCGAGCATCTTGGCGGCGGCGACGCCCGCCATTGAAAACCCGCGCACGCCGAGCTGATCGAACACGCCGGCCTCGGCATCGGGGCCGATCAGCCGCTCGACCGGCAGCAGCGCGGCGAGCAAGGCGGCGGCCCAGATCACCCCGCCGCCGATGCGCGCGAGCAGGACGGTATCGGGGCCGACCGCGAACGGAAACAGGATCGCGACGAGCAGGAAGAACGCGACCGGGTTGACCATGCCGCCGCCCGCCCAGGCAAGCCGCAGGTCGCGCGCGATGAGGCGAACCATCCCGCTCACAGCGCGACTACCCGTGCGCCCGGCAGCGCGATATCGGTGTGAGTCGCCACCAGTGCGATGCCGCCACGGGCGCGGTGTTCAGCGACGAGCGCTTCGAGGGTCGCCACGCTGGCGGCGTCGAGACCGTTGGCGGGTTCGTCGAGCAGCCAAAGCGGCGCCTCACTCGCCACCACCCGCGCGAGCGCAGCGCGGCGGCGCTGCCCGGTCGAGAGCAATCGCACCGGCACCTGCGCCAGCGTCGCCAGCCCGGTCGCGGTCAGCGCGTCCGCGACCCGCCGCGCCGGCTCCGGTACGGCATCGAGCGCCGCCCAGAAGCGCAGCGCGTCTTCAAGTGTCTGTCCGGAATCGAGCGCCGCGGCTTCCGCCATCAGCGCGCAGGGCGGCGCTTCGACGCGGCCTTCGGCGGGGGCGAGCAGCCCGGCGGCGATCCGCAGCAGGCTCGATTTGCCCGCACCGTTCGGCCCCGTCACCAACGCCGCGTCGCCGGGTGCGAGCGTGAAACGCAGCCCAGCGAACAGCCTGCGCCCGCCCCGCACGCCCGTGACGCCATGAAAGGCGAGGCGGGGTGGTTGATCGTGGTCGGCCATCGGCTATGCCTTAGGCGATAAGGCGCATCCCGCGCCAGCCACGAGGATGCACGCGATGGTGGAGCAACTGAACGACATCGAACGCGCCGACGCACTCGATGAACTCGATGAGTGGGATTATGACGAGGCGCGCGACGCGATCACGCGCACCTTCACCTTCGTGGATTTCTCGGCGGCGTTCGGCTTCATGGCGCGAGTCGCCCTGCTCGCCGAAAAGGCCGATCACCATCCCGAATGGAGTAATGTCTGGAACCGCGTCGATATCCTGCTGACGACGCATGATGCGGCCGGACTGTCGCACCGCGACATGGACCTTGCCCGCGCGATCGACGCTTTGTTGGTGTAACCGCCGGGCGTCAGAGCAGCCCGGCGATCCTGAAGTGGCCGAGCAGCATCAGGCTGGTCAGCACGAACGAAACGACTGCGAAAGCAACGGGCCGCACCATCGGAACCTCCCGAACCGGAATGTCCCCGATCATGCGATCGGGGCGATGGAGACGGCGGTGCTGACCAGCACGACGGTGACGAACAGCGCGCCGACGAGCGAAGTGGCGATCTGCTGGAGCGATTCGATACGAGCGTTCATGAGGATATTCCCTGTGTAAGTGGTGCGCCGGACCATCCGACGACCGATGCCAGAGGGATTGCAGAGAGCGTGCCAAGTCGCGAGAAGTGTTGTTTTACAAGATGATGGCAAAATCCCGTTCCGCTGGGGTCAATTTTGCGCGGTGCAACGCGCCAAGTCTTGGTAAAAAATCCCAAGGCCGGCAGGAAAATTTCGTCCGGCGTCTTTTGATCGCGTCAGCCTTCGCGACGCTGGCGGATCGTACCCGACGCGGCTAGGCGAAACCGATGCGTGTCTCAGCCGCCGATCTCGATCTCGCCACTGCCCTCGCCGAAGCGGCGGGTGCGGCGATCCGCCCTTATTATCGCAAGCCCGCCGGGCTGGAGGCGAAGGACGATGCCTCGCCCGTCACGCTTGCCGACCGCGCGGCGGAAGCGGCGATGCGTGCGCTCATCGAGCAGCGCTTTCCCGACGATGCGATCATCGGCGAGGAATATGGCGTGCGCGAGGGGACGAGCGGCCGCGCCTGGGTGCTCGATCCGATCGACGGTACGCGCGCGTTCATCTCGGGCCGGCCGATCTTCGGCACGCTGATCGCCTTGGTCGCGGAGGGCTGGCCGGTGCTCGGCGTGCTCGACCAGCCGATCCTGGGTGAGCGCTGGGTCGGCACGATCGGCCGGCCGACCCTGTTCAACGGCCAGCCGGCGGCGACGCGGCGTTGCGCGGATCTGTCGAAGGCGCTGCTCGGCACCACCTCGCCCGCGCTGTTCGACGACGGCCAGTTGCACGCCTTCGAACATCTCGACGGCGCGGTGATGAGCACGGTGCTGGGCGGCGATTGCTACAATTACGGCTGCGTCGCGAGCGGCTGGCTCGACATCGTCGTGGAGGCGGGGCTGAAGCTGCACGATTTCGCCGCACTGGTGCCGATCGTCGAGGGTGCCGGCGGACGGATGTGCGACTGGCAGGGCGACCCGCTCACCGCCGATAGCATCGGCGAGGTGATCGCCGCCGGCGATCCGGCGCGGATCGACGATATCCTCGAGGCGATGGCCTGCCGGGGGCACTGAGCGACCGCCTGCCGTTCGTGCCGAGCGAAGTCGAGGCACCTGCGCTCTTGCCTAGTCCCTCGACTACGCTCGGGACGAACGGAGCGTCAGAAAATCCCCAGAAACTTCTTGCCCTGGGCGCGCTTTTCGCCCGGCGCGGCCTTGCCGTTCTCGGATTTGGCGGTGGTGCCCTTGCCGACATCGTCGCGCGGCTTGCCGCCCTTGGTGCGCTGCGCCGAGGCAGGCGCGCCGGCGAGGACCGGCCCGCACTTCGCCGCCTTGGCGTCTCCGATATCGACGAACGCCAGCACCGTCGCCAGCGGCGTACCAACGATGCCGAGCGCCAGCCCCGCGCCGGCGCGCTCGATCAGGTCGCCGCTGATCGGGTTGATGCCGGGCTTGGCGAAGCTGCCCTGAATGCCGATCGGCGATTGCCCCGAGAACAGGCTGAACTTCTTGCCGTCGGCGCGGAACGCCATGTCGAGCGCCTCGTTGCGGAAGCTGAAGCCGCCACGGCCGAGCATCACGTTCTTGGTCGTGTCGATCAGGATCGGGTCTGCCGCCGCGACGCCGTTCCGAACGGTGAAGCCGATCAGCCCGCAATTGATGTGGACCGGCTCCTTGAGCTTCCCTTGCAGCATCTTCTGCGCGAACGTGCCGATATCGAGTTCGGCGATCTGCACGTTACGCGTCCAGAAACTGCCCTCGGGCATGATGAAGGCGATCCGGCCCTGCGCGTTCGACAGCGACTGGTGCACCGTATCGCCGACCCCGGCGAGCTGGATGCGGCCCTTGACCACGCCGGTCGTCCCCGCCTCGTCGACGCCATAGCCGGCGAGCAGCTTGCCCATCGGCGTCGGCGCGAGGCGGATGTCGTAATCGGTGTGCATCGGCACACGCCGCTCATCCATCACGATGTCGGCGGCGACATTGCCGCGCGCCATCGAGAAGGTGAGCGGTGACAGCTTGAGCAACCGATCGACCAGCGACACGGTGAGGTCGATATGCGAGATCGGCACGTTGCGCGACCGCACCACGCCGACCGTCCAATGCGCGTCGGCATCGAAATTCTTGATCGATTCGACGCGCAGATTGGCGTCGGGCAGGATTCGCGTCGCGCCCGCGCCGGTCTCGGCGGCGGCGGCGATCGCGCCCTTGGCGGCGACGGTATCCGGGTTGTAGCCGATGAACGGCGCGGCATCGATGATGTCGAGCGAGCGCGTCGCCAGCGCGGCGTCGATTTTGAGGCGCGGGCGGATGTTGCGGATCGTGAACTTGCCCGTCAGGTCGCTCGCGCCGAACCGCCCGACGAGGTGGGTGAAGGCATATTCGTCGCCGGTCTTCACCAGTTGCGCGCGCGCGGTGTAGGTGCGCGTGCGCGGGATGACGACGCCGATGATGTCGAGCAGCTCGGCGGCGTTGCGCCCGCGCGCCTTCACGTCGAGCGGCACGCCTTCGATGTCGGTCAGGCCGGGCAGCGTCCCCGACACGTCGATGATATTGTGCGCGGCATTGGCGGTCAGTCGCAGTTCGTTCTTGCCGCGCCGCACCGTATCGTTCGGCGAGAGCATCGCGCCCGACAGTGTGAACGGCGTGTCGCGCACCATGCCGTCGCCGGTGAAGCGGATCGCCTGCGTGATGCTGGTGCCCTGCGACCGGATCGGTTCGAACGCCAGATCGGCGGTCAGCCGCATGCGCGGATCGCGGTAGCGCAGCGTGGTCCGCGCGACGAGCGCGCGCTGGATCAGCGGCAGCACGAACGGCTTGGCATCGTCCTTCTTCTCGCCGAACGTCCAGCTATTGCGGGTATGTGCCGCATCCCATTCGAGATCGATCGCGCCCTGCGTGAGATCGAGGAAGTGCAGCCGCTTGCGCCCCCAGATCAACGAGAGCGGCGCGATCCGCGTGTCGATCCGCCCGGCCTCGAACAGATTGGGCCGGGTCGCCCATTTCGGATTGGAGACGGTCATCCCTTCGGCGAGGAACTTGATCGTGATCGGGTCGAAATAGAGCTGGAAATCGCCGCGCACCTTCACGTCGCGCTCGATCAAGCCAGCGGTGATCCGCTCGAACGGATGTTTGAGGAAACGGCCCTTGGTGATGTACAGCACCAGCCACACCAGAAAGAGCGCCGCGACGATGCCGACCAGCACGTTGCGCGCGATTCGCCAGCCACGCCCGAGCCGCCGCCGGGGCGCGGGCTTGGGCGAATCGTCGAGGGCAGACGGTGTGCGGTCGGCGGTTTCCATGCGACTGCTAACCCCCGGCTGCATAAAGCGGTTCCGATGGTTGCATTTGGTTGCATTCCGCAGCGCGAATCGCTAAGCGCCCCGCTTCCCGCGAGTAAGAGGAACTGCCCGGCCGGTATGGGCTGCCGTGGCCGTTCATAGATCGTCGCGAACAAGAAAGGACGAGAAATGCCCAAACTCAAGACGAAGAGCGGCGTTAAGAAGCGCTTCAAGTTCACCGCCACCGGCCTGTTGAAGCACGGCGTCGCCGGCAAGCGCCACCGCCTGTTGCACCACAACGGCAAGTACATCCGCCAGAACCGCGGCACCAAGGTTCTCGCCAAGGCGGATACCGCAGCAGTGAAGGCCTGGGCGCCTTACGGCCTGCGTTGAGCGGAAGGATATAGATAGATGGCACGCGTAAAACGGGGTGTTACCACCCGCGCCAAGCACAACCGGATTCTCGATCAGGCGAAGGGCTATTATGGCCGTCGCAAGAACACGATCCGCATCGCCCGTCAGGCCGTCGAAAAGGCTGGCCAATATGCGTATCGCGACCGCAAGGTTAAGAAGCGCAACTTCCGCGCGCTGTGGATTCAGCGTATCAACGCCGCCGTGCGCGTCGAGGGGCTGACCTATGCCACCTTCATGCATGGCGTGAAGCTCGCCGGTATCGAACTGGACCGCAAGGTTCTGGCCGACATCGCGATGCACGAAGGCGCTGCGTTTAGCGCGATCATCGCGCAAGCGAAGGCGGCTCTGCCCCAGGCCGCCTGAGCGGACTGTAGCGCCAAGCGAATCGGGGCGTCGGTGGCAACACCGGCGCCCTTTTCGTTGGGGTTTGCGCGCTCTCCCGTTCGTGCTGAGCATCCCGACGGGGGAAAGATCGGTAATGGTTCAAGGGAACCCGTCATGGCGCTGAACACCTGGTGGCTGTACGTCACCGTCGTCTTCCTGGTCGCCGGCACGCCCGGCCCCAACATGCTGCATGTGATGGTGCAGAGCATCCAGCACGGCACGGCCCGCGCGCTCGCGTCGATGGCGGGGCTGATGAGCGCGGTGCTGCTGTGCCTGCTCGCCTCGGCGGCGGGGCTGGGCGCGCTGCTCAAGGCGTCGCCGCTGCTTTACGACATCATCCGCTATGTCGGCGTCGCCTATCTGGTGTGGCTCGGCATCAAGGCGTGGCGCGCGCCGGTCGGCAATCCGCAGGACGGCGAAGCGACGCGGCAGCGCTCGCTGCGGGCATTGTACATGACCGGGCTTGGCACCGGCCTCTCCAACCCCAAGCTGATCGTGTTCGCCGCCGCGCTGTTTCCGCAGTTCCTCGATCTGCACCGCCCGTTCGCGCCGCAGCTCGGCATTCTGGTCGCCAGCTTCGTGGTGATCGAAAGCGGCTGGTATTGCATCTATGCGTTCGGCGGGCGTTCGCTCGCGGCGTGGCTCGCGCCGGCCAACCGGCGGCGGCTGTTCAACCGCGGATCGGGGCTGATCTTCATCGGTTTCGGCGCCGCGCTGCTCGGCAGCCGCGTCTGACCGCTTGACCTGAGCCGCGCGCTCGGCTTCGACGCCCGCGTCCCCAAGGAATCCATGATGGCTGATCTCGACCACCTCCATACCGACCTGATCGCGCGGATCGACGCCGCCGACAGCCTCGACGCGCTCGATGCGGTGCGCGTCGCCGCGCTCGGCAAGCAGGGCGCGGTGACGGCTTTGCTCAAGACGCTCGGCGGGATGTCGCCCGACGAGCGCCAGCAGCAAGGCCCGCGCATCCAGGCGCTGCGCGAAGGCGTGACCGCCGCGATCGCCACGAAGAAAGCCGCGCTCGACCGCGCCGAGCTCGACGCGAAGCTCGCCCGCGAAACGCTCGACATGACCTTGCCCGCCGAGGCCGCGCCGGTCGGCAGCATCCACCCGGTCAGCCAGGTGATGGACGAGCTGGCGGAAATCTTCGCCGATCTCGGCTTCGCGGTCGCGACTGGCCCCGAGATCGAGACGCAATGGTACAACTTCACCGCGCTCAACATGCCCGAGACGCATCCCGCGCGGGCGATGCACGACACCTTTTACCTGAACGCCAAGGACGGCGAAGAAGCGCGCGTGTTGCGCACCCACACCAGCCCCGTGCAGATCCGCGCGATGCAGGCGGCGGGCGGCACCAAGCCGATCCGCATCATCGCGCCGGGCCGCACCTATCGCAGCGACAGCGACGCCACCCACACGCCGATGTTCCATCAGGTCGAGGGGCTGGTGATCGACAAGGGGATCACGCTCGGCCACCTCAAATGGACGCTGGAGACCTTCCTCAAGGCGTTCTTCGAGCGTGACGATATCGTGCTTCGGCTGCGCCCGAGCTACTTCCCCTTCACCGAGCCTTCCGCCGAGGTCGATGTCGGCTTCTCGGTGGTCAACGGCAAGCGCGTGATCGGCGGTTCCGATGGCTGGATGGAAGTGCTCGGCTCGGGCATGGTCCACCGCACGGTCATCGAAGCGGGCGGCTATGATCCGAATGAATGGCAGGGTTTCGCGTTCGGCTGCGGGATCGACCGGCTGGCGATGCTCAAATACGGCATGGACGATCTGCGCGCCTTCTTCGACGGCGACGCGCGCTGGCTCAAGCACTACGGCTTCTCCGCGCTCGACGTGCCGACCCTGAGCGGCGGGGTGGGGGCGTGACCCTGTTTGATCGTCACCCTAGCGCAAGCTGGGGTCTCCCCGTGGCGGGCGGTGCCGCCAACCTACAGAAAGACCCCAGCTTGCGCTGGGGTGACGGACGGATCGCATGAAATTCACCCTCTCCTGGCTCCACGACCATCTCGACACCAGCGCGTCGCTCAACGAGATCGTCGATACGCTCACCCGCATCGGCCTTGAGGTCGAGAGCGTCGACAATCCCGGCGCCAAGCTCGCCGCGTTCCGCGTGGCGAAGGTGCTCACCGCCGAGCGCCATCCGCAGGCGGACAAGCTGCAAGTCCTCTCGGTCGACGCCGGTGACGGACCGATGCAAGTCGTGTGCGGCGCGCCCAACGCGCGCGCCGGTCTCGTCGGCGTGTTCGGCATGCCCGGCGCGACCGTGCCGGCCAACGGCATGGTGCTCAAGGTCGCGGAGATTCGCGGTGTCGTTTCGAACGGCATGATGTGCTCGACGCGCGAACTCGAACTCGGCGACGATCATGACGGCATCATCGAACTGCCCAGCGATGCGCCGATCGGCGCCGCCTATCCCGATTATGCCGGCCTCAACGATCCGGTGATCGACGTCGCGATCACCCCCAACAAGCAGGATTGCATGGGCGTGCGCGGTATCGCGCGTGATCTCGCCGCAGCGGGGCTGGGCCGGCTCAAGCCGCTGGTGGTGCCGGGCACGACGGTCACGCCAGCGCCGGTCGCGGGCGAGGGCGCCGGACCGGACATCCGTATCGACGATAGCGTCGGTTGCCCGGCCTTCTACGGCCAGACCGTCGCCGGCGTCAGCAACAGCACCGCGCCCGAATGGATGACGCGGCGGTTGCAGGCGATCGGGCAGAAGCCGATCTCGGCTTTGGTCGACATCACCAACTATGTGTCGTTCGATCTCGGACGGCCGCTCCACGTCTATGATCGCGCCAAACTGCCGGGCGGCCTCGTCGCGCGCAAGGCGACATCCGGCGAGCAACTGCTGGCGCTCAACGGCAAGACCTACACGCTCGACGAGAGCATGACCGTCATCGCCGACGATCGCGCTGCGCTCGGCATCGCCGGGATCATCGGCGGTGAAGACTCGGGGTGCAGCGACACGACCTCCGACGTGCTGATCGAATGCGCCTATTTCGATCCCGAAAGCATCGCCCGCACCGGCCAGAAGCTCGCCGTCACCAGCGACGCACGTCAGCGCTTCGAACGCGGCGTCGATCCCGCGTTCGTCGAGGACGGCCTCGCCATCGCCACGGCACTGGTGCTGAACCTGTGCGGCGGCACGCCCGGCGGCATTACCCGCGCCGGCGAGCCGCCGGTGCCCGCCACGGTGATCGCCTATGATCCGGCGCGCGCCGAGACGCTCGGCGGCCTCTTCGTCGCGCCCGAGCGCCAGCAGGCGATCCTCGAAAGCCTTGGCTTCACCGTCTCGGCAGATTGGCACGTCGGCGTGCCGAGCTGGCGCCGCGATGTGGAAGGCGTGCCCGATCTCGTCGAGGAAGTGATCCGCATCGAGGGCATCGACCATGTCCCGCCGGTGCCGCTGCCGCGCATCCCCGGCGTCGCCACGCCAACCGCCACACCCGAGCAGAAGACCGAGCGCCGCGTCCGCCGCGCCGCCGCCGCGCGCGGGCTCAACGAAGCGGTGACCTGGAGCTTCGTGTCCGAAGCCGAAGCCGCGCCTTTCGCCAATGTCTCTGGGGGTGGCGCCTGGACCCTCGCCAACCCGATCAGCGAAGACCTCAAGGTGATGCGTCCGTCGCTGTTGCCGGGGCTACTCTCCGCCGCCGCGCGCAACCTCAAGCGCGGCGCGGACGGCGTGCGGCTGTTCGAGATCGGCCGCCGCTATCTCGCCGAGGCCGAGCGCGCCACGCTCGGCGTGGTGCTGGCCGGCGAGAAGCGCGCGCGCGGCTGGCAGGGCGGCAAAGCGCTGGGCTTCGACGCGTTCGACGCCAAGGCCGAGGCGATCGCGCTGCTCGCGGCGGCAGGTGCGCCGGTCGAGAATCTCCAGATCTTCGGCGAGGCCGGCGAGCATTGGCACCCCGGCCAGTCGGGCACGTTGCGGCTTGGCCCCAAGACGGTGCTCGCGGCGTTCGGCATCGTCCATCCGCTCACGACGCGCGCGTTCGATCTCGACGGCACGGTTGCGGCGGTCGAACTGTATCTCGATGCGATCCCCGCCAAGCGCGGTGGAACCGGCTTCATGCGCCCCGCCTATGCGCCGCCCGCGCTCCAGCCGGTGCGGCGCGACTTCGCCTTCACCGTCCCCGCCGGCCTCGCCGCCGACGCGCTGGTGCGCGCGGTGAAGGGTGCCGACAAGGCGACGATCACGGCGGCACGGCTGTTCGACCTGTTCGAGCGCGACGGTGTGCGCTCGATGGCGATCGAAGTGACGCTGCAACCCGCCGACAAGAGCTTCACCGACGAGGCGCTGAAGGCGATTGCCGACAAGGTGGTGGCGGCGGCGGCGAAGCAGGGCGCGGTGCTCAGAGGCTGAGGAGAAGGCGGAATGGCTGATCTGGTCGAGATTACGGGTGCGGGGCTGTCGGCGGCAATCAACCCGTTCGGCGCGGAGCTGACGCATCTGCGCGACGGCCAAGGCCGCGAGCTGATGACCGATGCCGATCCGGCGTTCTGGACCGGCCATGCGCCGCTGCTGTTCCCCTTTGTCGGGCGGCTGAACGGCGATGTGCTGCGGCTCGACGGCGCCGAATATCCGATGAAGCAGCATGGCTTTGCCCGCCGGAGTGCCTTCACTTTGGTCGAACAGGACGAGTCGCAGGTACGCTTCCGGCTGGAGGACGATGCCGGGACGCGCGCGGTATACCCGTTCGCCTTCGCGCTCGACGCGGCCTATGCGATCGACGGCGCAACGCTGACGGTCGCGATCACCATCGCCAATCGCGGCGATGCGCCGATGCCGGCAAGTTTCGGCTTCCACCCCGCCTTCGCCTGGCCACTGCCTTACGGTGAACCTCGCGCCGATCACCGGATCGTGTTCGCGGCGGATGAACCGGGTACGCTGGTCGCGCTCAAGGACGGACTCACCGCGTCGGGCGAACGACCGTCGCCGCTCGACGGGCGCGTGCTGCACCTGTCGGACGCGATCTTCGCCGACGATGCCTTGATCTGGGACGGCCTCGCCTCGCGCAGCGTCAGCTACGGCGCGGCCACCGGCCCGCAGCTTGAGATCGCCTTTCCCGACACCGAGAAGCTCGGCATCTGGACCAAGCCCGGCGCGGCGTTCGTCTGCATTGAGCCGTGGCATGGCATCGCCGACCCGCAGGGCTATGCCGGCGATTTCCGCGACAAGCCCGGCGTGTTCGAGATTGCACCCGGCGCGGCGTGGACGTGCCGGATGGAGATCACGCTGCGATAACGCGGAAATCGTCACGCCCTTGCAACGTCCGGCGCGCTTGCGCATTCAAGGTGCCAGCGACAACGACCGTGAAGGGCCAGCGCGATGCGTCTCGACGATTTCGATCCTAACATTAATGTCGAGGATCAGCGCGGCCAGGGCGGCGGCGGCTTTGGTGGCGGTGGCGGCGGCGGCATGCTGCTCGGGCTGTTGCCGATGGTGTTCAGCCGCTTCGGCTGCGGCGGCGTCGTGGTGTTGCTGATCGCGCTCGCGGTGTTTGGCGGGCTGGGCAGCCTCGGCGGCGGTGGCAGCGGCGTTCGCACCAGCGCGCCGACCGAGCAGACCGCCGGCGCGGGCCACGGCACCGATACCAAATCGAGCTGCACCATCGATGCCGCCAGCAAGGTCGCGTGCAACGCCTTCAGTTCGGCCGACAAGACCTGGGCGGCGCTCTTCCAGCAATCGGGCGAGAAGTTCGTCGCGCCGAAGCTGGTGTTCTATTCGGGCAGCGGCCGTTCGGGCTGCGGTGCCGCGCAGAGCGCGATGGGGCCGTTCTACTGTCCGCAGGATCAGGGCGTCTATCTCGACACCAGCTTCTTCGACGAACTCGGCAATCGTTTCGGCGCCAAGGGCGATTTCGCGCAGGATTACGTGATCGCGCATGAATTCGGCCATCACATCCAGAATTTGATGGGAACCTCCGCCAAGGTCGCACAGGCCGAGCGCAGCGGCAGCGAGGCCGAGGGCAACAAGATGTCGGTGCGGCTTGAGCTGCAGGCGGATTGCTACGCCGGCGTCTGGGCCGCGCAGAACCGCGACCGGCTCGATCCGGGCGATATCCAGGAAGGCATGACCGCAGCGCATGCGATCGGCGACGATACGCTCCAGAAGCAGGCGCAGGGCCGCGTCGTGCCCGACAGCTTCACCCACGGCACCTCGGCACAGCGCGAACATTGGCTCAAGACCGGCCTCGACAGCGGCGATCCCGCGCAATGCGACACGTTTTCGGGGGCGATCTGAACAATCGCGGCGGCGATCAGCAACGTTTTGTCACGCAGACGGAACGGGTGGGCAGGTCGCGACGTTAAGCCTTCAAGTAGGAGGAGCCTGAACCATGCTGTATACTATCGCCGTCATCCTCGTTGTCCTGTGGCTGCTCGGCTTTGCCGTGCATATCGGCGGTGGCTTGATCCACTTGCTGCTCGTGATTGCCGTTATCGTGGTGGTCATCCAGCTCATCACGGGCCGTCGCGCACTATAACGATCGAACGAATATAGCCCGTTCGTGCTGCGAGAAATCGAAGCACGAACGGGTTTTATCTATTCTACTCTCTGCGGCTGCTCAGTCCGCGAACAGCAAGACCGGCGTTTCCAGATAGCGCTTGAGCGCCTGCACGAAGCTCGCCGCGTCCCAGCCATCGACGACACGGTGGTCGCAACTGATCGACAGGTTCATCAGCTTGGCGCGGACGATATCGTCGCCCCGGAAGACGGGCCGCTCGACGATCTTGTTCGGCCCGATGATCGCCACTTCTGGGCGGTTGATGACCGGCGTGGTCGCGATCCCGCCGAGCGGCCCGAGCGATGTCACCGTCAACGTCGATCCCGACAATTCCGAACTGCTCGCCTTGCCGGTCCGTGCCGCCTCGGCCAGCCGCACGATCTCGGCGGCCAATTGCCACACATTGCGGTCCTGCGCGTCGCGGATGACCGGCACCATCAGCCCGGCATCGGTCTGCGTTGCCATGCCGAGATGCACCGCGCCAGCCCTCGTCACCACGCCCGCCTCGTCGTCATAGCGCGCGTTGAGCATCGGGAAGGCGGGGATCGTCTTGCAGATCGCCGCGATCAGCAGCGGCAGCATCGTAAGCTTGGGGCGATCACCGCGATTGGCGTTGAGGTCGGCACGCATATCCTCGATCGCGGTGACATCGATCTCATCGACATAGGTGAAGTGCGGGATCGCGCGCTTCGATGCCGCCATGTTCTCGGCGATGCGGCGGCGCATGCCGATGACCTTGATCGCCTCATCCGGGCGGGCGTGCGACGTGTGCGGTGCGTGATAGCCCTGTGCCGAACCGTAGCGGAGATAGGCGTCGAGATCGGCGTGGCGGATGCGCTCGCCCTCGGCGGGCTTCACCTGTGCGAGGTCGATGCCGAGGTCCGCCGCACGCGCCCGGACGGCGGGAGAGGCGAGCACTTTCGCATTCTCTCCCCTCCCTGAAAGGGAGGGGTCGGGGGTGGGTTGGCTTGTGGCGGGCGCACGATCGGCCTCGGGCCGACCCACCCCTAGCCCCTCCCTTTCAGGGAGGGGAACAGGTCGCGCGATCTCCTCCACCCCCGGATTTTCCGCCTCAAATGCCTGCTCCACCGGCGCAGGCACATCGACCGGCCGCAGCGCCGGCGCCTCTTCGGCATCCATATCGACCGCATCGGTCTCGATCACCACCAGCGCCGCGCCGATCGACACCTGTTCGCCGACCTCGCCGGCCAGTGCGATCACCGTGCCCGACACGGGCGATTCCATCTCGACCGTCGCCTTGTCGGTCATCATGTCGGCGACGCGCTGGTCCTCCTCGATACGGTCGCCCACCGCGACGTGCCACGCGACGATCTCGGCCTCGGAAATGCCCTCGCCGATGTCGGGGAGTTTGAAGGTAAAGCGGGCCATATCAGTCCTTCATCACTTTCTTCAGCGCCTCGCCGATCCGCACCGGGCCGGGGAAATACGCCCATTCGAGGCTGTGCGGGTAGGGTGTGTCGAAGCCGGTCACGCGCTCGATCGGCGCTTCGAGATGGTAGAAGCAGCGTTCCTGCACCAGCGCCGACAGTTCCGCGCCGAACCCGCCGGTGCGCGTCGCTTCGTGGATGATCATGCAGCGCCCGGTCTTCTTCACCGACGCTTCGATCGTCTCGATATCGAGCGGTACGAGCGTGCGCAGGTCGATGATCTCGGCATCGACGCCAGCATCTGCGATCACGGCGCTCGCGACATGCACCATCGTGCCATAGACGAGGATCGTCAGCGCCTCGCCTTCGCGCACAACGTTGGCCTTGCCGAGCGGGATTTTGTAATAGCCCTCGGGCACCGCGCCGGCGGGATGCTGCGACCAATTCTGCGTCGGGCGATCCCAATGGCCGTCGAACGGGCCGTTGTAGATTCGCTTGGGCTCGAAAAACAGCGTCGGGTCATTGTCCTCGATCGCGGCGATCAGCAGCCCCTTGGCGTCATAGGGTGTCGACGGGATCACCGTCTTGATGCCGGATACGTGCGTGAAGATACCTTCGGGCGATTGCGAATGCGTCTGCCCGCCGAAAATGCCACCGCCGAAGGGCGAGCGCACCGTGATCGGCGCGATGAACTCGCCTGCCGAGCGATAGCGCAGCCGCGCCGCCTCGCTCACCAACTGGTCGAGCGCGGGGTAGATGTAATCGGCGAACTGGATCTCGGGCACTGGCCGCAGCCCGTATGCGCCCATCCCGACCGCGACGCCGATGATGCCGCATTCGGTGATCGGCGTGTCGAACACGCGGGTCTTGCCGTATTTCGCCTGCAATCCGGCGGTCGCGCGGAACACGCCGCCGAAATAGCCGACGTCTTCGCCCATCACGATGACGGCGGGATCGCGATCCATCATCACGTCCATCGCCGAGTTGATCGCCTGGATCATGTTCATGCGGGTGGTGCTCACTTGGCCTCTCCCCTGGACAGGGGAGAGGGATACCGCAGCTTGGCAGCTTGCTGCCTAGCGAAGGTTGGGTGAGGGGTTGAGCGGTCCGCAGGACCGCGCGGCGCAAGCGCGCCGCTCACCCCTCTCCCAGCTCCGACTAAGGCCCGCTGAAGACGCGGGCCCAAGTCTGCGCAACCCTCTCCCCTCGAGGGGAGAGGGAGACATGGTGCGACCGCGCCCATCACTTGCGCGCCCACGGGCGGCCGCTCGCCGTCTCTTCGGCGATCATCTGCGCTTGCTGTTCGCGCAAATGCCACGGCATCTCCTCGAACACGCCATCGAACAGCGTATCGAGCGGCTGGTGCAGCCCGTGGCCGAGGATGCCGTTGGCCTCGGCTTCCTTCTGTGCCGCTCGCACCATTTCGGCGATCTCCTTGTCCTGCGCGATATGGCGGTCCTCGTCCCATTCATCGATCGCGATGAGATGATCCTTCAGCCGGGTGACCGGGTCGCCGAGCGGCCAGGCGCTCGCCTCGCCGGCCGAGCGATATTGGCCCGGATCGTCCGAGGTCGAATGGCCTTCGACGCGGTAGGTAAAATGTTCGATCAGCGTCGGCCCCTGATTGGTGCGTGCGCGCTCCGCCGCCCATGCGGTCGCCGCATAGACCGCGAGCGCGTCGTTGCCATCGACCCGCAGCCCGGCGATGCCATAGCCGATCGCGCGCGCCGCAAACGTGGTCGCCTCCGCGCCAGCGAACCCCGAGAAGCTCGAAATCGCCCATTGGTTGTTGACGACGTTGAAGATCACCGGCGCGCGGTAGACGCTGGCGAAGGTGCAGGCCGAGTGGAAATCCCCCTCTGCGGTCGATCCCTCGCCGCACCACGCCGCCGCGATACGCGTGTCGCCCTTGGCCGCGCTCGCCATCGCCCAGCCCACCGCTTGCGGATATTGCGTGGTGAGGTTGCCCGAGATCGAGAAGAAGCTGGCGTCGCGCACCGAATACATGATCGGGAGCTGCTTGCCCTGTAGCCGGTCGCCCTTGTTCGAATAGATCTGGTTCATCATGTCGACCAGACTCCAGCCCCGCGCGACCAGCAGGCCCTGCTGGCGGTACGACGGGAAGCACATGTCGTCACGATCGAGCGCAAAGGCGGCGGACACCGCGACCGCCTCCTCGCCGGTACACTTCATATAGAAGCTGGTCTTGCCCTGCCGCTGCGCGCGGAACATGCGCTCATCGAACGCGCGCACCGTCACCATGCTGCGCAGCATGTCGCGCAGCGTATCGGGCGAAAGGCGCGGATTCCACGGACCGACCGCTTGCCCGTCCGTGTCGAGAACGCGCACGAGATCATAGGCGAGATCGGTGAACGCATGGGCGGGTTCGGCGGTGTCGGGGCGGCGCGCCTGCCCGGCGGGGGGCAGCACAACCTCCGTGAAATCCACCGTATCGCCGGGCCGGAAGCGCGGTTCCGGCACGTACAGCGACAGGGGAGGCAGATTGGCGCCGGGGCGGTCGCTTGGCATCACTTCTCCGCAGTTCGGATCGGCACGTCCGTCAGAACGCCCGAAATCATCTTATGCGCCGTTGTTATTAAATTTCAACGGTCTTGGCTAGACCCTCGGCTTCTCCCCTCCCTTCCAGGCAGGGGAGAAGGGCCATTGACTCAGGTGTGCTAAACAGAACAAAATAGGAACACTTAGCAGTGAGTCGAATCGTGTCGTCAGCCACCATAGCAGAATTGCGTGAAAGCCTGCGGGCGATCCAGGGCGATGGCCTCAAGCGCCGCCCGGTGCTGCCGTTCGGCGTTGCCGCGCTCGACGGGCGAATCGCGAGCGGCGGGCTGCGGCTCGATTCGCTCCACGAAATCGCTGCCGCCAGCCCCGATCCCAGCGATGACGCCGCCGCGACCCTGTTCATGGCGGGTGCCGCCGCGCGGGCGTGGGGGCCGGTGTTGTGGGTGGTGCGCCGCCGCGACCTGTTCGCGCCGGGGCTGTATCAGGCCGGCCTTGATCCCGATCGCGTGCTCTATGCCGAGGCGGCGGATGATGCCGAAGTACTGGCGCTGATGGAGGAGGGGCTGCGCCACCGTGGCCTCGGTGCGGTGATCGGCGAGGTCAAGCGCGCCGCCATGCCCAACACCCGCCGCCTGCAACTCGCCGCCGAGGGCGGCAAGACGATCGCGCTGTTGCTCAAGCGGCATGCGCGCGAAGGGGGGAACCCGCTCCACGTCCCCTCCGCCGCGATCACGCGTTGGCGGATCGGCAGCGCACCTTCGGAGCCGCTGCCGGTCGAGGGGGTCGGGCGCGCCTGCTGGCACGTCGCTTTGGTCCGCCAGCGCGGCGGCGAGCCTTTCGAAACCATCATGGAGGCATGCGATGAAACGGGTCGCCTCGCTCTACCTGCCCGACTGGCCGATCGAACGGCTGCGACGGATGGAGCGGACCGATATTCCTACGTCGAAGCTGCGTGACGTAGTCGCGAGACGAAATAGCGAAGCTATTTCGCACAGCGACAAGCCCGGCCGGCGGCGCGAAGCGCCGTCAGACGACTCGGGCTTTGCCCGAGGCGCGGCCACGCTCGCCGAAGCCGCCGCCGCCGAGCAAGCCGTCGCCTGTTCGGTGCCACGCGGCGGCGGCTGGCGCCCCGGCGCGAAATGGGCGCGCGAGGAGACCTCCGCGCGCATGAGCGGGCATGTCGATGGAAAGGCGAACGTCGCCGCGCAGATCGCAGCACTCCCCGCCCACCAGCGCCCGCCGCTACGCGAGCTCGGCCGCCGCAGCGAAGCCGCAGCAGCGCCGTTCCGCGCCATGCCACCCGACGAGGCGACCGGCGGCCAGCCGTTCCGTCCACCCGGCGCGCTGCCGAAATCACTCGGCCCAAGCCAATCCGTTCTCCCGCGAAAGCGGGAGTCCAGTGTCACACGCGATGCCGCCCGCGACTCTGGCCCTCCGCCTGCGCGGGGGAACGGTGCGCCGCAGCCGCTCGTCACCAGCCTCAAGCACGGCAGCCGCGTCGTCATCGCCGCCGCCTGCCCGGCGGCGCGTGCCTTGGGTCTCATGCCCGGCATGGCGATCACCCAGGCGCGCGCGCTGGTGCCGGGTCTCGACATCCGCGATGCCGATCCGGCCGGCGACGCCGCCGATCTGCTGCGCCTCGCCACGACGGCGGCACGACGCTGGACGCCGATCGCCGCAGTGTCGGGCGCGGACGGATTGTTGCTCGATATCACCGGCACCGCGCATCTGTTCGGCGGCGAGGCGACAATGGCACGTCGTATCGTGAGGCTGCTCGCGCGGCTGGGCTACACCGCCCGAGTCGCGGTGGCCGATACGCCGGGGGCGGCATGGGCGACGGTTTTTCGGTTATCCCTTCCGGGCAACACCCCGAAGCCCTCGCCCCGCTCCCCCTCGCAGCCCTCCGCCTAGATCCCGCCACTATCGACGCACTCGTCCATCTCGGTGTCGAGACCATCGGCCAGCTCGCCGCGATGCCACGCGCGCCGCTTGCGCGCCGTTTCGGCGATGCGCTCCTCACCCGGCTCGATCAGGCGCATGGCCGCGTCGCCGAGCCACTCGACCCCGTCATCCCGCCCGAGCCGATCGCGGTCGTACAGCGTTTCGCCGAACCGATCGCCACTGCCGAGGCGATCGCGCACTGGCTGGGCAAGCTCATGCAGCACCTCGTCACCGCGCTCGCGCAGGCCGGCAAGGGCGCGCGGATGATCGAACTGGTCGCCGACCGGATCGACGGCGTGCCCCAGCATCTCCGCATCGGCCTCGCCCGGCCGAGCCGTGATGCTGCACATATGCTGCGCCTCATCACCCGCCGCATCCAAGAGATTTCACCCGGCTACGGCATCGATGCGCTCGCCTTCCACGTTCGCCGCGCCGACCCGCTTGGTGCGCAGCCGTTCGAGGAACGGCTTGAAGACCGCACCACCGACATCGCCCCCTTGGTCGATGCGCTCGCCAACCGCATCGGCGACGCGCGGCTGTGGCGAATCCGGCCGGTCGAGAGCGACGTGCCCGAACGCTCGCTTGCATCCGGGCCGCCGCTCCTCGATGCCACACGCCCGGCCACGCGGCTCAAGCCCGACGATGTCCGCCAACTCGATCGCGGGGTCGATCTCCACCCCTGGCACCCGCGCTGGCCGCGCCCGGCGCGGCTGCTGCGCCGGCCCGAGTTGCTCGACCATGTCATCGCCGAACTGCCCGATCAGCCACCGCGCCGCTTCACCTGGCGCGGGGAGACGCACCGCATCGTCCGCGCCGACGGGCCGGAGCGCATCCTCGGCGAATGGTGGCAACGCGCCGCAGAGGCGCAATCGGTACGCGACTATTTCCGCGTCGAGGACGAAGCCGGCCACCGCTTCTGGCTGTTCCGCCGTGGCGACGGCGAACGCCCCGAAACCGGCGACCTCGCCTGGTTCATCCACGGCGCGTTCGGGTGAGGCGCGTTCGGGTGAGGTGGGGCGCATGACCTACTCCGAACTCCAGGTCACGACGCATTATTCGTTCCTGCGCGGCGCGTCCTCGCCGCAGCAACTGTTCGAAGCCGCCGCTCTGGCGGGCATGCCCGCGCTCGGCATCGTCGATCGTAACTCGGTCGGTGGCATCGTGCGCGGGCTGGTCGCTGCCGAGGAGATCACCGCGCAAGGAACGCCGATCCGCCTCGTGCCCGGATGCCGGCTCGATCTGGTCGACGGCGCATCTTTGCTGGTCTGGCCCGAAGATCGCGCGGCGTGGGGCCGGCTCACGCGCCTGCTGACACTCGGCAAGGGGCGCGCCAATGCGCAGAAGGGCGAGAAAGGGCGATGCTTCCTGCATTGGGAAGATGTGGCGGCGCATGCGCAAGGGCTGGTCGCCGCGCTCGTTCCCGGTCTCGCTGACACCGGGGATATGCACCAACTGCGCTGGATGGCGGATATCTTCGATCGCAAGCGCGGCCATGTGTGCCTGACCCAGCATCGCCGCCCCGGCGAGGCCCGTCGACTGCACGCCCTCGCCGACAGCGCGCGTCGCTTCGGGCTTTCGCCGATCGTCACCGGCGACGTGCTCTACGACGTGCCAGAGCGCCGCATGTTGCAGGACGTCGTCACCGCGATCCGCGAGACATGCACGATCGACGAACTCGGCTTCCGCCGCGAGCGCAGCGCAGACCGGCACCTCAAAAGCCCTGAGGAGATGGCGCGCCGCTTCCGCCACCACCGCCATGCGCTCGCCGCCGTCGAGGCGGTTGTCGAGCGCTGCACCTTCTCCCCGCGCGATCTCGATTACCAATATCCCGATGAGATCGTGCTCAGCGGACGCTCGCCGCAGGCCGCGCTCGAACATCTCGCCCGCACGGCACTCGCGCGGAAATTCGATGGAAATCCGCCACGCGCCTATACCGAATTGCTCGAACACGAACTCGGGCTGGTTGGCGAGATGGGCTACGCGCCCTATTTTCTGACCGTCAATTCGATCATGGCCTATGCCCGCGCCCAGCGCATTTTGTGCCAGGGGCGCGGTTCGGCGGCCAATTCTGTGATCTGCTACGTGCTCGGCATCACCTCGATCGATCCGGTCGAGCGCAAGCTGCTGTTCGAACGCTTCATCAACAAGGATCGCCACGAGCCGCCCGATATCGATGTCGATTTCGAGCATGAGCAGCGCGAGCGCGTCATTCAGTGGATTTACGAGACCTATGGCGAGCAGCATGCCGCGCTGACCGCCGTGGTCAGCCGCTTCCGGTCGCGCGGCAGCATCCGCGAGGTCGGCAAGGCGCTGGGCCTGCCCGAAGACATGACGGCGGGACTGGCCAGCCAGATCTGGGGCTGGTCGAGCGAGGGCGTGCCCGACGCGCATGTCGAGGCGCTCAACCTCGACAAGACCGAGCCGCGTCTTGCGCTCGCGCTGGATCTCGCCACGCAGTTGATCGGCACGCCGCGCCATCTGTCGCAGCATCCCGGCGGCTTCGTGCTGACCCGCGACCGGCTCGATGATCTCGTGCCGATCGAACCCGCCGCGATGGCGGACCGGAAGGTCATCGAATGGGAGAAAGGCGATATCGAGGAACTCGGCTTCATGAAGGTCGATATTCTCGGTCTCGGCATGCTCGGCTGCATGCGGCGCTGCTTCGATCTGCTGCGCGAACACAAGGGCCTCGATCTCGATATGGCGTCGGGCGCGCTCCAGACCGACGATCCCGGCACCTATGCGATGATCCAGCGCGCCGATACGCTCGGCGTGTTCCAGATCGAGAGCCGCGCGCAGATGTCGATGCTGCCGCGCATGAAGCCCAAGGAATTCTACGACCTCGTCATCGAAGTCGCGATCGTGCGGCCGGGGCCGATCCAGGGCGACATGGTGCATCCCTATCTCAAGCGCCGCGAGGGCAAGGAGAGGGTCAGCTACCCCAATGCCGCGCTGAAGGCGGTGCTGGAAAAGACGCTCGGCGTGCCGTTGTTCCAGGAACAGGCGATGCAGGTCGCGATCGTCGGTGCTGGTTTCACCGCCGCCGAGGCCGATCAGCTCCGTCGCGCGATGGCGACCTTCAAGATGACCGGCGGAGTCGGCAAGTTCACCGAAAAGCTCGTCAGCGGCATGCTCGCGAACGGCATCACCCAGGCGTTCGCCGAACGGCTCGTCAAGCAGATCGAGGGGTTCGGCAGCTATGGCTTCCCCGAAAGCCACGCGGCGAGCTTCGCCAAGATCGCTTATGCCTCGTGCTGGATGAAGCATCACCACCCGGATGTGTTCTGCGCCGCGCTGCTCAACGCGCAGCCGATGGGATTCTACGCGCCCGCGCAGATCGTCCGCGATGCACGCGCGCATGGCGTCGATGTGCTGCCGCCGTGCGTCAACGCGAGCGACTGGGATAGTGTGTTGGTGGAGCCTTCCGAAGCGGCTTCCCCGGCGCAGGCGAGACCTCTGCAACCGTCGCTGCGAGCACTCAGTCCTGTCGCGTTTTCCCGCGAACGCGGGAATCCAGAGCCAAGCAAAACAACGACTTGCGGCTCTATGGACTCTGCACCCTCGCGTTCGCGAGAGAACCGGAAAGATAGCGAGAATGCGGGGAAGGACCAAGCCAGTGTGATGCGCCATCCCCTCCGCCTCGGGCTGCGCATCGTCGCCGGCCTGTCCGGCGCGGAGGCCGGCAAGCTGCTGATGGCGCGCGCCGCCGCGCGCTTCACCTCGGTCGAGGATCTGTGGCGCCGCACCGGCATCTCGACGCTCGCGCTGGAGAAACTCGCGCGCGCCGATGCGTTCCACGCGCTCGGGCTCGACCGGCGGCAGGCGTTATGGGCGGTGCGCGGGCTCGGCGCCAAACCCTTGCCGCTGTTCGCCGCCGCCGATGCGCGCGTCTCCGGCATCGAGCCGCCGGTCGCGCTGGTGCCGCTCACCGCCGGCCGCGAGGTGGTCGAGGATTACCGCGCGACGCAACTCTCGCTGCGCGCGCATCCGCTCACCTTCCTGCGCGGCGAACTGACCCGGCGCGGGCTTCGGACCTGCGGCGATCTCCAGCACATCAAGGACGGCGCGCGCGTCGAGGTGGCGGGGATCATCCTCGTGCGCCAGCGGCCGGGCAGCGCGAAAGGCGTGCTGTTCATCACCATCGAGGACGAGACCGGCATCGCCAACGGCATCCTCTGGCCCGATCGGTTCGAGGCGCAGCGCCGCACCGTGATGACCGCGACGATGGTGTCGATCGTCGGCCGCGTCCAGAAGGAAGGGCTGGTGATCCACGTCATCGCCGACCGCATCGTCGATCTGACGCCGCTGCTCGGCCAGGTCGGCGAGATCGACCTGCCCCGCCTCACCATGCCCGGCGACGGCGCCACCCACGGCGGCACGATCGACCCGCGCGACCCGGAGTGGCGGCCGGGCCGCATCGACTGGCACTACCGCGAGCGGGCGGCGGTGATCCCGGTGAAGAGCCATGACTTTCATTGAGGGGGGCGGAGCCGGTCTGTGCCCTACAACGCGGCGTCGGTGACCGCCCCCACGAGCTGACATTCCCTGCCCGGTTAGGCCGCCAGGAGTAGGGTACCAGAGGAGTACCGCCCAGCGGGAGTTGGTATTGGCTCTTAACGCGCTACGGTGGCCCGCATGACTATAGACGTGATAGACGAGCGCGCGCGGGGAGCGATCCTTCGCCTGACACTAGCCGAGCGGGAATGCCTAAAGCGTTGTCTGAACCATCAGACCGCTAAGCAAATGGCCATCGATCTTGGGATCTCTGTTCACGCTGTGGAGAAGCGGCTGAAGATGGCCCGTGCCAAGCTCGGCCTATCCTCATCTATTGAAGCTGCAAAGCTGGTGGAGGCGTTAGAGCGGTCTGGTCGGTTGGGACCCGGCCCGTCGGACCTTCCGCTGGGCGACATCAAACATGATGAAGGCGGCTCCGTTGCCGCCCCGCGCAATGAGACCGTGTGGATCACGCGGCGGCACCTACTCTATGTGGTCTCAGGAGCGATGTTAATGATCATTCTTATCGCAGCAGCCTTGGTGATGGGGGGGCAGTCACCTGCTGTCATCAAGGGCCAGGCAATTTCGTCAGCACGGGTCCCGTCAGCACAGTCAGCCGCATCCAATTCCGTGCCGACTGCCGGCACCGAAGCTGCCTTGCGGCGCCTTGTCGCAGGTCTGGCGAGCGGCTCACCCGACTTTGACAAGCTTTCTCCGCCGTTTGCGGAAATCGTTCGCCGGGATTTGCCCATGACCCATCCCATGTTCAAATCCATGGGCGAGCTTAAGTCGGTCATTTTCCGTGGGCGTAGCTCGATGGGTGACGACGTTTACGATCTGGTGTTCGCTAACGGCGAAGTAGTGATGTCGGCCTCGCTTGATGCCCAAGGCAGAAATGCCGGCGGCATTCTTGCGCCACCGGGGGCCAAGATTCCAGGTCTCTGACTACGGAGACCAACTGCCGAATTGGCAGGGGAATGACTGATTCCCACCAGTTTTCCCCGTTACCGCTGGCAATCGGCGTCGGGTCAAAGCGGCCCGTCGGCAGTCGCCCAAAAACGGACCTCGTGGTCGAAGTCGTTTCCTCAACGACAGCCATTCGTTTCACGGGGGGGCGTCTCCAGTGATGCACACCGGTAGGCTGGAGCCGACCGAATTCACCTATCTGTCATGAAGACGTTAGCACACGTCTGCATAGATCGCTTGGGAAATTCGCTGATCGAACGGTGGCGCAGGTGAGTGATATGGACGAAACCACCGGTTGGAGTATCACGGGGGAGCGTGGCTCACTTCAGCAGGCGATTATCTTGCCTCTAGGTCTGGGCTTGGCAATTTTTCTGTTCAGTTCGGTGCCATTTTTGTTCGCCAAGGGTCATGCGCTTCACGACATTTTCCTAGGCGAACCGATCATCATCGCGTCGATCGCGACCACGCTCGGGATGCTATTCTTCTTCACACTTAGAGGCGTGCGATCCCGCCTCATTGGTGGCCGATCGCCCAAGATGTTTTTCTTTTTGATGTTCGGAGGGTATTATCTAATCGGACTTTTTCTCTTCTTTGGCTATTCCCTTGATAATCACCAGTTGGCCGTCGATCTTGATGCTCATGGCATGATGGCACAGGCACGCTTGGTTCGGACCTTCGTCGAGGAATGTGGTAAAAACGGCTGCTCAACCGGAATTGAATATGAATTCACCCCTCGCGGCAGCAATCATCTGGCGAGGGGCACGGCCAACGAAGGAGATCCAAATCGTTATCCCAACCCTGAATATAGTTATGCCGTTTCTACGGGCACCGTACCAATTCTGTATGACCCCGAAAATCCGAGCCGATCCATGGTTTATTGGAATGGCAATATTCATCGTCAGGCATCGTGGAGATCGGTGATGTTTTCCGTGACCCTTCTCTCTGGGTTTCTGTTGATACCAATGATTGGGATGGGTATCCCACTTTGGCTCATTATGGGCGCTCTCACCAAATACTATGCGACTGCTCAAGCGACGGGATCGACCCCAAGTTAGCGAAGGCAGTATCCTCAAACAGTGCATCTGCCGTAAAGCCCGCCCCATAAAGTGGCAGCCGTCGCCATAAGCGCCAGAAAGCCTGTCCGTCCGCTTCCCAACACCTTTCGCCCTTCGAGCAACACGATCGAACCTGTCCTACAGCCGCCGCTTCCGGCATCCTCCCCGCCACGCTCTTTGACAGTGTTAGCCCCAACCGTAACCGGTCCGCCCTCGCATCTCACACAAGGCATGTCCGTAAGGCACATCCAAAAGTGACACACCCCGCACCGTGTCTCCGGTGGATAACCTTAGCAACGTTCCGCCGCTACGACGCCACCTTCAGGATCAGCAGCCCCGCCAGTAGCAGTCCCGCGCCGATCAGCCGCCCCGGCGTCGCCGCTTCGCCGAGCAGGGCGATGCCGAGCACGAACGATCCGAGCGCGCCGATGCCGGTCCAGATCATATAGGCGCTGCCCAGCGGCAGGCTGCGCATCGCATAGCCGAGCAGGCTGAAGCTCGCGATCATCGCGACCAAGGTCACCACCGATGGCCCAAGCCGCGTGAACCCGGCCGATTGCTTCATGAAATACGCCCAGACGATTTCGAGCAGTCCGGCGATGGTGAGTGCGATCCAGGGCATGCGGCCCTCCTGTGTCGAAGGCCGGGCCGTCCCGGACAGATACCCCATGTTGGGGCGAGGGCGTGGCCTCGCCCCGAATCCTTACGCGGCGCCGGTCATGCTGGCAATCATTGCGCCTTGCCGTAGCGCGCGATCAGCGCGCGCACCACGCCGTTGGTCCAGCCGAAGCCGTCCTGCAGCGGATATTCGCCGCCGCCGCCGGGGCGGGCCTGCTCGACATCGTATTTTTCGAGCATCCGCCCGCTCGCGCGATATTCGTGCAGCACGGTGGCGAGGAAGCGCTGCGCGAGTTCGCGTGCGGCGGTCTCATGGCCGGTGCGGTTCAGCCCCTCGATCGCGATCCATTGGAGCGGCGGCCAGCCGTTGGGCGTGTCCCATTGCTCGCCGGTGCGCGCGAGCGTGGTGCGCAAGCCGCCCGGCGCGACCAGCGACTCGCCGATCGTCGCCGCGACGAGATCGGCGCGGTCCGAC
This sequence comes from Sphingomonas populi, assembly GCF_004208535.1. Lineage (GTDB taxonomy): Bacteria > Pseudomonadota > Alphaproteobacteria > Sphingomonadales > Sphingomonadaceae > Sphingomonas > Sphingomonas populi. Next base: position 36,675 of record NZ_SGIS01000005.1, read on the forward strand.
GCGGCGAGGCCGGTGAACAGCGGGAAGGCGGTCGCGGCGGTGAGGCCACGGCGCAGCGTCTTCTTCGCGATGTCCCAATCGCCGTAGCGGCCGCCCTTGTCGTCCCACAGCCAGGTCTCGACCGCCTTTTTGCGCGCGGCCGCCAGCGCATCGTATCGCGTCGCGCAGGCCGCATCGGCGGCGGCGCGGCATTGCTCGGCGATCGCGCCTTCCATGCCATAGAGCAGGCTGTTGAGATCGACCGGCACGACGTTAGTGGTGTCGATCGTCGCCAGCGTCTTGCCATCGGCGAACCAGCGCGAGCTGAAATCCCAGCCGCTCTCCGCCGCCGCGCGGATGTCGCGGTACAGCGGCCCGGCCTCGCGCTTGGTCCGCGCCTGAAGCGCGACGTCCTCGCGCCACGATTCCTCGCGCGGGCGGTCGGCATGGCTGTAATAGCGGTTGAGCACGCTGCCGTCGGGCATCGTCACGACGCGCTCGGGCTGCATCCAGAAATCATGCTCGCGCCGGAGCGCCACCAGCCGCCGCGCCTCCAGCGCCGGATCGTTCGCGTCGGACAGCGCCAGCATCAGGTACAGCATCGGCGGCTGCGACCGCTCGACATAATAGGTGCGCGTGCCATTCGGGATGTGCCCGTAGCGCTCGACCAGCGACACGAAATCGTCGAGCATCGATTCGACCAGATCACCATGCCCGTCCGCCTTGAGGCCGAGCATGGTGAAATAGCTGTCCCAATAATACATTTCGCGGAAGCGCCCACCGGGCACGACATAGCGTTCGGGCAGCGCCAGCGCCGATCCGCCCGACGTTTCCGCAAGCGGCGGGCGAGTCAGGTGCGGCCAGAGCGCGGCGATGTGATCCTGCACCGGCGGGCGGGCCGGATTGGCGGCGGGGATGGGCGGCGCCATCGGCACCGCGAAGTTGCGCTGGACGAAGGCGTGGAGCTGGTCGGGCGACTCGGGATGAGTCGCGCACCAGTCGGCTAGGATCGCGGTGCGCGCGCGCAGCGGTGTCGCATCGGCGAAGCTCTTGCTGTCGGGGAACAGCCGCGCTTGCTGCACTTCGGTGAAGATCGGGCCGTAAAGATCGAGCGGCGTCGGCACCGCGCCCGCGATCGGCGTGGCAGGCGGGATGCACGACGCGACCTCGGCCACGGCTTCGGCCGGCGGCGCGACATGGTGGCGTGGGCGGCGCGCCTTGCGGTGCTTCGCCGACCTGGACTTGACTGTCTTGTGCGTGGCCGCCCGCTGCGGCGCGGCGGCATCCGCAACGGAGCCGCCCACCAGCGCCAGCAGCGCCGCCGCCCAGATCGCCTTCATTGCTCGCAAACCTGCCCCCTACTTCAGCCGCCGACGGTCTGCTCTATCACGCCGAAGATCGGGTGGTGTTTGTCATCTTCCGCCCAGATGCGGATCGTGTCGCCGCGCTTGAGGAACGGCGTGGTCGCGGCGCCGCCCCGAATCGTCTCGACGCTGCGCTGTTCGGCGATGCAGGCATAGCCGACCCCGCCCTCGGCGATCGGCTTGCCGGGGCCGCCCTCGGCATCGCGGTTGGAGACGGTGCCCGAGCCGATGATCGTCCCCGCCACTAGCGCGCGCGTCCTGGCGGCGTGCGCGATCAGCGTGCCGAAATCGAAGGTCATGTCCTCGCCCGCATCGACCCGGCCGAGCGGCGCGCCGTTCAAATCGATGTTGAGCTTGCGGTGCAGCTTGCCATCCCGCCACCAATCACCCAGCGAATCGGGGGTGACGAACACCGGCGACAATGCGCTTGCCGGCTTGGACTGGAAGAAGCCGAACCCCTTGGCGAGCTCGCCGGGGATCAGCGCGCGCAACGACACGTCGTTGGCGAGCCCGACCAGCCGGATGCTCGCGAGCGCTTCGTCGCGGCTCGCGCCGGCGGGCACGTCGCCCGTCACCACCACCACCTCGCCCTCGAGATCGCAATCCCAGCTTTCGTCGGCGAGCGGGATCGGATCACGCGCGCCGAGGAAACCGTCCGATCCGCCTTGATACAGCAACGGATCGTGCCAGAAACTGTCGGGCAGTTCGGCCCCGCGCGCCTGCCGCACGAGTGCGACATGGTTCACATAGGCCGAACCGTCGGCCCATTGATAGGCGCGGGGCAGGGGGGCGGCGGCGGCATGTTCGTGGAAGCGCCGCATCGGGATCATCTCATGGTCGAGATCGGTGGCGAGGTTCTGGAGATCGGGCAGCAGTCGCTCCCAATCGTCGAGCGCGGCTTGCAGCGTCGGCACGATGTGGCCGGCATCGGCGCACCAGGCGAGATCGTTGGAGACGACGACGAGGCTGCCGTCGCGGCCCCCTTTCAGGCTGGCCAGTTTCATGCGCGCTCTCCTGTCTGTTCTCGGGTGGTGAGCATAGCTTTTCGGGCGAGGGTGTCGAGCCGGCTTGGAGCATGTCGTTTCTCAAACCGTTCGTGGCGGGCGGAGAGGGGGGGCCAGCGCGGGGGGCGCCGCATAGGGCGGGACCCAAGCGTTGGGGGCGTAAG
>NZ_SGIS01000005.1:39195-178612 GCF_004208535.1 Sphingomonas populi
CGCCCCCCCCCCCCCCCCGCCCCCCCCCCCCCCCGCGCCCCCCCCCCCCGCCCCCCACGAACGGTTTGGCGACTTACGCCACCCCACCCGCCAGCGCGGCGAGCAACAGCAGCGCAACGATGTTGGTGATCTTGATCATCGGGTTCACCGCCGGCCCGGCGGTGTCCTTGTACGGATCGCCGACCGTGTCGCCCGTCACCGCCGCCTTGTGCGCCTCGCTGCCCTTGCCGCCGTGGTTGCCATCCTCGATGAACTTCTTGGCATTGTCCCACGCGCCACCGCCGCTCGTCATCGAGATCGCGACGAACAGCCCCGAGACGATCACCCCGAGCAGCATCGCCCCCAGCGCGGCAAAGCCCGAGGCTTGCCCGGCGACCAACGTCACCAGGAAATACACCGCGATCGGGCTGAGCACGGGCAACAGTGACGGCACGATCATCTCGCGGATCGCCGCCTTGGTGACGAGATCGACGGTGCGTGCGTAGTCGGGGCGGCTGGTGCCGAGCATGATGCCGGGGTTGGTGCGGAACTGCTCGCGCACTTCCTCGACCACCGCACCCGCCGCGCGACCGACCGCCGTCATCCCCATCGCGCCGAACAGGTACGGCAGCAGCGCGCCGAGCAGCAGCCCGACGATGACATACGGGTTGGAGAGCGTGAAATCGACCGTCAGGCCGGAGAAATACTCCTTCAGATCACTGGTATACGCTCCGAACAGCACGAGCGCGGCGAGCGCGGCCGAGCCGATCGCATAGCCCTTGGTCACCGCCTTGGTGGTGTTGCCCACCGCGTCGAGCGCGTCGGTGCGGTGGCGCACATCGTCGGGCAGGCCGGCCATTTCGGCGATGCCGCCGGCATTGTCGGTGACTGGACCGTAGGCGTCGAGCGCCACCACCATGCCGGCTTGTGACAGCATCGCCGTCGCCGCGAAGGCGATGCCGATCACGCCGGCGAGCTGGAACGCGGCGATCACCGCGACGACGATCACGATCGTCGGCATCGCAGTCGATTCGAGGCTGACGGCAAGGCCCTGAATGACGTTGGTGCCGTGGCCGGTCTCGGATGCCTTGGCGATGCTGCGCACCGGGCGATATTGCGTGCCGGTGTAATATTCGGTGATCCACACCAGCAGGCCGGTGACGGCAAGGCCGATCATCATCGACCAAAACAGGCTCATGCCGGTTACGCCACCGGCGGCTTCAGGGTCGAGGAAGCCGTTGGCACCGATCGGCGCGTTGAGATCGCCCAGCGTCCAGCGCGTCGCCAGATAGATCGCCGGCACCGACAGCAACGCCGAGGTCCAGAACCCTTTGTAGAGCGCGCCCATGATCGTGCCCTTGCCGAGCCGCACCGCGAACGTGCCGATGATCGAGGTGATGATGCACACGCCGCCAACGATCAGCGGCAACGTCATCAGGTCAAGCAGCCGGTCGGCGCTGCGGAAGGCGAGCGCGATCGAGATCATCGTCACGCCGAGCGTCACCACATACGTCTCGAACAGATCGGCAGCCATGCCCGCGCAATCGCCGACATTGTCGCCGACGTTATCGGCGATCACCGCCGGGTTGCGTGGATCGTCCTCGGGAATGCCTGCCTCGACCTTGCCGACCAGATCGGCACCGACATCGGCTGCCTTGGTGAAGATGCCGCCGCCCAGACGCGCGAAAATCGAGATCAGCGATGCGCCGAACGCGAGCGCGGTCAGCGCCTCGACGATGATGCGGTCGGCAGGCGCATGATGCGCGACCGTGACCAGATACCAGAAGAAGCCTGAGATCGACAGCAGCCCAAGCCCCGCCACCAGCATGCCGGTGACCGCGCCCGACCGGAAGGCGAGGGTGAGGCCGCCTTGCAACGAGGTGCGCGCGGCCTCCGCCGTGCGGACGTTCGCGCGCACCGAGATGTTCATGCCGACATAGCCTGCGACGCCGGACAGCACCGCGCCGATCAGGAAGCCGATCGTCGAGACGATCCCGAGCGTAACCGCGAGGATGATCGCGACGACCAGCCCGACGACGGCGATGGTGCGATATTGCCGGCCGAGATAGGCTTTCGCCCCCTCCTGGATGGCGGCGGCGATATCCTGCATCTTTTCGTTGCCGGGTGGAGCGCGCAACACCTGCGCGCTGGTGAAGACGCCGTAAGCGACGGCGATCAGGCCACAGATGATGGCAGCATAGACGATCGTCATGCGTATCCTTCCCCTAATGTCAGGGGCGGATGGTCGGCTGCGTGGCCGCCTCCGTCCTCTAAGCTGCCAAGGTATAAGCGTGTGCGGGGCGTTGGCAACCGGGGACTATCCGGCGTGGAGATACCCCAGCCGTGCAGGCAAAGGCACGGCTGCATCGCCATCCACCAGCGTCAGCCCCGCGCCCGTGGCGAACCGCCCGACGCGGGTCGCGGCCACGGGCGGCAACATGCCGGGGGGGAGCGCGAACAGCAGTTCGTAATCGTCGCCGGCAGTCGCGGCGGCGAGTCGCGCCGGGCGATCCGCGCCGCGCGCGCGCAAAGCGTCTGACAACGGGATTGTGGCAAGGTCGATCTCCACCGCCAGCCCGCTTGCCGCCGCCATCCGTTCGGCGTCGATCAACAGGCCGTCGGACACGTCCATCATCGCGTGGACGAGCGGCGCCAGCGCGCCACCTTCGGCAAGGCGCGGCTGCGGGCGACGATAGGCGGCGAGCAGGTCCGCTGCGCCATGCTCCCCACGCGCGATGGCGAGGCCCGCGCCGGCATCGCCGATCGTGCCGGTCACGTAGAGCGAGTCGCCAGCGCGTGCGCCGCCACGACTCGGCACCACCGCGCCGTTCGCGCCAAGTGCGGTCAGCCCAAGCACGCGCGAGTCGCCGGCCGGCTGCGCGACCGTGTCGCCGCCGAGCAGCGGCACGGCAAACGCCGCTAAGGCCGCGCCGAGACCCGCGACGAAGGCCGAATCCCATGCGGCGTCCCCGGTCAGTCCATACCCCATCAGCACGCCGACCGGGCGGGCACCCTTGGCGGCCAGGTCCGAAAGGTTCACCGCGAGCAGCTTCCACGCGACATCGCCGGGCGGATCGGTCGGCAGGAAGTGGACGCCCGCGACCAGCATGTCGTGGGTCAGCACCAGCGATTCGGCGGCGGGCATCGGCAGCACGGCGGCGTCGTCGGTGAGTCGCCGCGCGGCCGGATCGTGCGCGAGCGCCCGCAACGCCTCGATAAAGCCGCGTTCACCCGCTGCGTCGCTCGTCATGTCGCCCGGCCCGATTCCTGCGTTACGCGTCTATAGCGTCTGTGGAAGCGCTTCCGCTCCACCCGCAACGGGAAAAGCGAACGGTCGTCGCGCATCGATTACCGCGTCCACCCTGCCAGCCAGGCCGCCAGCCCTTGCGGGTTCATCGAGCGCGCATCGGCGAGCGCGGCGGTGCGGCCCGCGTTGAGCAGGCGATCGGTCTTCGGATTGACGATCAGCACGCTCGGCACGCCCTTGAGGCGTTCGGTGATCCCGTAATGCGCGGGAATGTCGAGATTCTTGTCGAACCGGCCGACATCGACTTCGACGATTTCATATTTGCGGGCGAGCCAGGTCTTGAGCGCCGGCACATCCATCGTGCCGGCGAGAATGCGGCAATCTAGGCACCAATTGCCGCCGAGATCGATCAGCAGCAGCTTGTGATTCGCCTTCGCGCGCGCTTTCGCGGCGGCGACGACGGCCTTGGCATCGGCCTGCTCGTCATAGGGGAGCGGCAGCGGCTTGGCGAGCTGTTCGAAGCTCGTGATCGGCATATGCGGCGCTGGCGCGGCGATCGCCGGCGTGGCGGACAGAAGGGCTGAGGCGATAAGCGCGTGGCGGATCATGAGCAACTCCGTGAAATCCTACTGACCATAGGCATTGGTATCCGCGCCAAGCCACAAAAAACCCGGCGCGCCGCAGGGCACGCCGGGTTTTTGTCATCGCGAAACCGTAAAGGTCAGGCGATCGAGGTGAGGTTCACCGCTGCATATTTGCCGCGACGATCGACTTCGAGTTCGAACTCGAGCCGGTCACCTTCGTTGAGCGTCGACATGCCGCCACGCTCGACGGCCGAGATGTGGACGAAGGCGTCGGGCTGACCGTCATCGCGCTGAATGAAGCCGAAGCCCTTCATCGCGTTGAAGAACTTGACCGTTCCGGTCGACTTCTCGCCGGTCAACTGCCGCTGCGGGCCACCGGCGCCGCCGCGTGCGCCACCCGGAGCCGCTGCATCACGCTCGCGCGGCGGGCCGCGGTCGGTGACGGGGAGCGGTTCGCCTTCGATCTTGAGGTCGGTCGCCGAGATGCGGCCGCCACGATCGACGAGGGTGAAGCCGAGCGGCTGGCCTTCGGCCAGACCGGTCAGGCCGGCCTGCTCGACTGCCGAGATGTGAACGAACACATCCTCGCCGCCGTCATCGCGAACGACGAAGCCGAAGCCCTTCTGGCCGTTGAAGAACTTAACGACGCCAGTGCCTTCGCCAACGACCTGCGGGGGCATACCGCGGCCACCGCCGCCGCCACCACCGAAGCCGCCGCCACCACCGCCGCCGCCGAAGCCGCCACCGCCGCTGCGGAAGCCGCCACCGCCGCCGCCACCGCCGAAGCGATCACCGCCGCCGCCGAAACGATCGCCACCACCGCCGAAGCGGTCGCCGCCGCCAAAGCTGCTGCCGCCGCCGAAATCATCGCCGCCGAAACCATCGCGCTTATCGCGTCCGCGCCCGCCACGATCTCCGCGGCGTCCTTTATCGAAACTCATGCCCTGTTCGTCTTCCCGGCTCGTCCGAAATCATATCTGAAAAACCGTGCGTCGGACGAAAACGCAGGTCTTCGGGCACCAACCAAGTGCGCCACCGACTCTACCTACCCTAAAAAAAACGGCGCTGCGAACAAATTCGTCGAAATTGCGGCATGATGCGGTCGTTATGGGTATAACACTGTGGCGCGGACGGCACAGCGAGGGGCACGGCGGATCGGTGCGGCGGCCATTGAGGCCGGAGCATATCCCCGCTAGGGCCACACGATGACCGTTCATCTCCATGAAGAAGACTTGCCCGCAGGCGTGTTCGCCCCCGGCGCCGACATCGCCGTCGATACCGAGACGATGGGCCTCATCACCCCGCGCGACCGTTTGTGCGTCGTCCAGCTTTCCGACGGCGGACCCGACGAGCATCTCGTCCGCTTCTCCCCCGGCAGCGACTATGCCGCGCCGAACCTGCGCGCGCTGCTCGCCGATCCGGCCCGCGTGAAGCTCTATCATTTCGGCCGCTTCGATCTTGCCGCGATCCGCCACTATCTCGGCGTGACGGCGGCGCCGGTCTATTGCACCAAGATCGCCTCGCGGTTGGTCCGCACCTATACAGATCGCCACGGACTCAAGGAGTTAGTCCGCGAATTGCTGAGCCAGGACATCTCCAAGGCACAGCAATCCTCCGACTGGGGCGGCCCGGTGCTGAGTGAGGCGCAGAAGGATTACGCCGCGTCCGACGTGCGCTACCTTCACGCTCTTCGCGAGGAACTCGATCGCCGCCTCGCCCGCGAGGGCCGCACCGCACTGGCGCAGGCGTGTTTCGATTTCCTGCCGTCGCGCGCCGAACTCGATCTCGCCGGCTGGCCCGAGATCGATATCTTCGCGCATATCTGAGGCGTTGATGGCCGATTTCGCTCTCCCGCCGCGAACCGCGCGTCAGACCTGGGCCGCGCCGGGCAGCAGCCATGATCGTCTCATCACGGTCCTGCGCTTCGTGCTGCCGATCGCGGTCGGTGTGCTCGCGGCGTTCCTGGTGATGATGCCGCTGGCGACCGGCGGCGAAGTCAGCTTCCTGCTCGACAAGAATAAGGTCGAAGTCGCCAAGGAGCGGCTGCGGCTGCAAAGCGCGCTGTATCGCGGCACCGACGGCAAGGGCCAGCCGTTCACGCTGACCGCCGGCTCCGCCGTGCAGAAGAGTTCGGCCGAGCCGATCGTGCGGATCGAGAAACTCGCCGCGCGGCTGCAACTCAGCGACGGACCGGCGCGAATCGTCGCGCCCCAGGGCCGTTATGACATGGACAAGCAGCGCGTCACCCTGGTCGGCCCGGTCAACGTCGTCGCCGCCGACGGCTACCGGCTCGACACGACCAATTCGACGATCGACCTCAAGACTCGCCAGATGCAGAGCGGCGGTGCCGTCACCGGCACCGTACCGCAGGGCAATTTCAGTGCGAAGCAGCTCAGCGCCGATCTGGAGAACCATATCGTGCGCCTCGACGGCAATGCCCGCTTGCGGATCGTTCCGCGAAAGACGAAGTAGCGCGCATGCGCCTGTTCCTGTCTTCGCTCGTTGCCCTTTCGCTCGCCACGCCCGCGCTGGCGCAGCAACGGCACAATTCGGACGCGCCGATCGATTTCGGCGCGGACCATATCGAATTGCAGGACAAGGCCAATCGCGCGATCCTGACCGGCAACGTCTCGGTCAAGCAGGCCGAGATGACGCTCACCTCCGCGCGCATGACGGTCGCTTATACGGGCCAGGTGGTCGACGGCTCGCCGCAGGTGTCGCGACTCGATGCGGCCGGCAGCGTCGTCGTCACCCGGCCCGACCAGACCGCGCGCAGCCAATATGCGATCTACGATCTCAATCAGCGCACCATCCTGATGATGGGTGATGTGACGCTGACGCAGGGCGGCAACGTCACCCACAGCCAGCGGCTCACGCTCAACCTCGCCGAAGCGCAGCCGCACGCGACGCTCAGCGGCGGGCGCGTGACCGGCACTTTCTCAGTGCCCAAGCGCAACTAAGGGGCCGGTTTTTCGCCCGTTCCGGCGGCTGCCGCTTTCTTCGCAGGCGCGAATGCGGCATGAACATGCACGAAGCCTGCCAAGTGCCGCACCGTTCCGATGCGGCTATGCCATGATGCGAGCACTGGATTCGAGATGAGCGACGCGACGACCCTGGAAGCGGCCCGGCCGATTGTGGAACAGCCGGTTATGCGCGGGCTGTCGGTGGTGTCGATCGCCAAATCCTATGACAAGCGCCCGGTGCTGACCGACGTGTCGGTTACGGTCGGGCGCGGCGAGGCGATCGGGCTGCTTGGGCCGAACGGCGCGGGCAAGACGACCTGCTTCTATTCGGTGATGGGGCTGGTGAAACCCGATTCGGGCCGTATCATGCTCGACGGTGAGGATATCACCGGCCTGCCGATGTACCGCCGCGCGATCCTCGGCCTCGGCTATCTGCCGCAGGAAACCTCGATCTTCCGCGGGCTGTCGGTCGAGAAGAACATCATGACCGTGCTCGAACTGAGCGTGCCCGATCCGGCGCTGCGCCGGCAGCGGCTCGACACGCTGCTTGAGGAATTCGGGCTGACGCGGCTGCGCGATTCGCCGGCGATGGCGCTGTCGGGCGGCGAGCGCCGCCGCGCCGAGATCGCGCGCGCGCTGGCGGCGGACCCGTCGATCATGCTGCTCGACGAGCCGTTCGCGGGCATCGATCCGCTGTCGATCGCCGATATTCGCGACCTGATCCGCGAATTGAAACAGCGCGGCATCGGCGTGCTCATCACCGATCACAACGTTCGCGAGACGCTCGAAATCGTCGATCGCGCCTATATCATTTATGACGGCCGCGTGCTGTTCACCGGATCGCCCGCCGAACTGGTCGCCGACGCCAACGTGCGCCGGCTGTATCTCGGCGAGGGCTTCTCGCTGTAACCATGCCATGTGCCTCCTTCCTCGTCGCCCCCCGTCTCGACCTGCGCCAGTCGCAGTCGCTGGTGATGACGCCGCAGCTTCAGCAGGCGATTCGCCTGCTCGCGCTGTCCAACCTCGAAGTCGAGGGGTTCATCGCGGAGGAGATCGAGAAGAACCCGTTGCTAGACGCGAGCGCGCCCGAAGACGACGGTCCGACGCTGGAACGTGAACCCGAGGCGCCGCAGCGCGACGAGCCGGCCAGCGCCGACGAACTGCTGCTCGCCGGCGGCGGCGCGGCCGAGTCGCTCGACGTCGATTTCGCGGCGGAGAGCTTCCACCACGACAGCGCCGCCGACTCGGCGGGCGCGGGCATGGACGGGGCGCTCGGCCTCAACGGCGCCAGCGGCGGCGCGGGCGGCGAAGACCTGCCCGATCTCGACGGCTTCGCCAGCGCGGACATCAGCCTCGCCGACCATCTGCTCGCGCAGGCCGGCACGGCTGTTTCCGGCGCCGATCTGTTCATCGCCGCGCATCTGATCGACCAGATCGACGAGTGCGGCTACCTCACCGCCTCGTTGCTGGAGATCGCCAACCGGCTCGGTGTGCCGCTCGCGCGCGTCGAAGGCGTGCTGGGCATCATCCACACGTTCGAGCCGACCGGCGTCGGCGCGCGCGATCTCGCGGAATGCCTCGCTCTCCAGGCCAAGGAGGCCGACCGCTACGATCCGTGCATGGCGCGGCTGATCGACCATCTCGATCTGGTTGCGCGCGGTGACATGGCACGGCTCAAGCGGCTCTGCCATGTCGATGATGAGGATCTCGCCGACATGATCCGCGAACTGCGCGGGTATGATCCCAAACCCGGTTGCCGCTATGGCGGTGAGCCAAGTCAGGCGGTGGTGCCCGACCTGTACGTCGCGCGGCGCAAGCAGGGCTGGGCGATCGAGATCAACGCGGCGACCCTGCCGCGCGTGCTGGTCAACCGCAGCTATTATGTCGAGCTGAGCGCGGCGGGCGGCGATCGTGCGTCGAAGGCGTGGCTGTCCGACATGCTCACCAGCGCCAACTGGCTGGTCAAGGCGCTCGACCAGCGCCAGCGCACGATCATCAAAGTGGCGAGCGAGATCGTGAAGCAGCAGGAAGCGTTCTTCCTCAAAGGCGTCGCGCATCTCAAACCGATGACGCTCCGCCAGATCGCCGACGCGATCGAAATGCACGAATCGACGGTTAGCCGGGTGACGAGCAACAAATATCTGAGCTGCGCGCGCGGGCTCTACGAACTCAAATATTTCTTCACCTCGGCGATCCAGTCGGCCGATGGCGGCGAGGCGGTGTCGGCGCAGGCGGTGAAATCCGCGATCAAGGCGCTGATCGCTGGCGAGGGCGACAAGATCCTCTCCGACGATACGTTGGTCGAGCTACTCAACGCCAAGGGCTTCGATATTGCGCGGCGCACCGTCGCCAAATATCGCGAGGCGCTCGGCATCGGCTCTTCGGTACAACGCCGCCGCGCGCGCGCGCTCGCCGGGGCTGACTGAGGCGGCTCAGTCGTCCTCATCCTCATAGCCGTGTAGCGCGAGTGCCTTGGCGCGGATCTGGTGCGTTGCGCACCAATGGACCAAAGCTTCCTCGCGGCCGTGAGTCACCCAAACTTCCTGCGGCGCGATCTCCAGCAGGGTCGATGTCAGTTCGTCCCAATCGGCATGGTCGGACAGGATCAGCGGAAGTTCGACGCCGCGCTGTACCGCGCGCTGGCGCACGCGCATCCAGCCAGACGCCATCGCCGTGATCGGATCGGGCAGCCGCCGCGACCAGCGATCACCGAGCGCGGAGGGCGGCGCGAGCACGATCCGGCCCATCAACTCGGCCTTGCTCGCCTCGGTCGCGGGGCGCAGTTCGCCGAGCTGGACGCCGTGTGCGATGTAGAGGTCGCACAGCTTCTGGAGTGCGCCGTGGAGGTAGATCGGATCGTCGAAGCCGCGCGCGCGCAGTTCGGCGATCACGCGTTGCGCCTTGCCGAGCGCATAGGCGCCGACCAGCACACAGCGCGTCGGGTTGGCGCAAAGCGCGGCGGTGAGCTTGTCGATCTCGTCGCCGGTCTCGGGGTGACGGAACACCGGCAGGCCGAAGGTCGCCTCGGTGATGAACACGTCGCATTTGACCGGCTCGAACGGCGCGCAGGTCGGGTCGGCACGGCGCTTATAGTCGCCCGAGACGATGATCGTCTCCCCGCGATATGCGAGCACGATCTGCGCCGAGCCGAGCACATGCCCTGCGGGCACGAACCGCACCGCGACGTCGCCGAACGCGATCGGCGCGCCGTAAGCGACCGGGTGCGCCATCTGCTCGCCGTAGCGCGCGTCCATGATCGCGAGCGTCTCGGGCGTCGCCCACACCGCGCCGTGGCCGCCGCGTGCATGATCGGCATGGCCATGCGTGACGAGCGCGCGATCGACCGGCTGCGACGGATCAACCCACACGCCGGCGGGTTTGACGAAGATGCCGTGGGGTTGCGGATCGATCCAGTCGCCGAGCTTTGCCATCGTTCCTATATGGGTGGGATGCGGCTTGGTTCCCAGTTTCCGACATATGCTGCCCTCACCCTTCCCACGCGCCTTCGGCACGCGTGCCCCTTCCCTCTCCCGATGGGAGAGGGAAGGAGGAGCGAAGCGACGGAAGGGTGAGGGTCGAGCCGATGAATCTCCCTACCCCTTTAACCGACTGGTTCGCCGCACGCGGCTGGGCACCGCGCCGTCACCAGCGCGACATGCTCGACGTCGCCCGTGCCGGGCGGCACGGCCTGCTTGTTGCCACCACCGGCGCGGGGAAGACGCTCGCCGGGTTCCTGCCGACGCTCGCCGACCTGATCGAACACCCCGGCGAAGGTCTGCACACGCTGTACGTCTCGCCGCTGAAAGCGCTGGCGACCGACGTGCAGCGCAACCTGCTCACGCCCATCGCGGAAATGGCTCTCGACATCCGCGTCGAGACTCGCACCGGGGATACGCCTTCGGATCGCAAGGCGCGCCAGCGCGTCCGGCCGCCGCAGATTTTGCTTACCACCCCCGAATCGCTGAGCCTGTTGCTGTCCTATCCCGACAGCTTCACGATGTTCGAAGGGTTGCGCACGATCGTCGTCGATGAGATGCATGCCTTCGCGACCGGCAAGCGCGGCGATTTGCTCAGCCTGTGCATGGCGCGGTTGCAGGCGATTGCGCCCGGCCTGCGGCGGGTCGCGCTCTCCGCGACGGTGGCGGATGCCGACGGCTATCGCGCCTGGCTCGCGCCGGACGGCGATATCGATCAGGTCGCACTGGTGCGGGGCGAACCCGGCGCGCCGCCCAACATCGCGATCGTGCTGCCGGAAGGGAAGGTGCCGTGGGCCGGCCATTCGGGGCGCTATGCCGCGCCGCAGGTGATGGCGGAAATCGCCGCGCACCGCACCACGATCGTGTTCTGCAACACGCGCAGCCTCGCCGAGCTGATCTTTCAGGATTTGTGGAAGGTCAACGCCGACAGCCTGCCGATTGGCGTCCATCATGGTTCGCTCAGCCTAGAAGCCCGGCGCAAGGTCGAAGGCGCGATGGCGGACGGCAAATTGCGCGCCTTGGTCGCTACCTCGAGCCTCGATCTCGGCGTCGATTGGGGCGATGTCGATTGCGTGATCCAGATGGGCGCGCCCAAGGGGTCGTCGCGGCTGCTTCAGCGCATCGGCCGCTCCAACCACCGTCTCGATGAGCCTTCGGAAGCGCTGATCGTCCCCGGTAACCGCTTCGAATATCTCGAAGGCCGCGCCGCGCTCGACGCGGTCGAGGCGGGCGAACTTGATCCCGACATCTTCCGCCCCGGCGCGCTCGACGTGCTCGCGCAGCATGTCATGGCGTGCGCGTGCGCGGCGCCCTTCCGGCAACAGACGATGCTCGACGAGGTGCGCTCGGCTTTGCCGTATTCGGCGCTCACCGACGACACGTTCGATCAGGTGCTCGGCTTCATCCGCGACGGCGGCTATGCGCTGAAAGCCTACGACAAGTTCAAGCGGCTGACGCAAGGACCGGACGGGCTGTGGCGCGTCAGCCATCCACAGTTCGTGACGCAGCACCGCCTCAACGCCGGCATCATCGTCGAGGCGACGATGCTGACGGTGCGCTTCAAGAACGGCCGCTCGCTCGGCAAGGTCGAGGAGGCGTTCGCGGCGACGCTGTCGCCGGGCGACACCTTCTTCTTCGCCGGATTGAGCCTCGAGGTGATCGCCACCAGCACCGAGGATCTGCTGGCGCGCGCCACTGCCAGGCCGGCCCGCATCCCCACCTATGGCGGCGCGCGCATGCCGATCTCGACCAACCTCGCCGACCGGGTGCGCGGCTTCCTCGCCGATTCGTCGGCGTGGCACCGCTTCCCCGATGACGTGCGCGAATGGCTCGAGATGCAGGAGAAGCGCTCGATCCTGCCGAGCCCGGGGCAGTTGCTGGTCGAGACCTTCCCGCGCGAGGGGCGCAACTACATGGTCGCCTACAGTTTCGAGGGCTGGAACGCGCACCAGTCGCTCGGCATGCTCATCACGCGGCGGATGGAGACGCTCGGGCTGAAACCGATGGGCTTCGTCGCTAGCGATTACGCGTTCGCGTGCCATTCGCTCGAACCCGTCACCGATCCGCGCGCTTTGTTCTCGGCGGACATCCTGGAGGATGAGTTCGTTGCGTGGGTCGAAGGATCGTCGCTGCTCAAGCGGGCGTTTCGCGAGGTGGCGGTGATCGGCGGTCTCGTCGAGCGCCAGCACCCCGGCAAGCGCAAGACTGGCAAGCAGGTGACGTTCTCGACGGACCTGATCTACGACGTGCTGCGCAAATACGAACCCGGCCACCTGCTGCTGCGCGCCGCCTGGGACGATGCACGCGCGCGGATGACCGATGTCGGGCGCCTCGGGCACCTGCTCGATCGCGCGGCGGCGACGATGGTGCATGTCGATCTGGACCGCGTCTCGCCGCTGGCGGTGCCGGTACTGACGCTGATCGGCCGCGAGCGCGTGGCGCAGGGTCACGCCGACGACGCGCTACTGATCGAGGCGGAAGCGCTGGCGGTCGAGGCGATGCGGCTGGACTAGAGCTAACCGTTCGTGCCGAGCGAAGTCGAGGCACTTGGACTTCGGGCTTGTCCCTCGACTTCGCTCGGCACGAACGGAGTAGGGTCAGGCCGGATCTCCCGCCGACTCGCTTGCCAAAGGTCCGGTTCGGGCGCAGTATCCGGCGATGAAACCGGCCCTGTTCTGTGCCGTTCCGCTCCTCGCGCTCTCCGCCCAGACCGCCGCGCCGCTTACCGCTGACTCGAACCCGCCGCCAGCCGACAGCATCGCCATCGCCGATGCCGATCAGCGCATGACCGTGCCGGTGCAGATCGCCGATGCCGGGCCGTTCCACTTCGTCGTCGATACCGGCGCCGAACGCACCGTCATCTCGCGCGAACTGGCGGCGACGCTCGGCCTCGCCGCCGGGCGGGGGGTTCGGGTGACGGCGATGGCGAACGTCGAACAGGTGGCGACGGTGCTGATCCCGCGTATCCGCGTCGGCCCGCCCCACAGCACCTTGGCCGGTAGCCGGATCGAGGCGCCGGCGTTCGCCGCGAGCAACATCGGCGGCGCGGGGATGCTCGGTATCGATACGTTGCAGGGCCATGCCGTCACGATCGACTTCGATCAGAATGTGATGACGGTGACGCCGTCGACCAAGCGCCGAAGCACGCCTGCCCCCGCACCCGGCGAGGTGGTGGTGCGTGCGCGCGACATGTTCGGGCAGTTGGTGGTTACCGACGCCTATTTCGGCGAGCGCCGCGTTCGCGTGGTGATCGATACCGGATCGGACGTGACGATGGGCAATCCGGCGCTACGCCGGCTGATCGCGCGCAAGACGTTGCTCCGGCAGATTTCGGCGCGCGCGGTGACGGGCGTGTCGCTGCTCGCCGATTACGGTCAGATCGGCGCGGTGCGGATCGGTAGCACGACGATCGAGAACCTGCCGGTCGCCTTCGCCGACGCGCCGCCGTTCGCGCGTTTCGGGCTGGCCGACAAACCCGCGCTGATGCTCGGCATGGACGCGCTGCGGCTGTTCCGCCGCGTGACGATCGACTTCCCCAACCGCGAACTCCGCCTGCTGCTGCCGCGCGACGTTAAGCGCACCCCGATCGTCGGGCTGGGCCGCGCCTGATATCAGCGCAGCGCGCGTTCGCCCTCGATCATGTAATCGCGCGTGATCGGCAGCGCGTGGCGGTTACGTGCGAACTGGAGTTGGTAGTTGACGAGGCCGCCATGCTGGAACGCGGCGCTCGCCCCGGCCAGATAGAATTGCCACATTCGGTAGAATGGCGCGTCATACAAAGCGACGATCGCGTCACGCGCGGCGACGGTGCGATCGTACCACGCGTCGAGCGTATAGCCGTAATGCAGCCGCAGCACCTCGACATCCGTCACCATGAAGCGCAGCCCTTCATTGGCGGCGACGATCTCCGAAAGTGCCGGGTTGTAGCCGCCGGGGAAGATGTATTTGGTCGTCCATTTGTCGGTGACGCCGGGCCCGCCGGCGCGGCCGATCGTGTGGAGCAGCATCACGCCGTCCTCGGTCAGCAGGTCGCGGCACTTGCGGAAGAAGGTGCGGTAATGCGCCGGGCCGACATGCTCGAACATGCCGACCGAAACGATCCGGTCGAACGTGCCGGTTACGTGGCGATAGTCGATCAGCTCGAAGCGTACCTTGTCGGCGACGCCGGCCTCCTCGGCGCGGCGGCGCGCGACCTTGAGCTGCTCTTCGGACAAGGTCACGCCGAGCACTTCGGCGCCGGTCTTGGCGTGCAGGTACAGCGCCATGCCGCCCCAGCCACAGCCGATATCGAGCACCTTCATGCCCGGTTGAAGCGCGAGTTTGGCGGCGATATGCGCCTTCTTGTCGGCCTGCGCCTGCTCCAGCGTGTTGGCGGGGTCGGTATAATAAGCGCAGCTATATTGGCGGTCGGCATCGAGGAACAGATCGTAGAGCCGGTCGGACAGATCGTAATGGTGCGCGACGTTGCGCTTGGCGCGCTTGGCCATGTTGATCCGGCCGACGCGGTGCGTCACCGCCTCGACCGCGCGGCGCGATGCCGATGCGGCAAGCTTGTTGGCGCCCGCCTCCCACGGATCGTTCGAGGTCAGCAGGTTGACGAGATCGCGCACATCGCCGCGTTCGACGACAAGCCGTCCCTGCATATAGGCCTCGCCCGCGCCGAGCCCGGGATCGCGCAGGATCGCGGCGGCAGCGCCCTTGTCGGCGAAGCGGATCGTCACCTCGGGGAAGCCGGGCGTCGGCGTGCCGAAGGTCTTGGTCTTGCCGTCGGCGTGGTGGACGATGAGTTGGCCGCGCTGGACCCGCGCGGCGAGGAAGAGATCGATCAGGGCCATACGCGATCCCGTAATCAATTAAATCCCAGCATACCAATCGTAATCGACGTGATCTTCCCAATATCCGCCCTTGCCCAGCCCGACTTTCGCGAGGCTGTCGACCGCGTCGATCCGCATCACATATTTGGCGTGCTTGTAGCCAAGCTGGCGCTCGACCCTGAGCCGCACCGGCGCGCCGTGACCGACGTCGAGCACATGATCGTTGAGCGCCCACGCCATGATCGTCTGCGGGTGGAAGGCATCGACCAGATCGATCGACTCGTAATAGGGCGCGCCGCCGTAGAGATCGGCACAGGTGAACACGACATAGCGCGCAGCATCGCGAATGCCCGCCGCCTTCAGCAACATGCCGAGCCGCGGCCCGTGCCATTTGCCGATCGCGCTCCACCCCTCGACGCAATCATGGCGGGTGATCTGGGTGCGCGCCGGCAGGCCGCGAAGCTGCGCGATCGAGAGGCTGAGCGGCCGCGCCACCAGCCCGCCGACCTGTAACCGCCAATGCGCGAAATTCTCGGCGACCATCGCGGTATAGTCGGGCGTGTTGGGATTGTGCGTACCGTTGACGCGAAAGCGCGGCGACATGTCAGCGGCGCTGAATTCCGGCGCGAGCGCGTCTCGGTTCGAGAGCGCGCGTTGCAGGCCCCGGTTCATGATCTCGCCGGAGAACAGGATCTTCCGCAGCGCCGGCACCTGAGCGACCTGGTCGCAGCCCGACAGCAGCAGCCCAGCGCTCGCGGCGGCGCCGGTGACGAGCGCGCGGCGGGTGATGAGGCTCATGCCGCATCCTCCGGTACACGCCAGCGTCCGGTCAGCATCGATCGTACTTCATTGATCGGCCCGGCGAGGATCACCAGCACGAGATGGATGACGATGAATCCGGTCAGCCCGGCGGCGGCGATGAAATGCACCGATCGCGCCGATTGCCGCCCGCCGAACAGATCGAGCAGCCACGGCCACGCCGCATCCATCCCCGGCGACATGGCGAGGCCGGTGAGGATCATCGTCGGGATCAGCCCGAAGATGACCAGCACGTAGGATAGTTTCTGGAAGATGTTGTAGGCGGTCGGATCGGCGGGATCGTGGAAGCGGAAGGCGAGATGCTCGCGAAAGTCATGCCACAGGTTCGCCGCCGAAAGCTCGCGCAGCCGCACGCGCAGATCGCGCAGGAAATGCCGGTTGGCGAGGCTCGCGATCATGTAGCCGAGCAGGCCGAACGCCAGCACCAGCGCGAACAGCAGATGCCACCGCCGGGCGATCGCGAGATTATAGTGCGCGGGGATGGTCACATAGCTCGGCCAGTGGATCGTGTTGAGCCACGGGTGATCGAAATTGGCGCCATACGCACCCCAATACAGGTGCGGATGCGCATTGAGGATGGTCAGCCCGCTGCCGATCATGATGAAGATCGTGATCGCGTTGATCCAGTGCCACAGCCGCGTCGCGATGCGGTGGCGATAGATGGTGCGCGTCGCGGGTGCCGCATCGACCGGAACGGAGGGAGGCGTGGCTGTGGTCATCGTCATACCCCTCATTCGCCCGTCAGACGGAAACGGTTACACGCATTGCGCGATCTTGTAGAGCCGCCGTCGTCACAGGGAAACAGCACGATGGCCGACCAGCATTTCTACGAACCCGCGAACGGCCACGGCCTCGCGCATGATCCCCTCAACGCGATCGTCGCGCCGCGCCCGATCGGCTGGGTCAGCACGATCAGCGCGAGCGGCGTGCGCAACCTCGCGCCGTACAGCTTCTTCACGTTGTTCAACTATCGCCCACCGATCATCGGCTTCTCCTCGATCGGCTGGAAAGACAATGCAGCCAACATCGCCGCGACCGGCGAGTTCGTCTGGAACCTCGCGACCCGGCCGCTTGCCGAGGTGATGAACACCAGCTCGGCGATGGTCGGCCCGGAGGTCGACGAGTTCGATCTGGCGGGGATCGCGTCGCTGCCGTCGCGGCTGGTCAAGCCCGATCGGGTCGCCGCCAGCCCGGTGCAGTTCGAATGCCGCGCGACCCAGACGCTGCGGCTCGAATCAAAGGAAAAGCGTGCGCTCGATACCTGGGTGATGTTCGGCGAGGTGATCGGCGTGCATATCGATCATGCGCTGCTGGAAGACGGTGTCTACCAGACCGGGCGTGCCCGCCCGATCATGCGCGGGGGCGGGCCGGCGGATTATTTCGAGGTCGGCGAGGAAAATCTGTTCAAGATGTTCCGCCCCGATCAGCCGTAAGCTCGCACGAAGAACACGATCGTCGTCACGCTCGTCACCGCCAGCGTCCAGCCGCGCACCATGCCCGGCGTCAGCCGTTTGCCGAGCTTCGCGCCGAGCCATCCGCCGAGCACCGCGCCGACCAGCATCGGCACGCCCGCGTCCCAGCGTACCAGCCCGGTTGTGACGAACACGATCGACGCCGCCGCATTGGCGACCGCGAGCATCAACGTGCGCGGCGCGAACAGCGCGCGTGGCGTGATATGCGCGAGCAGGCCATAGGTCGCGGTCAGCATCATGCCGACCCCGCCGCCGAAATAGCCACCGTAGATGCCGAGTAGCGCCTGCCCGAAGATCAGCGAACGTGGGCCGATCGTGACGATGCGGTGCAGCCCCGCCGCCGCGCGCGGCCCGAACGCGATGACGAGGGCGGCAGTGAGCAGCAGCCACGGGATCATCAGGTCGAAGACGTGCGTCGGGGTGGAGACGAGCAGCAGGCTTCCCGCCAGGCTGCCGACGAAGGTGATCGCCGCCAGTAGCCGAACATCGACTCCGCCGAGCGGGCGCAGCTCGTCGCGAAACGCCCAGGCGCTAGTCGCGGCGCCGGGCAGCAGCGACACGTTCGAGGTCGCGTTGGCGGCGTTGGCGGGCAGCCCGAGCGCGATCAGCGCCGGCAGCGTCGCGAATGTGCCGCCGCCGGCCAGCGCGTTCATCGCGCCGCCGAAGATGCCGGCGGCGGCGGCGAGGGTGATGGTCTGGACGGTCACATCACCTCCAACGCGTACCGAACTTCAGCATTCTCGCCCATATCGCAGGGGAGATGCCTGGCCGTGCATAGTGAAGTTCAGCCCAGCGCGGCCTGCTTCTCTTCGGCGAGCCGGTCGAGTTCCGCCCGGCTCTTCTTCTCGCTCGCCGTCTTGAGCTGGCCGCAGGCGGCGTCGATGTCGCGGCCGCGCGGGGTGCGGACCGGCGCGGAGATGCCTGCTTCGAACACGATCTGCGAGAAGCGCCGCACCCGTTCCGGTGTCGATGTCTCGTAATCGGCGCCCGGCCACGGGTTGAACGGGATCAGATTGACCTTGGCGGGCAGGTTATAGTGTTTGAGCAGCCGCACCAGTTCGTGCGCGTCGGCGTCGGTATCGTTCTTGTCCTTGAGCATCACATATTCGAAGGTGATGCGGCGCGCGTTGTTCGCGCCGGGATAATCGGCGCAGGCCTGGAGCAGTTGCTCGATGCCGTATTTGCGGTTCAAGGGCACGATCTCGTCGCGGATTTCCTTGGTGACGCCGTGCAGTGAAACCGCGAGGTTGACCCCGATCTCGGTGCCGGCACGCGCCATCATCGGCACCACGCCCGAGGTGGACAGCGTGATTCGTCGCTTCGACAGCGCGAGGCCGTCACCGTCCATCACGATGCCGAGTGCATCGCGCACCGCGTCGAAATTGTAGAGCGGCTCGCCCATCCCCATCATCACGACGTTGGTGAGCATCCGCCCCTCGGGCGTGCTCGGCCATTCGCCGAGCGCGTCGCGCGCGAGCATCACCTGCCCGACGATCTCGGCAGCGGTGAGGTTGCGGACCAGCCGCATCGTGCCGGTATGGCAGAACCGGCAGTTGAGCGTGCAGCCGACCTGGCTCGACACGCACAACGTCCCCCGGTCGGCATCGGGGATGAACACCGCCTCGTAATCCTCGCCATCGGGCGCGCGCAGCAGCCATTTGCGCGTGCCGTCGGTGGAGACCTGCGCCTCCACGACCTCGGGCCGGCTGATCGCGAAACGATTGGCGAGCCACGGCTGCATCGTCTTGGAAATGTCGGTCATCAGCGCGAAATCGGTGACGCCGCGATTGTAGATCCAGTGCCAAAGCTGCTTCGCGCGCAGCTTGGCTTGCTTGGGTTCAAGCTGCGCGGTCTCCAGCGCCATGCGCAGATCGGCCTTGGACAGCCCGAGCAAGTCGATGCGGCCATCGGGGCGCGGCACCGCGGCACGCGGGACGGGCACGGGATCGATGTGCCCGGGGATGGGCATGAGTGCGGCTGAAGCTGTCTGCATCCCGGGCATATAGCGCAGTTTATCGCATTTTTCTACAGGCGCGACCGATCGGCTTGACGACCGCGACAGCGCGCCGCGATATCGCAGTATGGCTTCGACGAAGACCCTCAACGCCGCCAATCTTGAAACGCTTGGCGCGCCGCGTCTGGCGGCAGTGTTGCTCGATCTGGCGGTGGGCGACGCGCAGGTGAAGCGCCGGCTCCGGCTCGAACTGGCGAGTGCGGGGGGCGGCGGCGAAGTCGCGGCTCAGGTCCGCAAACGGCTCGCCACGATCGCCAAGGCGCGATCGGTAATCGAGTGGAACAAGACGCGCGCGGTCGCCGACGATCTGGCGATGCAGCGCCGCGCGATCCTGGACCATGTCGCGCCGAGCGATCCGACCGAAGCGTTCGATTTGTTGTGGCGGCTGATCGCACTGGCGACGCCTATCTCCGATCGTTGCGACAATGATCCGGCCGATATCTTCGACGAGATCGCGGCTGCGCTGGAGGCGCTTCCGCCGCTGGCGATCGCGTCGCGCCTGACACCTGAGACACTGGCCGACCGTGTCTTCGATCTGGTTTCCGAGGATATCCACAGCCACTATGATGGACTGATCGCCCTGTTGGCGGAGGCGATGGGCCGACCGGGACTGACCCACCTGCAAGGCCGCTTCGAAGCGTTCGCGGCATCACCGCCGCCACCGCTTCCTGAGAAGGAGCGCAGACTGATCGGCTATGGTCGGGACGGGCCATTCTACGCCGAAGACCTCAACGTTCGCCGACACGCGCGAACCGCAAGCGCGGCGTTGAACGCCATCGCCGATGCGTTGGGCGACGCCGACGCCTTCATCGCGCGCCAGCCCGCCGAAACGCGTACCAACCCAGCGGTGGCGGCGGAGATCGCCGAGCGGCTGTTGCGGGCCGGTCGAGCGGACGAGGCGCTGGCGGCACTGGATCTCGCTGCCGCCAATCGCAGCAGGCGCGGGTATTGGGAAACGTGGGACATGATGCGGATCGCCGCGCTGGAGGCGCTTGGCCGGATCGACGACGTGCAGGCGATGCGCTGGTCGCTCTTCGCCGAATCGTTGAACGCGGAGCAATTGCGCCTCTATCTCAAACGCCTGCCCGATTTCGACGATTACGAAGCCGAGCAGCGCGCGATGGCGCATGCGGCTGGCATCGCCAACGTGCATGTCGCGTTGGATTTCCTGATCGGCTGGCCCGATCTCCCACGCGCCGCAGCGTTGGTGCTTGCCCGAAGCGGCGAGATCGACGGCAATTTTTACGAGTTGCTCACCCCCGCCGCCGAGGCGCTGGAGACACGTTACCCGCTGGCGGCGACCTTGCTGCTGCGCGCGATGATCGACTTCGCGCTCACCCGCGCGCGAGCCAAGCGCTACCCGCATGCCGCGCGCCATCTCGAAAGCTGCGCGAGTCTTGCGCGACGGATCGAGGATTTCGGCGGTTGGGGCGATCACCAGACGTATGTCGCGGAGCTGCGCGCCCAGCATGGCCGCAAGACCGGGTTCTGGTCAGCCTGAAGATTTACGCACTCACCGCCTGACGCACGCCAGCGCCGCCGCGTCGATCGCGGTGGCGGCGCCGCCCAGCGCATACACATCCGCGAACGGGCCGCCGCTTTTGGCGAGCGTCTCGACGCTCATGCTGCGGCCCGAGCGGATCGCGGCGACGATCGCGGCGTCGGCGCGGGCGTCGGGTGCCCAGGCGTCGGCGTCGCCTGCGACCAGTTCGAAGCGCCGCTCGCCGATCGAAAGCGTGACGCGCGCACGCGGGTCTCGCGCGCGGCTGAGGCGGAGGTGGAGCTGGTTGCGCGCGCCTTGCCCCGGCCAGTCCGCCACGCTCGCGAACGGGCGCCAGCGCGAGCTGCCGCCGCTCTGCACCGGCTGCGCGATGGCATAGCAACGCAGCGGTGCGGGATCGGAGAAGGCGCCCCAGCTTGCGAATATGCCGATCGTCTCGCGGCTCCAGGCCGGGCTCGCGACGAACAGCGCGAGGCTCACGCCAGCGAAGATCCCGTGTCGTCCTGCCTTGGAAGTCATGGCCGCGCTTTCAATCCCCTGTGGCGCAAAAGCAACGGATTTCCGTGTTTATGTGAGGTTCATGCAAAGCCCGATCGACGCGCCTATCTGGAGCATCCCCGCCCCGGATGCTGCCCGGCAGTCGCGGGAATGTGTAATGGAGTGAGTATCATGCAGAAGTTTCTTGTCACCGCCGCCACCGCCGCGCTCGGCCTTGGTTTCGCTGCCCCCGCGTTCGCGCAGGACGGCCCGCCGCCCGCACCGGCCGGCGCCTTCGATGGTCCGCGGGTTGGCGTGCTGCTCGGGTATGACAAGCTTCAGCCCGGTCGCGGCCCGAACTCGGATATCGACAGCAACCGCAAGGCGGACGGCCTGCTGTATGGCGGCGACATCGGCTACGACAAGGATCTCGGCCAGGTCGTGATCGGCGTCGAAGGCGAAGTGACCGGCTCGACCGGCAAGGTGACGAACGCGCCGACCAGCGCCGCCGCGCTCGGCTATGGCCGCGTCAAGCAGGGCCGTGATCTCTATGCGGGCGTGCGGGTCGGCTTCAAGGCATCGCCGACCACGCTCGTTTACGCCAAGGGCGGCTATACCAACGGCCGGCTCGATCTGACGGCGAGTGATGGCGTCACCCAGACCGGCGCGCATTTCAACCTCGATGGCTACCGCGTCGGTGCGGGTGTCGAGGAAGCGATCGGCCGTAACACCTACGCCAAGATCGAATATCGCTATTCGAACTATGGCAGCGCCCGGCTCGAATATCCCAATGGCAACAACACCAACAATTTCGATGTCGATACCGATCGGCACCAGATCGCGGTGGGCATCGGCTACCGATTCTGATCGGCGTTTCCAAGCCAAACGCCTGATTTCGGTACAGCAAGGGGGTCGGGGCGCTTGCTCCGGCCCCTTTTTGCGGTAAGGAAAGAGACGGCGAATTGCCCCCGGCTTCTGACGCCTGGCGGGATAGAGTAGGGCGGCGGCCCGGGGGATTGAGATGAAGGCGACGATCGAACGCGCGACCCTTTTGAAGGGCCTCAGCCATGTCCAGTCGGTGGTGGAACGGCGCAATACCATCCCGATTCTGTCGAACGTGCTGATCGAGGCGACCGCCGAGGGCGGCCTCAAGCTGATGGCGACCGACCTTGATCTCCAGATCAACGAGACGATCGCGGCGGCGGTCGATCAACCCGGTGCAACTACCGTGTCGGCGCACACGCTGTTCGACATAGCGCGCAAGCTGCCCGAGGGTTCGCAGGTGAGTCTCGCCGCAGCCGATGGCAAGCTGACGATCATGGCCGGGCGCGCGCGCTTCCAGCTCGGCACGCTGCCGCGCGACGATTTCCCGGTGATCGCGGAAGGCGAACTGCCGGTCAGCTTCGAGCTGCCCGCCGAGACGCTCAAGCAGATCATCGACAAGACGCGCTTCGCGATCTCCACCGAAGAGACGCGCTATTATCTCAACGGCATCTTCCTGCACGTCTCGGCCGATCCGCAGCCGGTGTTGAAGGCCGCCGCGACCGACGGCCACCGCCTCGCCCGCGTGACGATGCCGCGCCCCGAAGGCGCCGAGGCGATGCCCGACGTGATCGTGCCGCGCAAATGCATCGCCGAGCTGCGCAAATTGCTCGACGAGGTCGATGCCTCGGTCGGGGTGTCGCTGTCCTCGACCAAGATTCGCTTCGATCTCGGCCATGCGCTGCTGACCTCGAAGCTGATCGACGGCACCTTCCCCGATTACAGCCGCGTCATCCCGACCGGCAACGACAAGATCCTCAAGATCGATCCGCGCAGCTTCGAGGAAGGCGTCGATCGTGTCTCGACGATCGCGACCGAGAAGACGCGGGCGGTGAAGATGGCGCTCGATCGCGACAAGATCGTGCTGTCGGTGACGAGCCCCGACAATGGCACCGCCGCCGAGGAAGTGCCCGGCGAATATACATCGCTGCCGTTCGAGATCGGCTTCAACAGCCGCTATCTGCTCGACATCCTCGGGCAGCTCGATGGCGATACGATCGAGGTGCATCTGGCCGACGCCGCCGCGCCGACGCTGATCCGCGAGAATGACAAGGCTTCGGCGCTGTACGTGCTGATGCCGATGCGAGTCTGAGGCGCGACCGGACATGGTTGCGGCGGCGTTAACCGAAAACTGACATGTGCGCGCTACCCCGGTGGATGATCCACTGACAGAGTGCCACGTCCATGCAGCACGACCCGGTTTCCGCATCGCTATATTCCGGCCCGACCCGAAGCATCCTGGTCGTCGATGACAATCCCACCGCGCTCGCGGTGATTGGCCGGCGGCTGGGGCGGCTCGGCTATCTCGCGGTGCTGTGCGACAAGGCGACCGACGCGCTCGACCAGGTGGCGACGCGACGCTTCGATCTGGTGCTGGCGGATATGGTGATGCCCGGCATGTCGGGGATGCAACTTCTGCGCGCGTTGCGGGCCAGCGCGGACACGCGCGAGCTGCCGGTGATCCTGCTGACCAGCCGATCCGACCCCGCCGCCGCCGTCGATGCGCTCGCGGCGGGTGCGGACGATCATGTCGCCAAGCCATTCGACTTCGACGTGCTGGCGGCGCGGATCGAGCGCGTGATCGGCCACGCCCGCCGGCTTGCCGAGCTGAGGGCGTTCAACGCCGCGCTCGACGCGCGGATCGCCGAGCGCGCGATCGAACTTGGCGAAGCACAGACCGAACTCGCCGCGACTCGCGCCGACCGCCAGCGCCTCGTCGCCTCGCTTCAGGCGCTCAATTACCGGGTCGAACTGGCGGGGTGCTGATTGCCACCGTCAGCCCGGGTTGGGGCTGGTCGGGCAGAGACGCGATTCGCACCGCATCGGCGCGCGCGCGGGCGAGGATCGCGGCGGGTATGTCGTCGCCTGCGTAGATTCGCTCGGCCTGCGCCAGCCAGCGTGCCTCGCGCAGCGTGAGGTCGTCGGGATCGTCCGAGCGCAACGCGATGTGGACGACCGCGTCGGGCGTATCCCCGGCGGACTCGAGCCAGCGCTGCACCGCTTCCGGCGGCGCGCCTAGCACGTCGAGCGCACCACCTTCCGCGAACGCTGCGCCCAGCGCCATCCGCCGCGCACCCGGATCGGCGAAGCGCGCGCGGATCGCGGCGCGTGCCGCGAACAGTGCCTCGGCGAGTCGCCCGAGTGTCGGCGGCAGCAGCGCTTCGAGCCGCTGGCGTAGTGCTGCCGCCAGCCCCGCCGAGACGCCGCCGGTGCCGATCGCGAGGATCACCGGCGAACGATCGACGATCGCGGGCAGGGTGAAATCGCACAACGCCGGGCGGTCGACCGCGTTGACGAGGACGCCGCGCGCCTTCAGCCGCGCCACTACGGCCTGCGCCTCGGCTTCGTCCTCGATCGCGACGATCGCGAGCGCCGCCGCACCATCCTCGCCGACCACCCATGCGCCGGCGCGATCGAGCAGCCGCCGCTTCGCCGCTGCCGCATCGCCGTCGCCGACCAGAATCACCGTCCGGCCTCGCGCCGCGACGAAGATCGGCAGGCTGGCGAGCGTCACGCGGTCAGCCACTCCGGCAGCCGCTCGGCGGCGAGGATCGTCTCGGGCTGGATGCGATCGGCGACGACGGCGTAGCGATCACCGCTCACCAGCACTTCGGGCACCAGCGCGCGGCTGTTGTAGGTGCTCGCCATCGTCGCGCCGTACGCGCCGGCGGTGCGGAAGATCGCGAGATCGCCCGATTTGACCGCGTCGATGTCGCGGCCCATCGCGAAGGTGTCGCCGCTTTCGCAGACTGGGCCGGCGATGTTGGCGGTCATGCGGTCGCCGGTCGGGCGGACGGCGGCGAAATCGTGCCACGCATCATACATCGCGGGCCGCGCGAGATCGTTCATCGCGGCATCGACGATGACATAGGGGGTGGTGACGCCCGGCTTGACCCAGATCACTTTGGTCAGCAGCACGCCGGCATTGCCAGCGATCACGCGGCCGGGCTCGAACATCAAGGTCGCGTCCCAGCCATCGGTGACGCGCGCGACCATCGCGCCGTAAGCGGCGGGGCTGGGGAAGACGTCGCCTGCCTTGTACGGCACGCCGAGGCCGCCGCCGAGATCGACATGGCTGATCGCGTGGCCGGCGCCGCGCAGTTCCTGCACGAGCTGGCCGATACGCCGATACGCTGCCTCGAGCGGGGCGAGATCGGCAAGCTGGCTGCCGATATGGATGGCGACGCCGCGCAGGTTCAGCCCCGGCAGACCCGCGAGCCGGTCGAAGATCGCGCGCGCTTCGCTGATCGGCACGCCGAACTTGTTCTCGGCCTTGCCGGTCGAGATCTTGGCGTGGGTGCCGGCATCGACATCGGGGTTCACGCGCAGCACGGCATCGGCGACTTTGCCGCCCGCCGCCGCGAGCGCCGCCAGCACGACGCCTTCTTCCTCAAGCTCCAGATTGAACTGGCCGAGTCCCACGTCGAGCGCCTTGGTCAGCTCACCGACCGTCTTGCCGACGCCCGAGAACACGATGTCCGACGCCGGTATCCCCGCCGCGATCGCGCGCGCCAATTCGCCGCCCGAGACGACATCGGCACCGTAGCCGGCATTGGCGAGCAACCGCAGCACCGCGAGATTGGGGTTGGCCTTGATCGCATAGGCGATGTGCTTGCGCTTCACGCCGGCAAGGCCGTCGCGGAACACCTCGGCGTGGCGCGTGAAGGTCGCCGCCGAATAGACGTAGACGGGGGAGCCGACGTCTGCGGCGATGCGCTCAAGCGACACGCCCTCGCAGTGCATGACGCCGTCGACCAGCGCGAAATGATCCATCGAAGTGCCGTTCAGTTATGGGGTGGAAGATCGAACTCGTCGCCGCGGCGCGTGTCCGATTTCTTGAGCAATTCGTCGCTGCGCTCGGGCCGGGCCTGGCTGTTCGGGGTGAGCAACTGCGTCGCGGTCGGGGTCGCGCGGGCGCTGTACGGCGCGACCGGGAGGTGCTGATTGCTGGCGGGTTTGAGTTCGGACGCCGAACCGCAGCCGCCGAGCGCGAGCACGCCCGCCAGGATCAGTCGCTTCATGCCAGTTGCTCCCGGGCGGTGGCGATGGCGGCGCGGACGCGCGATGGCGCGGTGCCGCCGAAACTGGTGCGGCTCGCCACCGAGGCGTCGACCGACAGGACGCCGTATACGCGATCGTCGATCCGAGCGTCGATCGCTTTCAGATCGTCGAGCGGGATGGCGTCGAGCGCGATGCCGCGTTCCTCGGCCAGCTTCACCGCGCGGCCGGTGATGTGGTGCGCCTCGCGGAACGGGATGCCGCCCTCGCGCACCAGCCAGTCGGCGAGATCGGTCGCGGTCGAGAAGCCGGCTTCGGCGGCGGCGCGCATGCGGGGCGTGCGGAACGTCGCGCTCTCGACCATGCCGGTCATCGCCGCGATCGACAGGCCGAGCAGGTCGTGCGCCTCGAACACCGGCGGCTTGTCGTCCTGCATGTCCTTTGAGTACGCAAGCGGCAGGCCCTTCATCGTCACCATCAAAGCGGTGAGGCAGCCGATGATCCGCCCGCTATGCCCGCGCACCAGTTCGGCGGCATCGGGGTTGCGCTTCTGCGGCATGATCGACGAGCCGGTCGACCATTGATCCGACAGCGACACGAAGCCGAACGGCTGCGACGCCCACAGGATGAACTCCTCGGCCAGCCGCGACAAATGCAGCGAGACCTGCGCGGCGGCGGTGAGATATTCGATCGCGAAGTCGCGGTCGGACACGGCATCGAGCGAATTGCGCGTCGGCCCATCGAAGCCCAATGCGGCGGCGGTCATCTCGCGGTCGATCGGGAAGCCGGTGCCGGCCAGCGCCGCCGAACCGAGCGGGCTGCGGTTGCCGCGCGCGCGCGCATCGGCGAAGCGGCTGCGGTCGCGCGCAGTCATTTCGAAATAGGCCATCAGGTGATGGCCGAGCGTGACCGGCTGCGCGCTTTGCAGATGCGTGAAGCCGGGCATCACGCTGTCGGCATGTTCCTCGGCGCGCGTGAGCAGCGCCAATTGGAAGCCCTTGAGCGCGGCATCGACCTGATCGATCGCGTCGCGCACCCACAAACGGAAATCGGTCGCGACCTGATCGTTGCGCGAGCGTGCGGTGTGCAGCCGACCGGCGACCGGGCCGATCGCCTCGGCGAGCCGCGCCTCGCTCTGCATGTGGATGTCTTCGAGCACCATGTCCTCGGCGACGCCGTTCGCTTCATAGTGCGCGGCGACGGTGTCGAGTCCAGCGGAGATCGTCGCGGCGTCGTCCGCCGCGACGATGCCGGTCATGCCCAGCATCGCGACATGCGCCTTCGATCCGGCGAGATCCTGCCGCCACAAGCGCTTGTCGAACGGGATCGAGGCATTTATCTCGCGCATGACCGCCGCCGGGCCTTCCGCGAAACGGCCGCCCCACATCGCATTGGATGCGTCTTTCATGTCCTTACGCTCGACGATCGTGCCGCTCCCTGCCTTGGTGCTGCTCACCCTGATGACTGGCTGCGGCGATAGGCAAGACTCCACCAAGGAGCAAGCGGTGCCGCGCGCCACGCCGCCTGCATCGGCCAGCGCTTCGCCTGCGCCTGTCGCGACGGCGACCGCCGACGCCCCCAAGGAGGGTGAGAAAGTGCCGGTCGATACGATCGGCACGATCGACCGCAGCCACAAGGGCGAAATCGCCCCCGCCGTCAGCTTCGACGATGCGCAGGACAAGCCGACCACGATCGCCGCGTTCAAGGGCAAGCCGGTGCTGGTCAATCTGTGGGCGACCTGGTGTGGGCCGTGCGTCGCCGAGATGCCGACGCTCGAAAAAGCCGCCGCGACCTTCCATGTCGCGGCGATCAGCCAGGACAAGGATCGCGGCACCGTGGCTGCTTATTTCGCGAAGAAGGGCTTCACGCGGCTTCAGCCGTATCTCGATTCGAAGGTCGGCTTGAGCATTGCCTTCAACGCCAGCCTGCCGACCAGCATTTTGTACGATTCGACCGGGCATGAAGTGTGGCGGATCGTCGGCGGGATGGATTGGACGACGCCGACCGCGCAGGCGCTGCTCGCCGAGGCGAAGTAAGAGGATTTTGCACGCGGAGGCGCGGAGACGCGGAGAAGAAGCTGCGCGTAGCGCGCTATCTCTTCTTTCTCTCTGCGCCTCCGCGCCTCCGCGTGAACCAATATTCGCGCATAGGCGCAGAGAATGCAGAGAAGATTGAAAGCCGCTGCGCGGCAAAAATAATAGTCGCCCCGGCGAAGGCCGGGGCCGCGGCGTTTGGGGCAGCCGGTTCGCAAACAATGCAACGGCCCCGGCCTTCGCCGGGGCGACGGGCGTATCAGTCGGTGATTTTCACGATCGCGTCGATTTCGACCACCGCGCCGAGCGGCAGAACCGGCACGCCGACGGCGCTGCGGGCGTGCTTGCCGGCGTCGCCGAACAGTTCGACCAT
This sequence comes from Sphingomonas populi, assembly GCF_004208535.1. Lineage (GTDB taxonomy): Bacteria > Pseudomonadota > Alphaproteobacteria > Sphingomonadales > Sphingomonadaceae > Sphingomonas > Sphingomonas populi. Next base: position 67,988 of record NZ_SGIS01000005.1, read on the forward strand.
CAGGTCCGACGCGCCATTGGCGACCTTGGGCTGGTCGGTGAAATCGGCTGCCGAGTTGATGAACACGCCGAGCTTCACGATCCGCTCGACTCGGGACAGATCGCCGAGCGCCGCCTTCATCTGCGCGACCAGCATCAGCGCACAGCGTTGCGCGGCGTGCGTGCCATAGGCGACGTCACGGTCCTCGCCGAGCCGCCCGGTCATCAGCGCGCCATCGTCGAACGGCAACTGGCCGGAGATATGGAGCAGGCCCGACGCTTCGACCGCCGCGACATAGGACGCGACCGGCGCGGCGGCGACGGGGAGGGTGAGGCCGAGTTCGGCGAGCTTGCGGTCGATACGGTCGGTCATGATTCGTCTCTCTCAGGGATGGAAGCGGGCAGGCCGGCGGCGAAGCGGTCGGCGATCCACGCCTGCGCGTCTTGCCAGTCGTCGATTCGCGCATGCGCGTAGGGAGCCGCCGGCACGTTGGGCGCAAGATCGGGTTCGGAGATCATGTGCAGCCGGTGGACGTGCGGGGCGTGCTTCGCGACCGATTCGTGATGCACCGCGAGATCATCGACGAACACCGCGACGCTCGCGCCATATTCGGCGACGAGCCGCGCGACCGGATCGCCCTTGCCGCCCTGATTGGTCTCGACGCGGTGGCGGATGTCGAAGCGCGCGAGCTGTTCAATGCGTGCATCGCGAACATGGTCCTGCAAATTGGTGAGCACGACGATATCGGCCACCGCGCTCAACGCCACCAGCGCCTCGCGGGCATGCGGCACCAACGTCTGCCGCTCCATCTCGGCGGGGAAGAAGCCGCCGAGATAGCCCCACATCTCCTCGGTGCTAGGCCGCTCGCCATTGGCGCGGCGCATGCTGGTGAACATCTCGGGGCCGGCGATGTCGAAGTCGATATCGTGCGATTCGCGCAGCCACACGCCGAAATGCCGCACCATATGCAGCAGCACTTCGTCGCAATCGGTGATGAGCAAAGGCCGGCTCATGCGTCGAACCTGCCGCCATCGAGCGCGACATGCGCGGCGACGATCGCCTCGGGGCGGACCTCCAGCTCCTCGGCGCAGGCGATGAGGTCGGGTTCGTAGTTTTCGAGGAACGCGAGCACTGCGGCCAGCACGGCGGGTTCGCCGGCGCGGGTGCGCAGATCGTCTGGCGTCAGCCCGGTCGTGTCGAGCAGCCGCTGCGCACGATCGGGTTCGGCGAGCGTCCACACCAGCGCGCGCAGCGCCAGCTCGGTCGCGTCAGCATTTGTATCGGGGGCGCGCATTGCGTAACCAGCGCTTTCAAATCGGGTTTCGGATTGGGGTGGACGTGGCAAAAAGGGTGCTCGTTGTCGAGGACAACGAACTCAACCTCAAACTTTTCTGCGATCTGCTGCGCGCCCATGCCTTCGTGACCGAGGGGCTGCGCGATGGGCGTGAAGCTGTGGCGCGGGCGCGTGAGTTTGCACCCGATCTGATCGTCACCGACATCCAGCTTCCGCATGTCACCGGCTTCGAACTCATCACGCAGTTGAAGGGCGATCCCGCGCTGCGCGACATCCCGATCATGGCGGTGACGGCCTATGCCGGGCGCGAGGACGAGGAGCGGATTCGCGCGGCGGGTGCCGACGCCTATGTCTCCAAGCCGATCTCGCTGATGCGATTCGTCGAGGCGGTCAACGGGCTGATGGCCCCCTGACAGAGCGAATCTGACATACCAAAAAAGCCGCTAGGGTTACCCCTGCGGCTCTGGATCCCCGCGTGCGCGGGGATGATCCAAAGGCGGCTATGCCGCCCTTTGGATCACTTGATCTTGGCTTCCTTGAACTCGACATGCTTGCGCACGACCGGATCATACTTCTTGAAGCTCAGCTTCTCGGTCTTGGTGCGCGGGTTCTTCTTGGTTACGTAGAAGAAGCCAGTGTCAGCCGAGCTGATGAGCTTGATCTTGACGGTGGTTGGCTTGGCCATGAGCCCTGTTTCCTGCAAATCGTAAAAAAGCAAAGGCGGCCGCGATGGGCCGCCCCGTAGGCGAAGCGCGTTGGCGCACGCCGCCCGAATTGTCAAGCCTCGGGCGTGCGTTAACGCGACCGATACGCTCTCTCGTCTAGCGCTGGCGCATGGCAATGTCGCTTCCAATCCCCGGCCGGACGGGCTGATCGCACGATGGATGCGCTGATGGCGGCGTTCGTCGCCGCGATGGTGATCGAAATGGGCGATCGGACGCCGTGGCTAGCGGCGATGCTCGGCGACCGATTCGAAAAGCGTGGGGTCGTGATCGTCGCGACCTTGCTCGCGCTGGCGCTCGGCAACGGTATCGCCGGGGTTGGCGGGGGAATCGTGGCCGCGCATTTGACGCCCAATGCGCGCGCGTTGCTGCTGTCGCTCGCCTTGCTGTCGGCCGGGTTGGGGGCGTTCGGGCGGCTGAAAGCGCCCGAACGCTTGGCGAAATGGCGGATCGGCGCGTTTGCAACGAGCTTCCTCGGTATCGCCATCCTTGCGTTCGGTGATCGTACCCAGTTCGCGACGATGGCGTTCGCGGCACGCAGCGATGCGCCGGTGCTGGCGGCGATCGGCGCGACACTGGGGGCTGGGATCGTCAACGCGGCGGGGGTGCTGGCCGGCGAGCAAATGCGCCGGCAGCTACCGATTCGCGCGATTCGCATCGGCACCGGCGTGCTGCTGTGCGCGATCGGTGCGATCTCGGGGCTGTCGGCGCTGCGATTGATCTAGCCACTCGATCAGTCCCATCGCAAAACCTTGGCGGACAGGCGGGAGCCATTGCGCTATCGAATCGTTCACGCAACGACCTCATCCACAGGAGCTGTCCGTGACCGACGACGCACTGAAGACCCCGACCGACATCAAGAGCAACGCCGCCAAGACGGTCGCCGAGGCGCTGAACGCAATTCTCGCCGATTCGTTTGCGCTCTACATCAAGACCAAGAACTTCCACTGGCACGTCTCGGGTCCGCATTTCCGCGACTATCACCTGATGCTCGACGATCAGGCGACCCAGATCCTCGGCACCACCGATGCGATCGCCGAGCGCGTGCGCAAGACCGGCAACACGACGCTGCGCTCGATCGGCGACATCGCCCGCCACCAGTCGATTTCGGACAATGACGCCGAGTTCGTCCCCGCCGCGCAGATGCTGATCGAATTGCGTGAGGATAACCTCAAGCTGGTCGAGAAGCTGCGCGAGGCCAAGGATATCGTCGACGAGGCCAAGGACAATGCCACCAGCGGCATTCTCGACGAATGGACCGACCTCGCCGAAGAGCGCGCCTGGTTCCTGTTCGAAGCCAGCCGGGGCGCCTGATCCGCGCCGCTGAGGCCCGGCCGCCGTTCAGGCGCCGGGCTTCGGTCCCAACGTCAGCAACCACAGATCGGGCGGCGCGCCGAGCCGGAACGGCACGCCCGTAGCGCCAAGCCCGGCGGTGACGATGACGGTATGTGACCCGTCGCGCACCAGCCCGCAGCGATAGCGCGCCGGCGAGACTTCGACGATCGGCCCGATCAGCGGCAACACCACCTGACCGCAATGGGTATGCCCGGCCAGCAGCAGCGGCATGTCCGGCGCCAGTTCGGACGCGATTTCGGGCGAATGGGTCAGCAGCACGGGCGCGCCCGGCAGGATTCGCATCTGCGCCATCGTGTAGATCGGATGGGCATGGCCACTCGCGGCATCATCGACCCCGCCGAGGACGAGCGGGCCGATCTGGATCGCCTTGTCCTCGAGCAGCGTAACGCCCGCCGCCGCGAGGTCGCGCGCTACCGCCGGCATGCCGGTCGCGTGATCGTGGTTGCCGGGCACCCCGATCACACCGAGCCGCGCGTGAAGCCCCTTCAACGGCGCGATCATCGCCGGCCCATGCAGCACCGCGCCGTCCTTGCGTTGGCCGAAGATGAAATCGCCCGCGATCAGCACGAGATCGGGGTGCAACGCATTGATCTGACGGACGATGCGCGTCAGCCGGGTGGCATCGCTCACCAGTGATCCGATATGCACGTCGCTGATCAGCACGACGCGAACCGGCGGCTGTCCTGCCGGCCAGCGCGGCAACGCGATGTCCGCGCGGCGCACCGCCGGGTCGCGCCGCGCCTCGGCGAAGGCATAGAGCGCGATGGCCGCGCCGATCAGGAGCATGAGGCCAAGAGCGGAGAGGAAGCGGCGCATTGCTGCACCTGCTAACAGAAGCCACGGGCTGGCGGAACCGCTGGCGTCGCCCCATGTTGAACCCCTGATGCAAGCCTTCGCGCAGCTCCTCGATTCGCTCATCTACACGCGCTCGCGCAACGCGAAGCTCAAGCTGATCGTCGATTATCTGCACGCGACGCCCGATCCCGATCGCGGCTGGGCGATGGCGGTGTTGACCGGCGATCTCGATCTGCCCGGCATCAAGCCCGCGCTGATCCGCGCGCTGATTGAGGAGCGCGTCGACCCGGTGCTGTTCGCGATGAGCCGCGATTATGTCGGCGATACCGCCGAGACGGTGAGCCTGCTGTGGCCCGATCCCGTCGTGCCGCCGCGCGAGACCGGGCCGCTGTCGCTGTCCGACGTGATCGACCGGCTCGGCAGCCTGTCGCGCGCCGATGCGCCCGGTGCGCTGGCGGCGATGCTCGATCGGCTCACCGCCAATGAGCGTTTCGCGTTGCTCAAGATGGCGATGGGCGCCTTGCGGATCGGCGTGTCGGCTCGGCTCGCCAAGACCGCGCTGGCGCAGGCGTTCGGGCTGGAGATCGAGGCGGTCGAGGAACTGTGGCACGGCATCGACCCGCCCTATGCGGCGCTGTTCGCCTGGGCGCAGGGCGAGGGGGCGATGCCGACGGCGGCGGATACGCCGGTGTTCCGCCCGTTCATGCTCGCGCATCCGCTCGAAGACGGCCGCGTCGATCTCGCCGAATATGCCGCCGAATGGAAATGGGACGGCATCCGCGTCCAGCTCGTCCACGTCGCGGGGGAGACGCGGCTCTACAGCCGCGCGGGGGACGACATCACGCGCAGCTTCCCCGAGGTCGCACGCGCGTTCACCGTGCCGGGCGTGCTCGACGGCGAGTTGATGGTGAAGGGCGATGCGCAGGGGCACAGCACCGAAGAGGGTGGCGCGGCGAGCTTCAACGCGCTCCAGCAGCGGCTCGGGCGCAAGATCGTGTCGGCGAAGATGCTCGCCGAGGCGCCGGCGTTCGTGCGGCTCTACGACATCCTGTTCGACGGCACCGAGGATCTGCGCGACCGATCGTGGACCGAACGGCGCGCGCGGCTCGAAGATTTCGCGAGCCGGCTACCGGCAGACCGCTTCGACGTCAGCGCGCTGATCGTCGCGCCCGATTTCACCGCGCTCGAAGGCATTCGCGCCGGTGCGCGCGATGCGGCGATCGAGGGCGTGATGCTCAAGCGCCGCGATTCGGCCTATGTGGCGGGCCGGCGAGTCGGGTTGTGGTACAAATGGAAGCGTGATCCGCTCACCGCCGATTGCGTGATGATGTACGCGCAGCGCGGCAATGGCCGGCGCTCGTCCTTTTACTCGGATTACACGTTCGGCTGCTGGACCGAAGACGGTGAGTTGCTCCCGGTCGGCAAGGCCTATTCGGGCATCACCGACGAAGAGATGAAGATGCTCGATCGCTTCGTGCGCGCGCATACGACGGCGCGGTTCGGGCCGGTGCGCGAGGTTGAGAAGACGCTGGTGCTGGAGATCGCGTTCGATTCGATCCACGAGTCGAAGCGCCACAAATCCGGCGTCGCGATGCGCTTCCCCCGCATCGCCCGCATCCGCACCGACAAGCCGGCCAGCGAGGCGGATACGGTGGCGGGGCTGCGGCGGCTGGTGACCTGAGACTCCACCCGTTCGTGCTGAGTAGGGATCGAGTAGGCGCTTGCGCCGTATCGAGATGAGCAGGTGAACATGCCCCCGGCATGTTCAGGATCATCCGGGGGATGATCCGACCTGCTCATCGTATCGAAGCACAGGTAACCGCAAGTGGCCTGTCCTTCGATACACCGCGCTACGCCCTGCGGGCTACTCGGCGGTTACTCAGGACGAACGGAGCTACTTAAACGTCATCATACTTTAAGCGGGGTTCAGCTCGCGGGCCGCACGTCCTTGGCGATGCCGTCGAGCAGGCCGTTGACGAAACCCGTCTCGCGCTTCTCGAAGAAGGCGTGCGCGACATCGACATATTCGCTGATGACGGTGGCGACCGGTACATCGACTCGCGCGAGCAATTCGTAGGTGCCGGCGCGGAGGATCGCGCGCATCGATTTGTCGAGCCGCTCCAGCGTCCAGCCGCTCGCCAGCTTCTGGCGGATCGCGGCATCGATCTCGGCGCTGCGCGCGGTCGCGCCGGTCACGATATCGTCGAAGAACGCGACATCGGCCTCGGCATATTCGGCGTCCTCGATGGTCGCGCCGAGGCGGTGCTGGTGGAATTCGTGGAGCAGGCGCGGCACCGGCGTGCCCTCCATCTCATGCTGGTAGAGGGCCTGGGTGGCAGCGAGGCGCGCGGCGGCGCGGGCCTTGGATCGGGCGGCGGTACGGGATGACATTCGGGGCCTTTAGCGGAAAATGTGCGAAAATCGCAATTTCGTTTGATCCCCTCCCTGACAAGGGAGGGGTTAGGGGTGGGTTGCTCTCGGGGAATGCTTCGACCGCCACGGGCCAACCCACCCCCGGCCCCTCCCTTCTAGGGAGGGGAGGCTTACAGCCGCAACGCCACCGACTTGGCGTGCGCGGGCAGTCCTTCGGTTTCGGCGAGCGCCACCGCCGCCGGGCCGATCGCGGCGAGGCTGGCTGGATCGAGCTGGAGGAAACTCGTCCGCTTCATGAAATCCAACACCGACAGCCCGCTCGCGAAGCGCGCGCGGCGGCCGGTCGGCAGGACGTGGTTCGGGCCGGCGACATAATCGCCGATCGCCTCGGGCGTGTGCCGGCCGAGGAACACCGATCCGGCGTGGCGCACGCGGTCGAACAGCGTCTGCGGATCGTCGCACGCCAGTTCGAGATGTTCGGGTGCGAGCCGGTCGACCAGCGGGATCGCCTCTTCGAGAGTCGCGGTGACGATGATCGCGCCGTTCGTGTCCCAGCTTTCGCGCGCGGTCTTGGCGGTGGAGAGCAGGCCGATCTGGAGATCGACCGCCTCGGCGACGGCGTCGGCGAACGCGGCATCGTCGGTGAACAGGATCGACTGGCTGGTCGGATCATGCTCGGACTGGCTGAGCAGGTCGGCGGCGATCCATGCCGGATCGTTCTTGCCGTCCGCGACGACGACGATCTCGCTCGGCCCCGCCACCATGTCGATGCCGACCAGCCCGTAAAGCTGGCGCTTGGCCTCGGCGACCCAGGCGTTGCCCGGCCCGGTGATGACGTCGACCGCGCCGATCCGCTGCGTGCCATAGGCGAGCGCGGCGACCGCCTGCGCGCCGCCGACGCGCCATACTTCGTCCACCCCGGCGATATGCGCGGCGGCGAGCACCAGCGGGTTGATCTCGCCCTTGGGCGTCGGCGTGACCATCACCAGCCGCTCGACCCCGGCGACGCGCGCGGGGATCGCGTTCATCAGCACCGATGACGGGTAAGCGGCGCGACCGCCGGGGATGTAGATGCCGGCCGCTTCGATGGCGTTCCAGCGCGCGCCCAGCCGGACGCCCGCCGAGTCGGTGGTGTCGCTGTCGGCAGGCTTCTGCTTCTCGTGATAGGCGGCGATACGCGCTGCGGCGAGATCGAGCGCGGCGCGCAGATCGGGCGCGAGCGCTTCGTAGGCGGCGATCCACTCGGAATTTTCGATCCGCCAGCCGGTCGCGTGGAGATCGTGGCCATCGAACTTCTGCGTGAACGCGGCGAGCGCGGCATCGCCCTCGTCCCGCACGCTGGCGACGATCGTGCGGACATCGCGCGCGACATCGGCATCGACTTCGCGGCGTGCGTTGACGAGCGCTGTGAAGTCGCGGTCGAACGCTGGGTCGGAAGTGGAGAGGCGGATCATATTCCCCTCCCGCTGGCGGGAGGGGTTAGGGGAGGGCGTGTCCCCAAACGGGCGGCGTGTGAGAAGGGCAGGCCCTCCCCCGACCCCTCCCGTAAACGGGAGGGGAGAAGTATCGCGCTATGCAGCATCGCGCATCTCCACCGCCCGCCGGAACCGCTCGACCAGCGGCACGATCTCCGCGCGCGTCTTGAAGGCGGCGCGGTTGACGATCAGCCGCGAGGATACCTCGGCGATCACCTCGACCTCGACCAGCCCATTCTCCTTGAGCGTCCGGCCAGAGGAGACCAGATCGACGATCCGCGGCGCGAGGCCGAGCAGCGGGGCCAGCTCCATCGCGCCGTTCAGCTTGACGCACTCGGCCTGCACGCCGCGCGCTTCGAAATGCTGCGCGGTGACGTGCGGATATTTGGTGGCGATGCGGATGTGGCTCCAGCCGCGCGGATCGTCACCCGCCGCCATTTGCGCGGGTTCGGCGACCGACAGCCGGCAATGGCCGATGCCAAGATCGACCGGCGCGTACAGTTCCGAATAGTCGAACTCGGCGAGCACGTCCGAGCCGACGATGCCGAGCTGCGCCGCGCCGTGCGCGACGAAGGTGGCGACATCGAACGCGCGCACGCGGATGAGGTCGATGCCGGGGGTCTGCGTATGGAAACGCAAGGCGCGGCTGCTCTCGTCGCTGAACGCGGCCTCGGGGATGATGCCGGCGCGCATCAGCAGCGGCACCGCTTCTTCGAGGATGCGGCCCTTGGGGACGGCGATGATGATCGGATCGGTCATGGAGGCGCGGCTTTACTTGGGCGGCGGCACAGGCGCAACAGAGCGCAGGAGGCGAATCATGGCGGATGAAGTGGCGAACCGGCAGGCGTTCGTGATCCAGCAGCATTTCTGCGAGGCGATGGGCGCGCCGATCACCGCGCGGATCTGCGCCGCGCTGGCGGTGAGCCTTGACCGCGCGACGCGGACGGGCGCGCGCATCCTCGACTGGCCGGGCGATCCGACTGCCGATGCGCTGCCGCTGCGCACGGTCGGCGGGTTGCATGCGCTTGACCTCGCCGGGGTCGCGCCTGAGTTGAGCCGCGTGTTCGCGGGGGAGGTGGTGGCGCCCGAGGCGGTGCAGGCGGTGTTGCGCACGACGTTCGCCGAGCATGACGACGCGCTCCTGCCCTGGCTCGACGGGCCGCCGCAGACCAACGAGGCGGGGCGCTCGGCGGTGCTGATGACCGGGCTGATCGAGGTCACGCGGCGGCATGGCCTGCCGCTGGATTTGCTGGAGATCGGATCGAGCGCGGGTCTCAACCTGCTGATCGATCGCTTCCGCTTCGATCTCGGCGGTGTCGTCGTCGGGCCGGCGGACTCGCCCGTCGTGATTCGCCCGGACTGGCGCGGTGCGCCGCCGCCGACGGTGGCGGTCGCGATTCGCTCGGTGCGCGGGGTCGAGATCGCGCCGGTCGATGTGCGCGATCCCGCTGCGGCCGAGCGGCTGCGCGCCTATGTGTGGGCCGACAATCCCGACCGGATGGAACGGCTGACGCGCGCGATCGACATGATCCGCGCCACGCCCGTCGCGCTGGAACAGGGCGACGCCGCCGATTGGGTCGCGGCGCGCCTCGCCGAGCCACAGCCGGCAGGCGTCGTGCGCGTATTGATGCATTCGGTGGTGTGGCAATATCTCGGCGCCGAGCGGCAGGCGCGGATCACGGCGGCGATGGCGGGGGCCGCCGCGAACGCGACGCCGGAACGCCCGCTGGCGTGGGTCCGCATGGAGCCGGATCGCGCGATTTCTGAACAGCACTTGTGGGTACGGAGCTGGCCGGGCCACGGCGCGCCGGTCAAGCTTGCTCGCGTGCAGGCGCATGGTGCGTGGATCGAACCCACCTGACGTCGCCCCGGCGCAGGCCGGGGCCGTTGCGTAATTTGGCGATGTGAGTGCCACGAACCCAGCGGCCCCGGCCTGCGCCGGGGCGACGGGTTTACTGCTGGTTCGCGACCACCGCCTGCACCACCGATTGCATCAATTCCTGCCGCTGCGGGATGGTGCGCGGCGTGTCGCCGATCATTACCGCGATCGCATAGGCGCGGCCGTCGGGTGCCATCAGCAGGCCGACATCGTTATAGCCGGCAGTCCGCCCGGCGAGATCCTGGCCGGTGCCGGTCTTGTGGCCGAAGCTCCAGCCGGGCGGCACCGCGCCGCGCATGCGCTGCTTGCCGGTCTTCGACGATTCCATCGTGCTGATGAGGAAGGCGGTCGACATGGGCGAGAGCAGTTCGCCCTTCTTGAGCCGTGCCAGCGCATCGGCGATCGCGCGCGGGGCGGCGCCATCGGGCGGATCGGCGACATAGCGTTCGAACGCGGCGATCCGCGCCGATTGCGGCAGGCGCGCACGCGCGAGCGAGAAGGCGTTGCCGAACGCATATTCGGGCCGCCACGTCAGCCCGGCGGTCGCGCTCTGGAGCAGCCGCTCGCCGGGGCCGAAGCGGATGTTGCCGAGGCCCTTGCGCGCGATGAAATCGCGCACCGCGCTCGGCCCGCCGACATAGCGCAGCAGCCGGTCGTTGCAGGTGTTGTCGCTCATCGTCAGCGCGCGGCGCAGCAATTCGCCGACGGTGGTCTGGTATTCGCCGTTCTTGAGCAGCGACGCGACCGGCTGGTGGAACAATGTCAGGTCGGCTCGGGTAAGGGTAATCGGATCGTCGAGCGTGAGGCGGCCTGAATCGCGGAAATCGAGCACCGTCATCGCCACCCACAGCTTGCTCACGCTTTGCTGCGGTAGGCGAACGTCGCCGTTGCTCTCGATCGTCCAGCCCTTGTCGATGCTGCGCACCGCGACGCCGACGCGACCGTCGAAGCTGCGTGCGACGGCGTTGATCGACCGCGCCAGCGCTTCCGGCGCGACCACCGGGCGCGGTGTGGACGGCGGCACTTCCATCACCACTTGCGCGGGGTAGCGCGAGGGCAGGGCACCCGGCGCGCGGGTCGCCAGCCGCGTGTCTTGGACGCAGGCGCACAGCGCCACGGCGAGCAGGATGCCGGAAAGCGGCCGGGACGATTCGAAAGCCAAGGTGTCGGTCACTTCATGGTTGCCCTGCCAACCCCCGCTGCAGGAAGCGCTGAAAGTGCTTACTCTTTCGTGCGTTGGCAATATCGTATCATTCGCGCCGAGTCGCATCGCGACGAAGCGACGCAAATCAGCGGCAAACGCTCCCGCTTCAGGGAACCAGCACCGTATCGATCGCCTCGGGGAGCATCTCGGGATAGTCGAGCGTGTAGTGCAGGCCGCGGGATTCCTTGCGGTGCAAGGCCGATCGCACGATCAGGTCCGCCGTCTGGAGCAGGTTGCGCAGCTCGATGAGATCGGGCGTGACACGGAAATGGCCATAATAATCGTTCACCTCGTCGGTGAGCATGCGGATGCGGTGCTGCGCGCGTTCGAGCCGCTTGGTGGTGCGGACGATGCCGACGTAATTCCACATGAAGCGCCGGATCTCGGTCCAGTTCTGCTTGATGACGACCTCCTCGTCCGAATCGGCGACGCGGCTCTCGTCCCACGGCCGGATGCGCGGCGGCGGCGGCAGATCTTCCCAATGTTCGGTGATGTGGCGCGCGCACGCCTCGCCGAACACGAAACATTCGAGCAGCGAGTTCGAGGCCAGCCGGTTGGCGCCGTGCAGCCCGCTCTCCGAACATTCGCCCGCCGCGTACAGGCCGGGCAGATCGGTACGCCCGTCGAGATCGATGATGATGCCGCCGCAGGTGTAGTGCTGCGCGGGCACGACCGGGATCGGCTCGGTCGTCATGTCGATGCCAAGCCCGAGCAGCTTCTCCTTGATGTTGGGGAAATGCTCGTTGATGAAATCGGCGCCGCGATGGCTGATGTCGAGGTGGACATAGTCGAGCCCGAGCCGCTTGATCTCATGGTCGATCGCGCGCGCGACGATATCGCGCGGCGCGAGTTCTGCGCGCGGATCGAAATCGGGCATGAAGCGGTAGCCCGAATCCGGCAGCAGCAAATGCCCGCCTTCGCCGCGCACCGCCTCGGTGATGAGGAAGTTCTTGACGTCGAGATTGTAGAGGCAGGTCGGGTGGAACTGCATCATCTCCATGTTGGAGACGCGCGCGCCGGCCCGCCATGCCATCGCGATACCGTCGCCGGTCGCGCCGCGCGGCGCGGTCGAGAACAGGTAGGTGCGGCCCGCGCCGCCGGTCGCGAGGATCGTCGCGCGCGCGGTGAACAGCTCGACGCGGCCGGTCTCGCGGTTGACGGCATACACGCCCCAGACATGCCCCGCGCCCGAATAGCGTTCCTCATGCTTGCTGGTGGCGAGATCGACGCACACCATGTCGGGCAGCAGCCGGATATTGGGATGCGCTTCGGCGGCGGTCTGCAACGCGACCTGCACGGCATGGCCGGTCGCATCATCGACATGGACGATGCGGCGGTGCGAATGCCCGCCCTCGCGCGTCAGATGCGGTGCGTTCCCGTCCATGTTGAAGGGCACGCCAAGCTCGGTCAGCCGCGCAATCGCCTTGGGCGCGTTCTCGACCACGAATTCGACGGTCGCGAGATCGTTTAGGCCGGCGCCCGCGATCATCGTATCCTCGATATGGCTCTCGAACGTGTCGCCCGGTTCCAGCACCGCCGCGATTCCGCCCTGCGCCCACGCGGTCGAGCCTTCGTCGAGCTTGCCCTTGGCGAGCACCGTCACCTTGAAATGGTCGGCGAGATTGAGCGCCGCGGTCAGCCCCGCTGCGCCCGAGCCGATGATGAGGACGTCGCTTGTATGCGGATCGTTCAAGCCGATCTCCAGTGTCTCTTGCGACATCGAGACCGATCCCGAACCGCGGAATGTGCTCGACTACGCCCGAACCTCGCCGCATTTCAACTCGCGAACCAAGGATTCGTGCATTCGGGTTCGTCGGGAAGCGGAAAGGATTACGGATGGCGCGACGCATGGCGATGCTGAGTGTGGTGTTTGGCGCGATGTTGTTGATGCTGGGCGGGCTTCCGGCGCGCGCCTGCACGCTCACCGCAGCGGGCGCCACGCAGCGGATCACGATCGGCGCCACCGGGCGGACGATGCTGATCCATATGCCCGCCGGGTTCGATCCGGCGCGCCCGGCACCGCTGGTCCTGCTGTTCCACGGCAGCCTCGGCGACGGGGCGACCATCCTCGCCAAGTCGGGCCTGTCGGAAACCGCCGATCGCCACGGCTTCATCGTTGCTGCGCCCGACGGCGGTATCGTCGCGAAACCGGGCTATGTGTGGAACATCCCCGGCGTCCCCACCGTCTCTGGGCGCTTGCCGAACGCGGACGATGCGGATGATGTCGCATTCGTCGATGCGGCGATCGGCTGGCTGGCGGCGCAGCGGTGCGTCGATCCCGCGCGGGTCTATGCGACCGGCTATTCGGGCGGCGGGCGGATGACGTCGCTGCTCGGCTGCATCCGCGCCGAGCGGTTCGCGGCGATCGCCCCGGTCGTGGGCTTGCGCGCGGGCAACCCCTTGGCGAGCGATCCGCAGCGGCCCGATCCGGCCACCTGTCATCCCTCGCGGCCAATGCCGGTGATGGCGTTCGCCGGCAGCGCCGACACGACCAACCCGATCGCGGGCGGCGGATCGAGCTACTGGCAATATCCGATGCGGACCGCCGAAGCGCGCTGGGCGGCGATCGATGGGTGCCGCACGCCGCTCGCGACCCGCAGCCTGTCGGCGACGGTCTATGAGGAGGTGTATGGCGGGTGCCGCGCGCGGACCGAGGTGGTCGGCCGAGTCACGATCGGCGCCGGCCATGTCTGGGTGGCCGACAACGAGGCGATGTGGGCGTTCTTCGCCCGATACCGGCGCTAGGTTACGCCGCGTTCGCCGCGCGCGTGAGGTTGAGGAACACGTCTTCGAGATCGGCCTCGCGCGTGCTGACATCGACGATGCCGAACCCGTCGGACTGGATCGCGGCGAGCACCTGCCCCGCGTTCACCCGATCCTTGCGATAGGTCACTTCGAGCACGCGGTCGCCCTTGAGCGTGATCTTCTCGAAGCTGTCATGGACCGGCGCGGTGCCGACATCGCGATCGACCGTCACCGCGACGATCTTCTCCTGCGCCATGCCGACCAGTTCGCGGGTCGGCTGGTTGGCGATCAGCCGACCGTGGTTGATGATGGCGATGCGGTCGCAGAGTTGCTCGGCCTCTTCGAGATAGTGCGTGGTCAGCACCACCGTCACACCCTGATCGTTGAGGGTCTTCACATAGGCCCAGAGCTGCTGGCGAAGCTCGATATCGACCCCGGCGGTCGGCTCGTCGAGCACCAGCACCGGCGGCGAATGCACCATCGCCTTCGCCACCATCAGCCGCCGCTTCATGCCGCCGGACAGCGTGCGGGCATAAGCGTTGGCCTTGTCCTCGAGATGCACCGCGCGCAGCAATTCCATCGAGCGGCGCTGGCTTTTGGGCACGCCGTACAGGCCGGCCGCGATCTCCAGCGTCTCGAACGGTGAGAAGAACGGATCGAACAGGATTTCCTGATTAACGATGCCGATCGACACCTTGGCGTTGCGCGGATGCTGATCGATGTCGAAGCCCCAGATCGTCGCCGATCCGCTGGTCTTGTTGACGAGCCCCGCCAGGATGTTGATGAGCGTCGACTTGCCGGCGCCGTTCGGCCCGAGCAGCCCGAAGATTTGCCCGCGCGGCACGTCGAAGCTCACGCCGTCGAGCGCGCGCTTGCCGCCCTGATAGGTTTTGCACAGATCGGTGATCGCGATGGCGGCTTCGGTCATGCGCGGACCTTTAGGCGCGGGGCGCGGGCGCGCCAACCCCGCAGAGAGCAATTGAAGCCGCGCGCCCACGCTGCTATCGCTCGCCGCCATGATCGCACCGCCCGAAATCGCCCGTGTCCATCAGCCCCGCGTCGCCTGTGACGGCGCCAGCGAGATTCCCGGCGGCGCCGCGCTCGGCCATCCGCGCGTGTTCCTCGAAATCGACGAAGCCGGCTATGTCGATTGCGGCTATTGCGACCGCCGCTTCGTCCTGATCGGCGGTCCCGCCGACGGCGTGGACCAGTCGACGCTGCCCGATCATCCGGCTGGCGCCAGTATCTGAGCACGCGTCCGCGCCGATCGCGGCTTGGCTGGATAAGCCTTCTTGTCACGTCTGTCTGGCGGCGACCGTCGCAGCGTTGGGTGGGTTCGCGGTGGAATATGCGCGAGAAGGCGCAGGCAGTGCGGATCGCCGCTGCGATCTGGCTGCAAATTTCTTGCAGGATGAGACGCCCACTCCCTATATGACTCATACGATCCGACAGCGCCTCGTTCGTGATGCGGCGGTCCGCTTCGAACGCTGCATGAAGGAGTAGGGCATGGTAACGGCATTCTTGATTCTTCTCGGCGTCGGCATCTTCATGACAGCGACAGGCGTACAGCTACAACGTGCCGAAATCGCCAGGCTGCGCGCCGAAGTGCGCTTTCGGCGCGGTGTCGATCACGACCCGCAACTTTAGCATCTTACGGCGGGCGCGCTGCCTGCCTATGTTGGTGCGATGACCAGCCCAACCGATCCGCGCGCCTTTCTCTATCATGACGGCCAGCTCTCGCCCGATGAGGCGCAGGTGCTCACCGCCGCCGCGCTGTCGCGCGCCGAGGATGGCGAACTCTATCTGCAATATCGCAAGTCCGAGGCGTTCGGCTTCGATGACGGGCGGCTGAAGACCGCGAGCTACGACACGCATTCGGGCTTCGGCCTGCGCGCCGTCTCCGGCGAGACCACCGCGTTCGCGCACGCCAACGAGCTTAGCGCCGACGCGATCCGCCGCGCGACCGAGACGATGGCGCTGATCGATCCCGCCACCGGCCCCAAGGCCGCGCCGCCGCGCGCCACCAACCGGCACCTCTATACCGCTGCCGATCCGCTCGATCTGGTGCCGTTCGCCGACAAGGTGAATTTGTGTCAGACGATCGACGCGGCCGCGCGCGCGCGCGATCCCCGTGTGGCGCAGGTGTCGGTCTCGCTGATGGGAAGCTGGCAGGTCGTCGAGATCGTCCGCCCCGACGGCTTCATCGCCACCGACGTGCGCCCGCTGGTGCGCCTGAACGTCTCGATCGTCGTCGAGCAGAACGGCCGCCGCGAGACCGGCACGCATGGCCTCGGCGGACGCTATCTCTACGCCGACCTGTTCGAACCCGAGACGTGGAACCGCGCGATCGACATGGCGCTGGCGCAGGCGGTGGTGAACCTCGATACGGTCGCCGCGCCCGCCGGCGAAATGACCGTGCTGCTCGGGCCGGGCTGGCCCGGCATCCTGCTCCACGAGGCGATCGGCCACGGGCTTGAGGGCGATTTCAACCGTAAGGGCACGTCGGCCTTTTCGGGCCGGATCGGCGAGCGTGTCGCCGCGCCCGGCGTGACGGTGGTCGACGACGGTTCGATCATGGACCGGCGCGGCTCGCTCTCGATCGACGACGAGGGTACGCCGACTCAGGAGAACGTGCTGATCGAGGACGGCATCCTCAAGGGCTATATTCAGGACCGGCTCAACGCGCGGCTGATGGGCGTCGCGCCGACCGGCAACGGTCGCCGCGAATCGTTCGCGCACGCGCCGATGCCGCGCATGACCAACACCTTCATGCGCGGCGGCAACGACGATCCCGCCGAGCTTCTCTCGCGCGTCAAGACGGGCATCTTTGCCAAGTCGTTCGGCGGTGGGCAGGTCGATATCGTTTCGGGCAAGTTCGTCTTCTCCTGCACCGAGGCGTACCGGATCGAGAACGGCAAGCTCGGCGCGCCGATCAAAGGCGCGACGCTGATCGGTGATGGCCCGACCTGTCTCACCAAGGTGAAAGGGATCGGCAACGACTTCGCGCTCGACGAGGGCGTCGGCATGTGCGGCAAGGGCGGGCAGTCGGTGCCGGCGGGCGTCGGCCAGCCAACGTTGCTGGTCGAGGGGCTGACGGTCGGAGGGACGGCGGTCTAGCTTCTCGCAGCGGATTAGCGGAAGCTAATCCGCGTCTCGGCGAGAAGCTCGGCCGGCCTCGCTCCAGCGAGGACCGACGGCGTGGCTTCGCCACGCCGCTACCAACCTCAGATTCCCGAAATCAACACGTCGAGCGCGGCCTTGATCTCATATTCGTACTCGATCAGCGATGAGACCTTGCGCCCGAGCGAGCGTGTCGGGATCGCGCCTGCCAGATGGGTTGCAAGCACCATTGTCCGGCCCTGGACGGCGAAGTGCGGATGAAGGCGCGTTGCCGCAGGCGGACGTTCGCTTGCTGGTTCCAACGGGATGGTGATGCGCGACTCCAGGTGCGAAAGCAGGTCGGCTTGGCAATCGACCAGATAGCGTCCGGTTTTCACTTCGTGAACGTCGAACTGCGCCATCAAAACAGGCGCAGGTCTGCGTAAGGAAGCCCGTTTTCCTCAAGCCACACATTCCAGCCTTCGATCGCCGCGCGATTCTCTTCCTTCCAGCGGCGCTCGCGTTCCGTCTTTACTGCGGCGGCGATCGCCTCCTCGCTGGTGCGCGACAGGCTGATGCCATAGCTTCGGGCTTCCGCCACCACCGCTTCGTCGAGCGACAGATTGACCGGGCGGCGTTTCACCGGCGATAGCGCTTTGGTAGCCATGCGCATAAGGTATGCGTGGTGACCAGGCGGGTCAATTGGAGATACCGATGAGCGACTGGCCCTCCCTCGACTGGCCCGCGTGGCGGGAGACCGCGATCGCGCTTCAGCTTCGCACGCAGATCATCGGCAAGGTGCGGCTCGCGCTGACGCCGTGGCTCAACCATAGCTGGCATGTCCCGCTGTATGTTTCCGCGCGCGGGCTCACCACCTCGGCGATCCCGGTGGGCGACCGCATCCTCGAAGTGGATTTCGATTTCCGCCACGACCGGCTGATCTTCATGACCAGCGACGGGCGCAGCCGGGGTATCGGTCTCCAGGCCGGCAGCATCGCCGATTTCCATAAGGCGGTGGTCGCCTGCCTCACCGACCTCGACGTGCCGAGCGCGTTCGATGGCACGCCCAGCGAGATGCCCGATGCGATTCCCTTCGCCGAGGACCATGCGCAACGCCCCTATGATGCGGAGGCGGCGCGCGCGTTCTGGCAGGCGCTGATCCGCATATCGCGCGCGTTCGGCGAATTCCGTACCGGCTTTCTCGGCAAGGCCAGCCCAGTGCATTTCTTCTGGGGCAGCTTCGATCTCGCCGCGACGCGCTTTTCTGGGCGGACCGCGCCGCGCCACCCCGGCGGCGTGCCGGGCTTGCCCGACGATGTGACGTGCGAAGCGTACAGCCATGAGGAAGCGAGCATCGGATTCTGGCCCGGTAGCGACGCCTATCCGACGGCAGCGTTCTACGCTTATGCCTATCCGTCGCCCGCCGGCTATGCCGCCGCCAAGGTCGCGCCCGATGCGGCGGCGTGGGACACCACGCTCGGCGAGTTCATCCTGCCGTATGATGCGGTGCGCGCGGCGCCCGATCCGCAGGCGGCGATCCTCGCCTTCTGCCACGCCACCTATGATGCGGCGGCGGATCTCGCAAAGTGGGATCGCGATGCGCTCGAATGCCCGCTCGGCCGGCCGCGCGTGCCGCGTGTGGTCGCCTGATGGCCATTGTCGAAGTCGGCCGCTTCAATCGCAACGAAGCGCATATTGTGATCGGGCGGCTCGAAGCGGAGGGCATTCCCGCGCTTGCGCTCGATGGCAACGCCAGCATCGCCGATGGCAGCTATCTGTTCATCCCGGTGCGCGTGATGGTCGATGAGGATGATGCCGAGACCGCACGCCGCATTGTTGCGGATGCTGCCTGAAATTCAGGCACTTTCTCGCCACTGCACAAAATTTACCCGCAAGTAACGGTTTGGTTCCCACCGAACGTCGCACAAATGCGTCGTTTCGACTTGGCACGGCGATTGCTGAACACCTCTCGGGACAAAAGCTAAGAGGGGGCGTCGAGTGAAGCTCGTTATTGCCATCATCAAACCGTTCAAGCTCGACGAGGTGCGCGAAGCGCTCACCGAAATCGGGGTTGCGGGCATGACCGTCACCGAGGTGAAGGGGTTCGGCCGTCAGAAGGGCCAGACCGAAATCTACCGCGGCGCCGAATACAGCACCAACATGGTGCCGAAGATCAAGATCGAGATCGTCTGCGCCGAAGACCTCGCCGCCAAGGTGGTCGAATCGATCCAGGCTTCGGCCAACACCGGCGCGATCGGCGACGGTAAGATCTTCGTTCTCGATGTCGGCCAGGCGGTGCGAATCCGCACCGGCGAAACCGACGAGACCGCACTGTGAACGGCACAACAGACCCGGGGCTCATGAAGGGGGCAATGATGAACAAGACGTTGAAATATGTCGGCATTGCCGGCCTGGGGGCGGCGCTGTTCGCATCCCTGCCGGCCTGGGCGCAGGAGGCGGCAGCCGCCGCCGCGTCGCCGATCCCGAAAGCCACGATCGACAAGGGCGACACCGCCTGGATGCTGGTTTCGACGCTGCTCGTGCTGATGATGGCCGTTCCCGGCCTCGCCTTGTTCTACGGCGGCCTCGTCCGCACCAAGAACATGCTGAGCGTGCTGACGCAGACGCTGATGATCGTCTGCATGGTTGCTGTGATCTGGGTGACCTACGGCTATTCGGAGGCCTTCACGCAGGGCAACGCCTTCGTCGGCGGCTTCTCCAAGGCGTTCCTGCGCGGCATCGATGCGAACTCGATGGCGGCGACCTTCTCGAACGGCGTCTACATCCCTGAATATGCCTTCGTCTGCTTCCAGATGACCTTCGCCTGCATCACGCCGGCGCTGTTCATCGGCAGCGTGGCGGAGCGGGTGAAATTCTCGCCGCTGATGCTGTTCACCGCGCTCTGGGTGACGCTGATCTATTTCCCGATGGCCCACATGGTCTGGTATTGGGACGGCCCGGACGGCGTCGCCGCTGGCGCGCTCGCGGGTGCCAAGGCGCTTGACGAAGTCAACAGCCATGCCGGCTATCTGTTCGGCGTCGGCGCGCTCGATTTCGCAGGCGGCACGGTCGTTCACATCAACGCCGGTATCGCTGGTCTGGTGATGTGCATCCTGCTCGGCAAGCGCGTTGGCTATCCCAAGGAGCCGATGCCGCCGCACTCGCTGACCATGACCATGATCGGCGCCAGCCTGCTGTGGGTCGGCTGGTTCGGCTTCAACGCCGGCTCCAACCTCGAATCGAACGGTGTCACCGCCGTCGCCTTCATCAACACCTTCGTCGCCACCGCCGCCGCCGGCCTTTCCTGGCTGCTCACCGAACAGATCGTGCGCGGCAAGCCGTCGCTGCTCGGTGCCGCCTCGGGTGTCGTCGCCGGCCTCGTCGCCGTCACCCCGGCGGCCGGTTTCGCCGGCCCGATGGGTTCGGTCGTGCTCGGCCTGCTCGTCTCGCCGATCTGCTTCTTCTTCGTCAGCGTGGTGAAGTCGAAGTTCGGCTATGACGACTCGCTCGACGTGTTCGGTGTCCACTGCATCGGCGGCATCACCGGCGCGATCCTGACCGGCGTGCTCGACGCGCCGTATCTGGGCGGCCAGGGCATCGCCGACTATTCGACCAAGCCGGGTACGCTCGTCGCGGGCACCTACGACATGGCGGCCCAGGTCGGCCACCAGCTCTGGGGCGTCGGCACCACGCTGCTGCTCTCGGGCATCGGCTCGGCGATCCTGTTCATCATCATCGACAAGACCTGGGGCATGCGTGTCACCCAGGAGACCGAACAAGAAGGCCTCGACATCGCCGAGCACGGCGAGCGCGCCTACCATTATTGACCAGATCGGGGCGGGCACTGCCCGCCCCCCAATGCGTTCCTCCTGCGGACGACCTCTGGCCGGTGCGGCAACGCACCGGCCCTTTTTTACGTCGCGCGCTGAGGCGCCGCAGGCCCGCCTTTTTTCTCTTCGCGCCTCCGCGCCTCCGCGCCTCCGCGTGAACGAGATTTTTGCACGCGGAGGCGCGGAGGCGCAGAGAGGGAGCGCGCCGACACACGTCAAGTTTTTGGAAGGCTACGCCGCTCAGAGTGTGCGGAACATCACCAGCGCATCGACATCGCCAAGCGACGGATGCGCGAACGCGCCCGGCAGCGTGCCCACGACCGCGAACCCGCACGCCTGCCACAGCGCCACGGCCCGCGTGTTGCTCGCCACCACGAAGTTGAACTGCATCGCGCGGAAGCCAGCGCCGCGCGCCTGATCGAGCGAGTGCAGGCACATCGCGCGCGCCACGCCGCGCCCGGTCGCGCCTTGCGCGGTCGTATAGCCGCAATTGGCGACATGCGCGCCGCCGCCGGCCTGATTGGCGCGCAACAGATAGGTGCCGAGGATCGCGCCGTCCGCTTCCGCCACGAACACGCGGTTGCCCGGCGCGAACCAATAGGCCAGCGCCGCATCTTCGCCCATCGTCCGGTCGAGCGCATACGTCTCGCCCGCGCGGATCACCGGTTCGAGGATCGCCCAGATCGCGACGCGGTCGGCCTCCGCCGCCGGCCGGATCACGAGTGCGGTCACGCGATCAGCAGACCCGCCAATGCCGCCGACATCAGATTGGCGAGGCTCCCCGCCGCTAGTGCGCGTAAGCCCAGCTTGGCGATCATCGGCCGCTGGTTGGGGGCGAGGCTGCCGGTCGAGGCCATCTGGATCGCGATCGAGCTGAAATTGGCGAAGCCGCACAAAGCAAACGTCACGATCGCGACCGTGCGCGGGCTGAGGCCCTTCATCTGCCCCATGTCGGCGAAGGCGACGAATTCGTTGAGCACGACCTTGGTGCCGAGCAACCCGCCCGCCGCCGCCGTCTCGTTCCACGGCACGCCGAGCAGATACATCACCGGCGCCAGCACGGTGCCGAGCAGCGACTGGAAGCTGAGGCCCTTCAGCCCGAACCAGCTTCCCACCTCCGCCAGCAACCCGTTGGCGAGCGCCACCAGCGCGACGAACGCCAGCACCATCGCGCCGACCGCGACCGCGATCCGCACGCCGGTCTGCGCGCCCATCGCCGCGGCCATGATGATGTTGGCGGCGCGCTCTTCCTCGGCGGCGACTTCGGCGACGCGCACGATCTGCTCCTCGCGGTCGTCGCCGAGCGGCAGTTCGCCGTCATCATACGGCGTGTCGGGCATGATGATCTTCGCCATCAGCAACCCGCCCGGCGCCGCCATGAAAGACGCGGCGAGCAGGAACGGGAGCGATCCCGGCCCAAGCAGCGTGGCATACGCGGCGAGGATCGTCCCCGCCACGCCCGCCATGCCGACCGACATCACCGCGAAAAGCTGCGACGGGGTGAGCGTGGCGAGATAGGGCCGGATCACCAGCGGCGCCTCGCTCTGTCCGACGAAGATGTTCGCCGCCGCGCACAAGGATTCGACCTTGGAGACGCCCGTCACCTTCTCGATCGCGCCGCCGAGCCAGCGCACTACGAACTGCATGATGCCGACATGGTACAGCACCGCGACCAGCGCGGCGAAGAAGATGATGACCGGCAGCGACGAAATCGCGAAGGCGTGGCCGAACTTGGGATCAGTGGCGAGATCGCCGAAGATCACCCGCGTGCCCTCGCCGGCATAGCCGAGCAAAGCGGAGACGGCGGCGGACATGCCGTAGATCGCGGCCTTGCCGGCGGGAACGTACAGCACCAGCACCGCGATCGCGATCTGAAGCGCGAACGCCGCGCCCACCACGCGCGGCCGGATCGCCCGGCGGTTGGTGGACAGCGCGAACGCGATCAGGAGGATGACGGCGATACCGGCCAGGCCGATCAGGAATTTGGTCATGCGTGTCTTCGCGCCCATCGTGCGGCGGCCGTCCCCCGGGCGCCGGCGTTTCTGCGCGCACCATACAGGGCGAAGGCGCGCGCGCCAGAGCCTAACCGTGGCGATGGCGGCGTGCGATCCGCTCAGCCGCGGTTCAGCCGCGAGCGCGCTTTGATCCGCGGCGGAATGCCGCTACGGTGCGACATATCGTTCTTTGATGGATGGAAATATCCGCCCGATGTCTCGCGTTCCCGGTTCCCGTGCCCTGCTGCAAGCCATTGCGATCACCGCCGTTCTCGCGATTGTCCCGATCGGCACCGGCGCGATGGCGGCGGTCGACACCAGCACCTATCGCGAGATTTCGGTGTTCATGGACGTGTTCAACCGCGTGAAGGCGGAATATGTCGACAAGGTCGATGACAAGACGCTGGTGAAGGGCGCGATCGACGGCATGCTCGCCGCGCTCGATCCGCACAGCAGCTTCGAGACCGGGCTCGATTACGACAATCTGCGCATCCAGACCACCGGCAGCTACGGCGGGCTCGGCCTCACCGTCACGATGGAGGACGGCGCGGTCAAGGTTATCGCGCCGCAGGAGGATACGCCTGGCTGGCGCGCTGGCGTCAAATCGGGCGACTATATCACCCACATCGACGGCAAGTTGATCTTCGGCGATACGCTCGACGAGGCGATCGCCAAGATGCGCGGCAAGCCCGGCACCAAGATCACGCTGACGCTGCAACGCCCCGGCACGTCCGATCCGATCATCGCGACGATGGTGCGCGAACAGATCGTGCAGAAGCCGGTCAAATGGTCGGTGAAGGGCAATATCGGCATCATCAACATCAACACCTTCTCCGAACATACCGGCGATGCGGTCCACGCCGCGATCCTCGGCATCGACAAGCAGCTCGGCCACCGGCCGACCGGCTATGTCGTCGATCTGCGCGACAATGGCGGCGGGCTTCGCGACGAAGCGGTCGCGGTCGCCGACAATTTCCTGTCGTCGGGCGTGATCGTGTCGCAGCGCGGGCGCGACCGCAGCGATGTCGAGACCTTCTATGCCGAGAGCTATTTCAAGGGCGATCCGTCACACGGGCTGCCGGTGATCGTGCTGACCAATGCGGGCACGGCTTCCGCGTCCGAGATCGTCGCCGGCGCGTTGCAGGATCATCACCGTGCGCTGGTGATGGGCGAGCGCTCGTTCGGCAAGGGATCGGTGCAGACGGTGATCGACATGGGCGACAATACCGCTTTGCGGCTCACCACCTCGCGCTATTACACGCCGTCGGATCGATCGGTGCAGGAAGGCGGGATCGAACCCGACGTGCAGGTGCCGCAGATTTCCGACGCCGATTACAAGAAACGCCCGATATTCCGCGAGGACGATTTGCGCCGCCACCTCATCAACGAAATCAAGAACGACGATTCGGTGCTCGAACAGGACAGCAAGCCCGATCCGCGCTTCGCCGCGACCCCGGCCGAGCTGAAGGCCAAGGGCATCGACGATTTCCAGCTCGATTATGCGATCCGCACGCTCGCCCGGCTCGGGTCGGCGCCGCAGGTCGCGGCGAGGCGCTGAGATGGGCACCGACCGCATCGCCCGCGCGCGCTGGATCGCGCTCATCGTCCCCGCCGCGCTGATCGCCGGGGCATATGGCTTTCAATATATCGGCCATCTCTACCCGTGCGAGATGTGCTGGTGGCAGCGCTATCCGCATTTCGCTGCGCTCCTGTTCGCGCTGGCCGCCTTCGTCGTGCCCGCGCGGGCTGGCCGGTTGCTGATCCTCTGCGCCGCGCTCGCGATCTTCGTCAGCGGGGCGATCGGCGTGTTCCATGCCGGCGTCGAATATCATTGGTGGCAGGGCTTCACCGAATGCACCTCGACGATGGCCGGGCATGGCGGCTCGGTCGATGACATGCTGGCGCGGATCATGAAGGCGCCGGTGGTGCGCTGCGACGTGCCACAATGGACCGCGTTCGGCATCTCGCTCGCGGGGTTCAACGCGCTCGTCTCGATCCCTGCCGCGCTGGTCATCGTCGCGCTGCTGCCGAAGGGCAGAAGATGAGCGGCTGGAAGCCCGGCGACGCCCGGCGCGACACGCGATCGATGGTGCGTGTCGATCAGGCCGGCGAATATGGCGCGACGCGGATTTACGCGGGGCAACTCGCGGTGATGGGGGATCGTACTCCCGCCGCGCGCGCGATCGCCGGTATGGCCAATCAGGAGCAGCGCCACCGCGCGTTTTTCGACACGATGATCGTTGCGCGCGGTGTACGCCCGACGGTGCTGCAACCGTTCTGGGATGTGGCGGGTTTCACGTTGGGCGCGGTGACGGCGGCGCTCGGCCCCGAAGCGGCGATGGCCTGCACCGCTGCGGTCGAGACCGAGATCGACAAACATTATGCCGATCAGCTCGAAGCGCTGGGCACGTCGGACCCGGAATTGTCGGCGGCGGTGCTGGAGTTCCAGGCCGAGGAGGTCGAGCACCGCGAAACCGCGCTCGCCTCGGGTGCCGAGAGCGCGCCGGCCTATCTGTTGCTGAGCGGGGCGATCCGGCTCGGGTGTCGCGTCGTCATCGCCGCGGCGAAACGCATTTGACGGGCGGTGCCCGTTACGGGAGTGACGCGATGAAGAAGATGGTTTCGATCGTGATGGCCGGGATGGCCGCGGCACTCGCCGCCGCGCCCGCGCAAGTGGCGGCGCAGGGCAAGCCGATTCCGTCGCTCGTGATCTACGGCGACCAGAAATGCCCGACCGACAATGACGGCGCCGAAGTCGTCGTCTGCGTCCGTCGCCCGGCGAGCGAGCAGTTCCGCATTCCCAAGGAATTGCGCGACTTCAAGGTGACGCCCGAGAACGAGAGCTGGGCGTCGAAAGTCGTCGCCAACGATCATGTCGGCGACACTGGGGTTGGCAGTTGCAGCAACGTCGGGCCAGGCGGCGCGACGGGCTGCTTCCTGCAGAATTCGCAGATCAACCGCGCCACCAACAAGGAGCGCGCGCGTGACCAGCGTGTGCTCGAGTCGACGATCGACCAATAACGTCACGCCGGGGGGCACGTATGACAAGCGTAACAGCCGGTGCGCGGCCGCACAGGCCGCTGGTGGCGGACGGTTATGAAAAGGCGCTGGCGGCGGGCGCGATCCTGCTGTCCGGCGTGGTGCTGGTCGCGCTCGTGCGTGGCCGGTCGCATTGGGGCGAGGTGCCGGCGATCGTCTGGGCGCATCTCGCCACCATCGCCGTCGCGCTGGGGCTGACGCCGGTGATGCTGCTGCGGCGGCGTGGCGACGCGCCGCATCGCGCGCTCGGCAAGCTCTGGGTGGCGGCGATGTTCCTCACCGCCGTGATTACCTTCTGGGTGCGCCAGTCGAACCCCGGCCATTTCAGCGTCATCCACATCATATCGCTATATGTGGTGGTCGCCGCGCCGATGGTGTGGTGGACGGCGGCGACGCACCGCATCGAATCGCACCGTCGCTATGTGCGCGGCATGGTGACGGGGGCGCTGCTGATCGCCGGTTTCTTCACCTTGCCGTTCGGCCGCATGCTCGGCACCTGGTTGTTCGGCTGAGCGCGTGATGCAAACGAAGCCGATGGTGCGCGGGCCGCACGGCGTCGCGCTGGTGCTGTTCGCGCTGGTGTGGTTTTCCTGCGCGTGGTTCGGCTCGTGGCCGCTCAACCCCAACAATGCGACCCGGCTGTTCGCCGCCTTCTCGATCGCCGAGCGTGGCGAGGCGACGATCGATCGCTATCAGTCGCTGACGATCGACAAGGCGCAGTTCGGCGACCATTATTACATGGATAAGGCGCCGGGCATGACGCTGATGGCGGTGCCATTCGTCTGGGGCGTGGGCAAGATCACCGGCGGCGAGACGCAGGAACTGGTGATCGATGTGACCAACCCCCGACTGATGCGCTTCATGGCGCTCCGGTTGTGCGTGGCGGTGGCGCTGGGCGCGGCGCTGCTCACCGCCTTCGCGGCAGTGCTGTTGCTCGATCTCGCCACCGGCATCACCGGCAGCCCGGCGGCTGGGCTGTATGCTGCGCTTGGCTATGCCTTGGGGTCGATCGTGTGGGGTTGGTCGACGACGATGCTCGGCCACGCGCCGGTCGCGGCGCTGCTGTTGATCGCGACCTGGGCGATCTGGCGCGGCACGAGCGGGGACGGGGAGCTGACGCGCTGGCGCTACCCGCTGATGGCGGGGCTGGCGCTCGGCTGGGCGGTGGTGATCGAATTTCAGGCAGCGCTCGGTGGTGTCGCGATCGCCGGCTGGGCGTTGTGGCGGACGCGGGACGTCGCTTGGCCGGTGCGCGGCCGCGTGCTGGCGATGGCGGTCGGCGCGGGGATCGTCGCGGTACTGCCGTTGTTCGCCTACAATCTGTTCGCGTTCGGCACGCTGTTCCGGCTCGGCTATCAGGGCGTGGTCGGGTTCAACGGCATGCAGCAGGGGCTGTTCGGGCTGACCTATCCCAAGCCGGGCGCGCTGTTCGGCATCCTGTTCGGGGTGCGGCGCGGGTTGCTGTGGGTGTCGCCGGTTATCGTGCTGGGCGCGCTGGGGCTGGTCTCCATGATCCGCGCGCGCGAAACGCGTGACCTCGGCGTGCTGGCGGCGGCGGTGGTCGCGATCGTGCTGATGGTCAACGCGTCCTATGTCTATTGGGACGGCGGCGCGTCGATCGGCCCGCGCCATTCGGTGCCGGCGATCCCTTTCCTTGCGATCGGACTGGCGGCCTTGTGGGCGGGCTCGCGCCGGGCGTGGCAGCGCGCGGCGCTGGTCGCGGTGCTTGGGCTATCGGTGGCGATCAACCTGATGATCGCTTCGACCGACGTCTTCGGCTCGGAAGCCTATGCCAATCCCCTCTGGGATCGCACGATCCTGGCGATGTTCCTGCCCGGCAATATCAACACCATCCCGGGCGATTTCTTCGGCTGGAGCGCGTGGCGCGGCTTCTTCCTGTACCTCGACATCGCGGTGCCGTTGCTGGTGTTGCTGGTTCTGTGGACGCGCGGGGCGGAACGGCGGGCGCGATAACAACCAACCGTTCGTGGCGAGCGAAGGGAGACGCTTAGCGCCGCTTCATCCCCCGCACGCGGTGCCACACGAAGAACGCGACCGCCGCTAACAACACACCCGCGATCACCACGTCGGCGCTGTGGAACGCCGCCTTCACGCGCGGGTCGCTGTCCCATTTCTCGCCGAGCGTCGCGCCGAGCCACGCCAGCGCGAAACACCACGGCCACGATCCGATGAAGGTGTAGAGGTGAAATGGCACCAGCGGCATCCGCGCGACGCCGGCCGGAAAGGCGATGAATGAGCGGATCAGCGGCAGCAGTCGCGCGATCAGCACCGCCGGTCCGCCGAAGCGCGCGAAGAAGCGGTCGGCGGTGTCGAGTTCGCCCGGCCCGACCAGCACATACCGCCCCCAGCGCTCCGCGAGCGGGCGCCCGCCGCGCTTGCCGATCTCATAAGCGACGATCGAGCCGAGATTGCAGCCGATCGCGCCGGCGGTGGCGACGAGCAGCAGGTTCAACTCGCCCTTCCAGACCAGATAGCCGGCGAACGGCATGATGATTTCGGAGGGGAGCGGGATGCACGCCGATTCGATCGCCATCAGCAGCGCAATGCCGAGATAGCCGCCGCTGGAAATGATGGCGATGATGATGGTGGCGAGGAAGCCGAGTATCTTTTCGATCATGTCGCTCGCTCTGCCCCGAACATGGCGCATCTCGCCAGTGTAAAAATGGTGCTGGCCGTAGGCGCGGATGGAAATTCGCCGCCACGCACCTTAGCTCTGTCATAAGAGAGTGCGAAAAGGCCGGGATGACAACGGACGAAGATAAACGCGGAGCGGCCAACGCTGCGGTCGATGAGATCGCCGACGGCATGCTCGTGGGCCTCGGCACCGGATCGACCGCCGCCTTCGCGATTGACCGGCTCGGCGAGCGCGTGCGGGCGGGCTTGCGGGTGCGCGCGGTCGCCACCTCGCTACGCAGCGCCGAGCAGGCGCGCGCCCTCGGGATCGAAATGCTCAACTTCGCCGATGTCGCCGCGACCGATCTCGCCATCGACGGCACCGATGAGATCGACGCTCGGCTCTACGCGATCAAGGGCGCGGGCGGGGCGATGCTGCGCGAGAAGATCGTCGCCGAATCCGCCGCGCGCATGATCGTCATCGCCGACGGATCGAAGCGCGTCGCCGCGATCGGCGCGGCCAAGCTGCCGGTCGAGGTGCTGCCGTTCGCGCGCAGCTTCGTGGCGGGTCGGCTGACCGATCTCGGCGCGACCGTGGCGCTGCGCGGGGGAGACGCCACGCCGTTCCGCACCGATCAGGACAATCTCGTGCTCGACTGCCATTTCGCCGCGCTGGACGATCCGCTCGCGCTCGACGCGGCCTTGGCGGCGATCCCCGGCGTGCTCGCTCACGGCCTCTTCCTTCGTGAAATTGATAGCGCTATCATCTGCAAACAAGGGCAGGTGACACGTATCGACCGGCCCGTGTAGGGAAGATCATAACGCAGGCAGTCGTTCGAGCGCAAAATTCGGACGGCCGCCACGCAACCACATCAGCGCGATGGCGTTAGCCGTTGACGAAGAGAAAGGCCCTTTGAATGTCCGATGCCCCGACGGTGAGCACCACGCCGGATCTGCACGAAGACGGATCGCCCGAGCGTCTGGCGATCGATACGATTCGCACGCTGTCGATGGATGCGGTGCAGGCCGCCAATTCGGGGCATCCCGGCACGCCGATGGCGCTCGCCCCGGTCGGTCACACGATCTGGACCAAGTTCCTGCGCTACGATCCGGCCACGCCCGACTGGCCCAACCGCGACCGCTTCGTGCTGTCGGTCGGCCATGCCTCGATGCTGCTCTATTCGCTGATCCACCTCGCCGGCATCGAAGAGATCGACAAAGACGGCAAGAAGAGCGGCAAGCTCGCGCTCAGCCTCGACGATCTGAAGGGCTTCCGCCAGCTCAACTCGAAGACGCCGGGCCACCCCGAATATCGCCACACCACCGGCGTCGAGACCACCACTGGCCCGCTCGGGGCTGGGTGCAGCAACTCGGTCGGCATGGCGATCGCCGAGCGCTGGCTCGCCGCGCGCTACAACAAGCCCGGCTTCACGCTTTTCGACCACGACGTCTACACCGTTGCCGGCGACGGCTGCATGATGGAGGGCGTCTCGGCCGAGGCGGCGTCGCTCGCCGGCCATCTCAAGCTTTCCAACCTGTGCTGGGTCTATGACAGCAACCACATCTCGATCGAGGGCGACACCGCGCTCGCGTTCGACGAGGACGTCGGTAAGCGTTTCGAGGCCTATGGCTGGAACGTCATCCATGTGAACGACGCAAACGACATCGCGGCGCTGACGGCGGCGTTCGACACGTTCCGCGCGACCACCGACAAGCCGACCTTCATCGTCGTCCACTCGATCATCGGCTGGGGCAGCCCCCGCGCCGGCAGCGAGAAGGCGCATGGCGAGCCGCTCGGCGAAGAGAATATCCGCCTCACCAAACAGGCCTATGGCTGGCCCGAGGACGCCAAGTTCCTCGTGCCGGACGGCGTCGCCGAAGCTTTCAAGGGCGCGATGACCGATCGCGGCGTGCCGCTGCGCGAGGCGTGGCAGGCCAACTTCGCCAAATATCACGACGAGCATCCTGAACTCGCCGCCGAACTCGACGATCTGTTCGCGAGCAAGCTGCCCAAGGGCTGGGAAGCCGCGCTGCCGACGTTCGATACCGACGCCAAGGGCATCGCCAGCCGCGATTCGGGCGGCAAGGTGCTCAACGCGCTGGTCAAGCAGGTGCCGTGGCTGGTCGGCGGCGCGGCCGATCTCGCGCCTTCGACCAAGACCGACATCAAGGGTGCGCCCTCGTTCGAGGCGGACAATTACGGCGGCAGCAACTTCCACTTCGGCGTGCGCGAACATGCGATGGGCGGCGTGGTCAACGGCATGGCGCTGTCATATCTGCGCGCCTACGGCTCGACCTTCTTCGTGTTCACCGATTACATGCGCGCGCCGGTCCGCCTCTCGGCGATCATGGAGCTGGGCGTCGTGTGGGTGTTCACCCATGATTCGATCGGCGTCGGCGAGGATGGCCCGACCCACCAGCCGATCGAGCATCTCGCGATGCTGCGCGCGACACCGGGGCTCGACACGATCCGCCCGGGCGACGCCAACGAAGTGGCTTACGCATGGAAGGCGGCAATGGAGGAAGGCGATCAGCCGACCGCGCTCGTCCTCTCACGCCAGGCGCTGCCGACGATCGATCGTGAGAAATATGCATCGGCCGAAGGTCTGATGAAGGGCGGCTATGTCCTCGCCGACAGCGAGAACCCGGAACTGATCCTGATCGCGACCGGCAGCGAAGTGTCGCTCGCCATCGCCGCGTACGAAAAGCTGGTCGAGCAGGGCATCGCCGCGCGCGTCGTCTCGCTGCCGAGCTGGCATCGCTATGAAGCGCAGGAGGCCGCCTACAAGGAGAGCGTCCTGCCCAAGTCGGTGCGCGCGCGGATCGCGATCGAACAGGGCGGCGAGATCGGCTGGGATCGCTATGTCGGTCTCGACGGCGCGACGATCACCATGTCGACCTTCGGCGCATCGGCGCCGCTCGCCAAGTTGCAGGACAAATACGGCTTCACCGTCGAGAACGTTCTCAAGGTCTCGCGCGCATTGCTCGGAAAGGACGCATAATGAGTCTCCTCAAGGATCTCGCCAGCCACGGCCAGGCCGTCTGGCTCGATTTCGTCGATCGCAAGTTCCTTGAGGCGGGCGGCCTCAAGAAACTGGTCGAGGAAGACGGCCTGACCGGCGTCACCTCCAACCCCTCGATCTTCGAAAAGGCGATGGGCTACGGCGACGCTTACGACGCCACGCTCGCCGAATATGACAAGGCGCATCCCGGCGCGGCGACGATGGATCGCTACGAAGCGCTCGCGATTGAGGACATCAAGGCCGCTGCCGAGACGCTGGCGCCGGTCTATGAGGCGAAACAGGCCAAGGACGGCTATGTCAGCCTCGAAGTGTCGCCGTATCTCGCCAATGATACCGATGCGACGATCGCCGAGGCGCAGAAATTGTGGGCTGCGGTCGATCGGCCCAACCTGATGATCAAGATCCCCGGCACCGCCGCCGGCGTGCCCGCCATCGCCGCGACGATCGCGGCTGGTATCAACGTCAACGTGACTTTGCTGTTCTCGAACTCGGCCTATCAGGCTGTGGCGCTTGCCTATGTCGAGGGCCTCGAACAGCGCGTGGCGGAAGGCCTGCCGATCGACCGGATCGCCAGTGTCGCCAGCTTCTTCGTCAGCCGCATCGACAGCAAGATCGACGACAAGATCGCCGCGCGCGTCAAGGATGGTGATCCCGAGAGCGAGGCGCTCAAGGCGATCCGTGGCAAGGTCGCCATCGCCAACGCCAAGCTGGCGTATGACTGGTTCCTCGAGTTCAGCAAAAGCTCGCGCTGGCAGGCGCTCGCCGCCAAGGGCGCGCAAGTCCAGCGGCTGCTGTGGGCTTCGACCGGGACCAAAGACCCGACCTTCCCCGACACGCTGTATCTCGACGAGCTGATCGGGCCGGACACGGTCAACACCGTGCCGCCCAAGACGCTGGATGCGTTCCGCGACCATGGCACCCCCGGCAACACGCTCGGCTCCGACATCGCCGGCGCGCGGCATGTGCTGTCCGAGGCGGAACGGCTCGGCCTCGATCTCGACGGCGTCACCGATGCGTTGGTCGAGGAGGGCGTCGCGTCCTTCTCCAAGGCGTTCGACGATCTGCTCGGCGCGATCGCGAAGAAGCAGCCGGCGGTCGCCTAATCGACTGCCGCATTGACCTGTTCCCCCGCGAAAGCGGGGGGCCAGAGTCACGCAGCGCCACGTTTGTTGCCCTGGACCCCCGCCTGCGCGGGGGAACGGCATTTCGAAACCTGTAGGAGTACCCTCATGAAGATCGGTATCATCGGCCTTGGCCGGATGGGCGGCAACATCGCGCGGCGGCTGATGCGCGCCGGCCACGAGACCGTGGTCTTCGATCGGGACGAGAAAGCGGTCGCCGCTCTGGTCGCCGATGGGTCGGTCGGCGCCGCCTCGCTCGCCGACATGCAGGGCAAGCTTGCCGATCCGGCGATCTACTGGGTGATGCTCCCGGCAGGCGATCCGACCGAGCAGACCGTGGCGACGATCGCCGACCAATGCGGCCCCGGCGGCATCATCATCGATGGCGGCAACAGCTTCTACAAGGACGATATCCGCCGCGCCAAGGCGCTGGCCGAGAAGCAGGTCCATTATGTCGATGTCGGCACCTCGGGCGGCGTCTGGGGGCTCGAACGCGGCTATTGCATGATGGTCGGCGGCGATCCCGAGACGATCAAGACGCTCGATCCGATCCTCGAAGCGCTCGCACCGGGCGTCGGCAGCATCCCGCGCACGCCGGGCCGCGACAATGATCTGGAAGATCCGCGCGCCGAAATGGGGTACATCCATGCCGGGCCGGCGGGCGCCGGGCATTTCGTCAAGATGGTCCACAACGGCATCGAATACGGGCTGATGCAGGCCTATGCCGAGGGTTTCGACATCCTCAAGGGCAAGTCCTCCGAACATCTGCCCGAGGACGAGCGCTTCGACCTCAACCTCACCGACATCGCCGAAGTGTGGCGGCGGGGCAGCGTGATTTCGTCGTGGCTGCTCGATCTCACCGCGATCGGTCTCGCCAAGGATCAGATGCTCGAACATTTCACCGGCAGCGTCGCCGATTCGGGCGAGGGGCAGTGGACGATCGACGCGGCGATGGAAGAGAAGGTGCCGGCCAACGTGCTCAGCGCGGCGCTGTACGCACGCTATCGCAGCCGGGTCGAGCATACGTTCGGCGACAAATTGCTGTCGGCGATGCGCTTCGGCTTCGGCGGCCATGTTGAAATGCCGCAATGAGCGGGGCCACCAAGGACGGCATTCGACTGTTCATCTCCGATCTCGACGGCACGTTGGTCGATCGGAAAAAGCAACTGACGGCGGGGACGGTCGCCGCAGTCGCCCGGCTCAAAGCGGCGGGGATCGGCTTCAGCGTCATCAGCGCGCGGCCACGTTCGGGGGTGCAACCGATCGTCGATGCGCTCGGCCTCGACGTGCCGATCGGCGCGTTCAACGGCGGCATCCTGTTCAAGCGCGACGGTACGATGCTCTCCGAACACCGCATCGCGCCGCACGTCGCGGCGGGTATGTTCGAACTGGCGCAGGGGCTCGATGTCGCGCCGTGGCTGTTCGCCGACGACCGTTGGTATGCGCTTGCCGAACAGGGGCCGCATTTCGACAGCGAGCGCGTGTCGGCGAACCAGTCGCCGATCGTGGTCACGGATTTTTCGCCGTATTACGATCGCGCCGACAAGATCACCTTCGTCAGCGATGAACCCGCGCTGCTCGCCGGCCTGCTCGACCGCGCGCGCGCGGCTTATGGCGATTCGGCGACGATCGCGCAGTCGCAGACCTATTATCTCGACGTGACCGCGACCGCCGCCAACAAGGGCGATGGCGTGGCGGCGCTGGCGGAAAGCTTCGGTGTGCCGCTGTCGCAGACCGCGGTGATCGGCGATCAGTTCAACGATCTGCCGATGTTCGCCCGCGCCGGCCTGTCGATCGCGATGGGGCAGGCGCCGGACGGTGTGAAGGCGCTCGCGCAGCACATCACCGGCGCGAACGACGCCGATGGCGTCGCGCAGGCGATCGACCAGATCATTCTAGCCTGAAGCGCAAGCTGCTCCCCTCCCTTCCAGGGAGGGGAGGCGGTTGCGCGTGCTGCTACCCGCACCAGCCAACCTCAGCGCGGCGTAAGCTTCACCAGCGCGCCGTCGTC
This sequence comes from Sphingomonas populi, assembly GCF_004208535.1. GTDB lineage: Bacteria > Pseudomonadota > Alphaproteobacteria > Sphingomonadales > Sphingomonadaceae > Sphingomonas > Sphingomonas populi. The sequence goes on from NZ_SGIS01000005.1 coordinate 102,561, forward strand.
CTGCAGCAGCCAGATCGCGCCGTCCGGCCCCTGCGCCACGTCGCGGATGCGGGTGTCCATCGGCCATTGATCGGCCTTGGTGGCTTTGTCGCCGTCGAGCTTCACGCGGATCAGGGCCTCGCCCGACAATGCCGCGATGAACATCGATCCCTTCCACTGCGGGAAAAGCGCGCCCGAATAGATCATCATGCCGCCGGGTGAAATCGATGGGTTCCAGAACACCTTGGGCGCTTCGAAGCCGTCGCCCGGTTTGTGGTCGGGAATGTCGGTGCCGTCGTAATTGTTGCCGTTCGACGCCTTGGGCCAGCCGTAATTCTTGCCGCGCAGGATCAGGTTGACCTCGTCGCCGCCCTTCGGCCCCATCTCGATCTCCCACAGCCGCCCGGCCGAATCGAACGCGAGGCCATAGGGATTACGGTGGCCCATGCTCCAGATCTCGGCGGGCGCGGTGTTCACGCCACCCTCGACCGGCTGTTGCGCGCCCTTTTCCTTGAAGGCCGCGCCGGTGTTGTCGGGCGGATCGAACACGGTGACGGTGGGCGTGCCGGTCCGCTGAGCAAACGGGTTGCCGGTCGCGGGCTTGCCGTCGAGCGAGAGGTGCAGAATCTTGCCGAGCTTCTGGTTGATGTCCTGCGCAGGCGTGAAGCGCTGGCGCTCGCCCGAGGACAGGAACAGCGATTTGCCGTCGGGCGCGAAGGCGATGTTGGCGCCGAACTGCCCGCCCTTGCCATCAGACCCCTGCCGCCACAGCACCTGCGTGCCCTGCAATTGCGTACCCACCAACGTCGCGCGCGCCAGCGCGAGCGCGGCACCGTGTGGGCGTGGTTCCGAATAGGTGAGGTAGATCGCGTGGCTCGATGCGAAATCGGGCGCGACCGCCACGTCGAGCAGGCCGCCCTGCGTGATCTCCTGCACCTTGGGGACGCCTGCCACGTCGCGGATATGGCCGCTCGCGTCGCGCAGCTTGAGCTTGCCCGCCTTTTCGGTGACGAGCAGGCCGCCATCGGGCAGGAACGCCATCGCGAACGGCGTATCGAACTGCGCCTGCTTGGTGCTGACGAACGGCGGCCCCGACTTCGCCGCGGTGGCGGAGGCGTTGCCGCCGGCGTTGGCGGAGGGGGAGCAGGCCGAGGTGGCGAGCAGCAGCAGCGCGAGCGGGCGAAGGATCATGTGATCCAAACTAGCGGCCTCGCGCCGTGTTCCCAAGTGGAAACGCGGAGGCGCTTGCCAGCCCATCGCGCTTGGCCTATATCACCGGCATATTCTCTACATCGTTATGGTGAAGAGGTCGGAGCCACCCGGTTCCGGCGACAATCCTGCTTGTTTGGAGCATCGATGGCGGACCCCGATCTGATCCGGGCCAAGCTGAACGCGTTGATCGACCCCGAGGCGAAGGCGCTCGGCTTCGATCTCGTGCGCGTCAAGCTGTTCGGCGCCGCGGGCGACCTCACCTTGCAGGTGATGGCCGAGCGCCCCGACACGCGCCAGCTCACGATCGACGATTGCGCGGAGCTGTCGCGCCGCATCTCGGATCGGCTCGACGAACTCGAAGAGCAGGGCAAGGATGTGATCGAAGAGGAATATCGCCTCGAAGTCTCATCGCCCGGCATCGACCGCCCGCTGACACGGCTCGCCGATTTCGCCGATTGGGCGGGGCATGAGGCGCGGATCGTGCTGGCGCAGCCGGTCGAGGGGCGCAAGCAGCTCACTGGCATCCTCAAGAGCGTCGATGGCGACCAGATCACTATCGACGTGCGCAAGCATGGCGACATGACGATCGGTTTCGCCGATGTCGGCGACGCCAAGCTGCTGCTGACCGACCGGCTGATCGCCGCGACCCGGCCGCTCTCGATCGAGGGCGCCGACGAGGAAGAGATCGTCGACGAAGATAATGACGCGCTGGAGAGCGCTGAAGATGAGGGACTGAACTGATGGCCACCGCCGTTTCCGCCAACAAGGCCGAGCTGATCGCGATCGCGAACGCGGTCGCCAGCGAGAAGATGATCGACAAGGGCATCGTCATCGAGGCGATGGAAGACGCGATCCAGCGCGCCGCCCGCGCCCGCTACGGTGCCGAGAACGACATCCGCGCCAAGCTCGATCCCAACAGCGGCGATCTGCGGCTGTGGCGCGTCGTCGAAGTGGTCGAGGCGGTCGACGATTTCTTCAAGCAGGTGAACCTCAAGGAAGCGCAGAAGCTCCAGAAGGATGCCGAGATCGGCGATTATATCGTCGATCCGCTGCCCCCGATCGAGTTCGGCCGTATCGCCGCGCAGGCCGCCAAGCAGGTGATCTTCCAGAAGGTCCGTGACGCCGAGCGTGACCGCCAGTTCGAAGAGTTCAAGGATCGCCAGGGCGAGATCATCACCGGCGTCGTCAAGCGCGTCGAATTCGGCCATGTTGTCGTCGATCTCGGCCGCGCCGAAGGCGTGATCCGCCGCGACCAGCAGATCCCGCGTGAAGTGGTGCGCGTCAACGATCGCATCCGCTCGCTGATCCTCAACGTGCGCCGCGAGAACCGTGGCCCGCAGATCTTCCTCAGCCGCGCGCACCCCGATTTCATGAAGAAACTGTTCGCGCAGGAAGTGCCGGAGATTTACGACGGCATCATCGAGATCAAGGCCGCCGCGCGTGATCCCGGCAGTCGCGCCAAGATCGGCGTCATCAGCCATGATTCGTCGATCGATCCGGTCGGCGCATGCGTCGGCATGAAGGGCAGCCGCGTTCAGGCGGTCGTGCAGGAAATGCAGGGCGAGAAGATCGACATCATTCCGTGGTCGCCCGACACCGCGACCTTCGTCGTCAACGCGCTCCAGCCGGCTTCGGTGTCGCGCGTCGTGATCGACGAGGAAGAGGATCGGATCGAGGTGGTCGTTCCCGACGATCAGCTCAGCCTCGCGATCGGCCGTCGCGGCCAGAACGTTCGCCTCGCCTCGCAGCTTACCGGCAAGGCGATCGACATCCTCACCGAGCAGGATGCGAGCGAGAAGCGCCAGAAAGAATTCGTCGAGCGCACCGAGATGTTCCAGAACGAACTCGACGTCGACGAGACGCTCGCGCAGTTGCTGGTCGCTGAAGGCTTCACCAACCTTGAAGAAGTCGCCTATGTCGAGGTCGACGAAATCTCGGGCATCGAAGGCTTTGACGAGGATCTTGCCGCCGAGCTGCAGAACCGTGCGACCGAGGCGCTCGAACGCCGCGAGGAAGCCAACCGCACGCTGCGCCGCGAACTCGGCGTCGAGGACGACCTCGCGACGATGCCGTATCTGACCGAGGCGATGCTCGTCACGCTCGGCAAGGCCGGTATCAAGACGCTCGACGATCTCGCCGATCTCGCCACCGACGAACTCGTCCAGAAGAAGCGCCAGGAACAGCGCCGCCGAAACGAAGAGGCGGCAAAGCGCTTCGAAACCCGCGCCGAGGATCGTGCCGGCGTGCTCGGCGAGTACGGCCTGTCGGACGAGCAGGGCAACGAGATCATCATGGCCGCGCGCGCGCACTGGTTCGATGACGAACCGGCTGCCGCGCCTGCCGAAACTCCGAGCGAGGAGGCGTAAGCCGGAATGCCGTTTGTCAGCATCCGATTGGCGGGCACCGCCACGCGCGAGCAGAAAGCGGGCGTCGTCGCCGACGTCACCGCCAGCCTCGTCGCGCGGCTGGGCAAGCCGGCGGCGGCTGTGCAGGTGGTGATCGAGGAAGTCTCACCCGAAAACTACGGCGCGGCCGGCCAATTGCTCGCCGACCGCGACGCCCCGAAACCCATCGTGCAGGAGGACGCACATGCGGAATCCCCACGATGAGGCGCTAGGCGCTCCGAAATCCCCCCTCCCGCACGCGGGGGGGGGTGGGGGAGGGCCTGTCGAAGGCGCGACTCCCCAGGACAGGCCCTCCCCTGACCCCTCCCGCAAGCGGGAGGGGAAAGAAGATCCTATCCGCCGCTGCATCCTCACCGGCGACCGCGCGCCGCGCGAGGCGCTGGTGCGGCTCGCGCTGTCGCCCGACGGCGCGGTGCTGCCCGACGTGCGCGCCAAGGCGCCGGGGCGGGGCGCGTGGATCGGCGTGACGCGCGCAGACCTCACAACCGCAATCGCCAAGGGCAAGCTGAAGGGTGCGCTCGCGCGCGCCTTCAAGACCGGGCCGATCGCGATACCGGCCGATTTGCCCGAACGACTCGTCGCCGCGCTCGAACGCGCCGCGCTCGACCGGCTCGGGCTCGAGTCGCGTTCCGGCACATTGCTGACCGGCTCCGAAAAGATCGAGGCCGCCGCGCGCTCGGGCCAGCTTCACCTGCTGCTTCACGCTTGCGATGCCGGCACCGACGGCAACCGCAAGCTCGACCAGGCCTGGCGAGTCGGGCGCGATGAAGAAGGAAGTGTTCTCAGGGGCTTGGTTTTGCCGGTGCCGCGCACCACATTGGCCGTGGCGCTTGGACGGCAGAATGTGGTACATATCGGCCTGACGGAGCGTGATGCCGCCGCGCGCGTGGAAGAAGCGCTCCACCGCTGGCTGCATTTTCTCGGACCCGACCCCATCCTCTCGCCTTGCGAAACGGCCTCGCAGGGCGCATCGGCGTCGCCACACGACGCCGGGGCAGAGATTTCAGGGCCGGAGCCCGATGCCGATACGACGTTACGAGGAATTTGAGTGAGCGATACCGATAACGAGAAGCCGAAACTTGGCATGCGCCAGCCACTCGGGCTGAAGCGCACCGTCGAGACCGGCGTGGTCAAACAGAGTTTCAGCCACGGGCGTTCGAACAACGTCGTGGTCGAGGTCAAGCGCAGCCGCACGCTGCGCCGCCCGGGCGAGGCTGAGCCCGCACCCGCCGCGCCGGCCGCACCCGTAGCCGCGCCGCAGGCGCGGGCCCCGCAGGCGCGTGCGCCTGAGCCGCGTCCGGCACCCGTGTCGCCCGCCAACTCGCTGCTGTCGCGCCAGGAACTCCAGGCCAAGCTGCTGCGCGAAGCCGAAGAGTCGCGGATGAACGCGCTCGAGGAAAATCGCCGCCGCGAAGAGCGTGCGCGCCTCGACGCGATCGACGAGGAACGCCGCCGCGCCGAGGAGCGCGCCCGCGCCGCCGAAGCGCCGGCCCCGGCTCCTGCGCCCGAGCCCGAGCCTGCGAAGCCCGAGCCCGTCGTGGAAGCGCCGGCGCCCGCGCCCGCGCCGGTTGTCGAAGCGCCTGCTGCGCCAGCCCCGGCGCCGGTCGTCGCTGCGCCAGCCCCCGCGCCGGTTCAGGCCGCAGCCCCGGCTGCGCCGGTTCGCGCGCCCGTCGCGCCGCCAGCACCCCCGGCGCCACCTGCGCCGCTGACGATCACGCTCGACTCGAGCCTGCCCGCACCGCGCCTGTTCACCCCCGTCGCGCGTCCCGAACGGCCACGTCCGGCGCCGCCACCCCCGCCAGCACCCGCTCCGGCGGCGAACACGCCGGCCAGCACGACCGCATCCGCTGCGCCCTCGGGCGTCGGCGCGCCGAAGCGCCCCGGTGCCGAGCCGCCGCGTCCGGTCCAGCGGGATCGCAAGGGCGATGACCGCCGCACCGCCGGCAAGCTCACGGTCAACCGTGCGCTCGGCGACAGCGATGGTGCGCGTGCGCGCAGCCTCGCCGCGCTCAAGCGCGCGCGGGAAAAAGAGCATCGCCGCATGGGCGGCCCGCGCGAGGTGCAGGCCAAGCAGGTCCGCGACGTGCAGGTTCCCGAGACGATCACCGTGCAGGAACTCGCCAATCGTATGGCCGAGAAGGGTGCGGACCTCGTCAAGACTCTGTTCAAGATGGGTAGCCCCGTCACGATGACGCAGACGATCGACCAGGATACCGCCGAACTGCTCGTCACCGAATTCGGCCACAACATCGTGCGCGTCAGCGATTCGGACATTGATCTCGCGATCGAGACCGACAGCGACGACGAAGCGGCACTGAAGCCGCGTCCGCCGGTCGTCACGATCATGGGCCATGTCGATCACGGCAAGACCAGCCTGCTCGACGCGTTGCGCGGCACTGACGTGGTGCGCGGCGAGGCGGGTGGCATCACCCAGCATATCGGCGCCTATCAGGTGACGCTCAAGGACAAGTCGAAGATCACCTTCCTCGACACGCCGGGCCACGAGGCCTTTACCGAGATGCGCGCGCGCGGCGCCAACGTGACCGACATCGTCGTGCTCGTGGTCGCGGCGGATGACAGCATCAAGCCCCAGACGGTGGAGGCGATCAACCACACCAAGGCGGCCGGCGTGCCGATGATCGTGGCGATCAACAAGGTCGATAAGCACGACGCCAACCCGCAGAAGGTGCGTGAGGCGCTGCTCCAGTACGACGTCGTCGTCGAAGAGATGTCGGGCGACGTGCAGGACGTCGAGGTTTCGGCGCTCAAGAAGACCGGGCTCGACAATCTGATCGAGAAGATCCAGCTTCAGGCCGAATTGCTCGAACTGACCGCCAACCCCGACCGTATGGCCGAGGGCGCGGTGATCGAGGCCAAGCTCGACAAGGGCCGTGGCCCGGTCGCGACGGTCCTCGTCAACCGTGGCACGCTCAAGGTCGGCGACGTGTTCGTCGTCGGCGCCGAGAGCGGCAAGGTCCGCGCGATGACCAACGACAAGGGCCAGCAGATCAAGGAAGCCGGTCCTTCAATGCCGGTCGAGGTGCTCGGTCTCTCGGGCGTACCGCGCGCGGGCGATCTGCTCTCGGTGGTCGAGAACGAGGCGCGCGCTCGCGAGGTCGCCGAATATCGTCAGAGCGTCATCACCAACAAGCGCACCACCTCGGTTCCGGCCAGCCTGGAGAGCATGTTCTCCGCGCTCAAGGACAAGCAGGCGATCGAATATCCGCTCGTCGTCAAGGCCGATACGCAAGGCTCGGTCGAGGCGATCGTGTCGTCGATCAATAAGATCTCGACCGCGGACATCAAGGCGCGCGTGCTGCATTCGGGCGTCGGCGGCATCACCGAGAGCGACGTGACGCTGGCAGGTGCTTCGGGCGCTCCGATCATCGGCTTCAACGTCCGTCCGAACGCCAAGGCACGCGAGATCGCCGAGCGCCAGAAGGTCGCGTTCAAATACTACGACGTGATCTACGATTTGATCGACGAGATCCGCGCCGGCATGGCGGGCGAACTCGGGCCGGAAGCGTTCGAAACCGTGGTCGGCCGCGCGGAAATCCGCGATGTGTTCTCGGCAGGCAAGCACGGCAAGGCGGCGGGTCTGCTCGTCACCGAAGGCAATATCCGCAAGGCGCTCAAGGCGCGTATCACGCGGGCGGATGTCATCATCTACCGGGGCGAAATCGCTTCACTGCGGCGCTTCAAGGACGATGTTGCTGAAGTTCGGGCGGGTCTGGAGTGCGGCGTGACCTTCACGCAGAACTTCGTCGACATCAAGCCGGGCGACTTCCTCGAAACCTTCGAGGTCGAACTGCGCGAACGGACGCTGTAAAAACAAAGCCCTCTCCCCTCCGGGGAGAGGGTTGGGAGAGGGGCAGTCACAGGCGGTATCGTTTGATACTGCCCCTCTCCCCGACCAGTTTTGAGGGCGCGAGGGGGCGATCGTGCCCCCGGCACGATCTAAACGCTGCCGGGGGCAGCGTTTACCCCTCGCTCCCACAAAACTCCCCAGAGGGGAGAGGGAGAAGAAGTAGATGAAACCAGCCGAAACCCCCGAAAACCGTTCCGTCCGCCTGCTCCGTGTCGGCGAGCAGGTGCGCCATGCGCTCAGCGACATCCTGATGCGCGGCGACGTGCATGACGACACGCTCGCCAAACATGCGGTGACGATCACCGAAGTCCGCATGTCACCCGATCTGCGCCACGCGACCTGCTTCGTGAAACCGCTGCTCGGCAAGGACGAGGAAGCGGTGCTCAAGGCGCTGCGCACCAACACCGCCTATCTCCAGCGCGAGGTCGCCGGGCGCGTACAGACGCGCTACGCCGCCAAGCTCAAGTTCGTCGCAGACGAGAGCTTCGACGAAGGCAGCCACATCGATTCGCTGCTACGCGCGCCGCATGTCGCGCAAGACCTGACCAGCGACGACGATTAATGGCGATCATGGCTGTTCGGCGGTAATTTCGCCGGCGGCTTTGACTATCAACGCTTCGATCGCCCCTTCCGGCGTTGGTCCTGAGGCGATCCAGGACGGTGGGTCTCCCCAGAAACACGCAGCTTCGATATCACCCGCCGAAGGCCCATATTCGAGAACCCAGTCGATCCGCGAGAGGTCGCTTTCGCGATCCGACGCACGAGCGACGGCGATCCACTCACCATTGCAGTAGCAACCCGTGTAGCGATCTTGCGTGATGACCACCGGATATAGCGCTGGTGGAATCGATCTGGACATAATCCTGTCTTCCGCATCATTGGCTCTATGGCCAAACTCTACTTCTACTACGCATCGATGAATGCGGGCAAATCGACCAATCTGCTGCAGGCCGATTTCAACTATCGCGAGCGCGGCATGCGGACCTTGCTGTTCACCGCCGCGATCGATGATCGGTTCGCGGCGGGGACGATCACCTCGCGGATCGGGCTCGCGGCCCCGGCGCTCGCCTTCGATACGACGACCGATCTCGCCGCCATCACGCTGGCGCAAGATCAGCCGCCGGCGTGTGTGCTGGTCGATGAGGCGCAGTTCCTCACCGCCGTCCAAGTCGATCAGCTCGCGCGGCTGGCCGATCGGCATGGCATTCCGGTGCTCGCTTACGGCCTGCGCACCGATTTTCGGGGCGAATTGTTCGATGGTTCGGCGCGGCTGCTCGCGCTCGCCGATTCGCTCGTCGAGATCAAATCGGTCTGCGAATGCGGGCGCAAGGCGACGATGAACCTGCGCGTCGATGCTGCCGGGCGCGCTGTCACCCACGGGACGCAGACCGAGATCGGCGGCAATGATCGCTACATCGCCTTGTGTCGCCGCCATTTCACCGAACGCGCCGCTTCTGCCTGAGCGCGAAAGCGGCTAGGCGCGCAGCGATGCATGGCTGGATCATACTCGACAAACCGCTGGGACTGGGTTCGACGCAGGGCGTTTCGGCGGTCAAGCGCGCGCTGCGGCAGGGCGGCTACGGCAAGGCCAAGGTCGGCCACGGCGGCACGCTCGATCCGCTCGCGACCGGCGTGCTGCCGATCGCGGTGGGCGAGGCGACCAAGCTCGCCGGGCGGATGCTCGACAGCGACAAGGTCTATGATTTCACGATCCGCTTCGGCGAGCAGACCGACACGCTCGACGCCGAGGGCAAGGTAATCGCCACCAGTGATGTGCGGCCGACCGGCGCAGCGCTGGCGGCGGTACTGCCGCGCTTCACCGGGCCGATCGAGCAGGTGCCGCCAGCCTATTCGGCGCTCAAGGTGGACGGCGAGCGCGCTTATGACCTAGCGCGTGCGGGGGAGGAGGTTGTGCTGGCGACGCGGGCGGTGACGATTCATAGCCTCACCGTCGCCCCGGCGAAGGCCGGGGCCGCTGCGTCGCTTGGCGATCCGGCTGCCCCACACGCAGCGGCCCCGGCCTGCGCCGGGGCGACGATGGAATCGGCCACCCTCACCGCGCACGTTTCCAAAGGCACCTACATCCGCAGCCTCGCGCGCGACATCGCGCTCGCGCTCGGCACCGTCGGTTACGTGACGATGCTCCGCCGCACCAAGGCAGGTCCGTTCGATCTCTCCCAAGCGATATCGCTGGACAATCTCTACGAACACGCTAAGGCGCGCACCCTTGAACAGATACTCCTGCCGTTGAGGGCGGGGCTGGACGACATCCCGGCTCTATCCCTCACCCCCGACCAGGCAGGGGCGCTCCGACAGGGGCGTGTGCTGGCCGGGATCGCCGCTGAAGATGGCCTCCATTTCGCGCTGCTGGGTGACACACCCGTCGCGCTGGTCGAGGTCGGGTACGGAAACGTCCGGGTCGAACGCGGCTTCAACCTGTAGAAGATGTCGAAGGAAACACTATGACGATCACCGCAGAACGCCGCCAGGAACTCATCAAGGAACACGGTCGCGCCGAAGGCGATACCGGCAGCACCGAAGTCCAGGTCGCGATCCTCACCGAGCGTATCCGCAACCTGACCGAGCATTTCAAGGGCCACGCCAAGGACAACCATTCGCGTCGCGGTCTGCTCATGATGGTCAACAAGCGCCGCTCGCTGCTCGACTATCTCCGTCACAAGGATGGTCAGCGCTACACCGATCTCATCGCGAAGCTCGGTCTTCGCAAGTAAACGAAAGGGCGTCCTTCGGGGCGCCCTTTTTCAAAAGCCTCAAGCCCCGCGCGCCGAAATGGTGTATGCGGTTCAGCAAGCCCCGGCGTGTCGCCGGGGACGAGACGGGAAACCGGCAATTCGGCCGACGTGTCCCAATCGGGGAGCCAAGATAGGCTCCGAACCGCGCGGACCGGTCAAGTCCGCAGACAGGCCCCGGCGCGCATAGGGCGCCCCGGAGTGAAGGAAATCTCATGTTCGATACCAAGACCACCAGCATCCAGTGGGGCGGCAAGACCCTCACGCTGGAAACGGGCCGCGTTGCCCGCCAGGCTGACGGCGCGATCCTCGCGACGCTCGGCGAAACCGTCGTTCTCTGCGCCGTCACGGCGGCGCGCTCGGTGAAGGAAGGGCAGGACTTCTTCCCGCTCACCGTCCACTATCAGGAAAAGTACAGCGCGGCCGGCCGTATCCCCGGCGGCTTCTTCAAGCGCGAGCGCGGCGCGACCGAGAAGGAGACTTTGGTCTCGCGTCTCATCGATCGCCCGATCCGTCCGCTGTTCCCGGAAGGGTTCTACAACGAGATCAACGTGATCTGCCAGGTTCTCAGCTATGATGGCGAGAACGAGCCGGACATTCTCGCGATGGTCGCCGCCTCCGCTGCGCTGACGATCTCGGGCGTGCCGTTCATGGGCCCGATCGGCGCCGCACGCGTCGGCTATGTCGATGGCGAATATATCCTCAACCCGACCAACGAGCAGATCAAGGCCGGCGATCTCGAACTCGTCGTCGCCGCCACCGGCGATGCCGTGATGATGGTCGAATCCGAAGCCAAGGAGCTTTCGGAAGAGGTCATGCTCGGCGCGGTGCAGTTCGCGCACAAGGCCTGCCGCGAGGCGGTCAACGCGATCATCGATCTGGCCGAGCAGGCTGCCAAGGACCCGTGGGAAATGGCCCCGCAGGCCGATCTGTCGGCCGCCAAGGACAAGCTGAAGAAGCTGATCGGCAAGGACATTGCCGCCGCCTATAAGGTGACCGACAAGTCCAAGCGTTCGGGTCTGCTCAACGAGGCGCGCGCCAAGGGCAAGGCTGCCTTCGCCGATGCCGCCCCGCAGGACCAGATGGCTGCCGGCAAGCTGATGAAGAAGCTGGAAGCGGAAATCGTTCGCGGCGCCATCCTCAAGGACGGCACCCGCATCGACGGCCGCAACACCAAGCAGATCCGTCCGATCGAGGCGATGGTCCACTTCCTGCCGCGCGCGCACGGCTCGGCGCTGTTCACGCGTGGCGAGACGCAGGCGATCTGCACCACCACGCTCGGCACCAAGGATGCGGAGCAGATGATCGATGGGCTGACCGGCCTTTCGTACGAAAACTTCATGCTCCACTACAACTTCCCGCCCTATTCGGTCGGTGAAGTCGGTCGCTTCGGTGCGCCGGGCCGTCGTGAAGTCGGCCACGGCAAGCTCGCCTGGCGCGCGCTGCATCCGGTGCTGCCGTCGAAGGACGAGTTCCCGTACACGATCCGCGTCCTGTCGGACATCACCGAGTCGAACGGCTCGTCGTCGATGGCGACGGTCTGCGGCGGTTCGCTGTCGATGATGGACGCCGGTGTGCCGCTCAAGCGCCCCGTCTCGGGCATCGCGATGGGCCTGATCCTTGAAGGCAAGAACTATGCGGTTCTCTCCGACATCCTCGGCGACGAGGATCACCTCGGCGACATGGACTTCAAGGTCGCTGGCACCGAGGCCGGCATCACCACGATGCAGATGGACATCAAGATCGCCGGCATCACCGACGAGATCATGAAGGCCGCGCTCGATCAGGCGAAGGAAGGCCGCGCGCATATCCTCGCCGAGATGAGCAAGGCTTTGTCCTCGACCCGCACCGAACTGTCGGCGCACGCACCGCGCATCGAGAGCTTCTCGATCGACAAGTCGAAGATCCGTGAAGTGATCGGCACCGGCGGCAAGGTGATCCGTGAGATCGTCGCCACCACCGGCGCGAAGGTCGACATCGATGACGAGGGCGTCATCAAGGTGTCGTCGTCCGATCCGGCGCAGATCGAAGCCGCGATCAAGTGGATCAAGGGCCTCGTCGAGGAAGCCGAAGTCGGCAAGGTCTATGACGGCAAGGTCGTCAACCTGGTCGATTTCGGGGCGTTCGTGAACTTCATGGGCGGCAAGGACGGTCTCGTCCACGTCTCGGAGATCAAGAACGAGCGCGTCGAGAAGGTCTCGGACGTCCTCAAGGAGGGCCAGGAGGTCAAGGTCAAGGTTCTCGAGATCGATCCGCGCGGCAAGGTTCGCCTGTCGATGCGCGTCGTCGATCAGGAAACCGGCGCCGAGCTGGAAGACTCGCGCCCCGCACGCGAGCCGCGTGAAGGCGGCGACCGTGGTCCGCGCGGCCCGCGCCGTGACGGCGACGGCGGTCGTGGCGCCCCGCGTGGCGACGGTGGCCGTGAGGGCGGACGTGGCGGCGAAGGTCGCGGCGGCGATCGTGGTCCGCGCCGCGAAGGCCGTGCGCCCAAGCGTGAAGGCGGCACCGAGGACGGCCCGGCGCCCGAGTTCGCACCCGCGTTCCTGACCGGCGACCGCGACTGATCCTTCGCAGCTTGCGATACCGAAAAAGGCCCGGGGGAAACCCCGGGCCTTTTTTTGTGCGGCTGCGAAGCGGCAAGCGAATCAGGTGACTGGCGCCACCTCAAGGAACGCCGCGCGAACCATCTCGTTGGCGACGGGCTTGGCGAGGACGCGCGCGGGCGGATCGCACGGCGCGCACTGCTCGGGCGAGCCGGTGATGTAGATCACCGGCACCGGCCCGATTTCCTCGACGATCACCGCCACCGCCTGCGGCCCTGTGCCCTCACGCAACATCACGTCGGACGTGATGACATCAGGCCGCCTGGCGCGCGCTTCGGACACGGCTTCGTGCTCGGTTTCGGCGAAAGCGAAGCTGGTGGCGCCGGCCGCCGCGAGCATGTCCTGCAGGTCGAACGCCAGCAACGGCTCGTCCTCAATGATCAGTACATGACACATTATTGCGTCTCCTTTGCCGATCCATAACGCAGGTAAAGTTGAAACGGACGCACAGCCGTGGCGATTTCGCGAGTCGGATTGACTTTCCGCACCGCAGCGTACATATCTGCCGCACCGATGCGTCTTGCAGCGTGATCGAAACCGCAAGGTTCGGGCTCCGCTTCGGTATTATCGCTAGGCTTCCCTTTTCACGCGGGGCGTCATTTTCCCCCGCCACCCTTGCGCGTCCTCGCGCCGGGGCAGGCATGATATGTGGACTCTACCTTCATGACTTTCGCCAAACTCGGCCTTGCCGAACCGCTCGTCCGCGCGCTCGAAGCAAAGGGCTATTCGACCCCAACGCCGATCCAGCAGCAGTCGATCCCGATGCTGCTCGAAGGCCGCGATCTGCTCGGCATCGCGCAGACCGGCACCGGCAAGACCGCCGCTTTCGTGCTGCCGTCGATCCAGAACCTGATCGCCAACGACAAGCGCATCCTGCCGACGCATTGCCGCATGCTCGTGCTCGCGCCGACGCGTGAGCTCGCCAGCCAGATCGCCGACAGCGCGCGCGATTACGGCAAATTCTCCAAGATGAGCGTCGCCACCGTGTTCGGCGGCGTCAGCATCAACAAGAACCGCCAGGACATGAGCCGCGGCGTCGACATCCTCGTCGCCACGCCGGGCCGTCTGCTCGACCTGATCGAGCAGCGCTTCGTCAGCCTCGCCACGCTGGAAATCCTCGTCCTCGACGAAGCCGACCAAATGCTCGACCTCGGCTTTATCCACGCGCTCAAGAAGATCGTGCGGATGCTGCCCAAGCAGCGCCAGACCCTGTTCTTCTCGGCGACGATGCCGGCCGCGATCCGCGATCTCGCCGATCAATTCCTGACCGATCCCGCCACCGTCAAGGTCGCGCCGGTCGCCTCGACCGCCGAGCGCGTCGATCAGTTCATCACGTTGGTGAACCAGTCGGAGAAGCAGGCGCTTCTCACGATCCACCTGCGCAACCCCGAGATCGAGCGTTGCCTCGTCTTCACGCGCACCAAGCACGGCGCCGACCGCGTCGTGAAGCTGCTTGCCGCCAACGGCATCGCCTCCAACGCGATCCACGGCAACAAGAGCCAGCCGCAGCGCGAGCGTGCGCTCGGCGAATTCAAGGCGGGCAAGGTCAAGGTGCTGATCGCAACCGACATCGCCGCACGCGGCATCGACGTGTCGGGCGTCAGCCACGTCTTCAACTTCGAACTGCCCAACGTGCCCGAGCAGTACGTCCACCGCATCGGCCGCACCGCGCGCGCCGGCGCATCGGGCGTGGCGATCAGCTTCTGCGCGGATGACGAGAAGCCGTTCCTGCGCGACATCGAGCGGCTGACCAAGATCAAGCTGACCCCGCTGCCGCTGCCGGCCGATTTCACCGCCGAGCAGGCCCGCATCAAGGCGGCGCGTCCGGCTGGTTCGGACACGCCCGAGCGGCGCGTCGATGATTCGGGCCGTCACCGTCAGGGTCCGCGCGCCACGCATTCGGCACGCCCGACCGGCGAACGGCCGGCGGGTGGCGCGGGTCGCCCGGCCGGCGGTGCTGGTCGTCCCGGTGGCCAGGGTCGTCCCGGTGGCGGCGGTGGCCGTCCCGGCGGCCCCGGTGGTCCGCGTCGGCAGTCGTCGGGCGGCGGTGGCCGGCGCTCGCCTGCAGCGGGCTGATCGACACTCGGGAGCCGCGCCAGCTTGCGCGGCTCCGACGATCCGGTAGGACGGCGACATGACGCCTGACCTCACCGCGTTCGATTCCGCTGCGTTCATGGCCGCGTCGCGGTCGGGGCACAGCAGCTTCCTCGGCTTCGAATATCGGGCGCATGGCGCCGACTGGGCCGAACTGGCGCTGCCGTACCGCGCCGATCTGATCGGCGAGCCCGAGCGCGGCGTGCTCGCCTCCGGTCCGATCCTTGCCTTGATGGACACCGCGAGCGCGCTCGCCGTCCAGTTGAAGCTCGGCACGAGTCGCCCGCAAGCGACGCTCGACCTGCGCATCGATTACGTGCGCCCGGCCTCTCCGGGAAAGACCGTGATCGGTCGCGGCGAATGCTATTGCATCACGCGCGCGATCGCGTTCGTGCGAGGCACCGCGCATGACGGCGACCCCGACGATCCGCTCGCCAATGTCGCGGGCACCTTCATGTTCACCGATCTGTGATGGACGACATCCCCTATGCACGCTTCCTCGGCGTTGCGGCGGTCGAAGGCGATCCGACGCTGCTGACCCTGCCGTTTGCGGACATCGTGCTGGGCCGCCCCGGCTTTCTCCACGGCGGCGCGATCGGCGGCTTTCTTGAAGTCGCCGCGCTCGTGGCGCTGCGCCACGCGCTCGGCATCGAGAGCGACGCGCGGGTCAAGCCGATCAACCTGACGGTCGATTTCATGCGCGGCGGCCGCGACAAGCCGACGTTCGGGCGTGGCATCGTCACGCGGCTCGGTACGCGCGTCGCCAACGTCAACGCGACCGCGTGGCAGGACGATCCCGCCCGGCCGATCGCGGCGGCGCGGATGAACTATCTGATCGTGCGCGCATGAACCCGATCGAGGCCCTGCTCGGGACGGCGCAGGCGGCGCGGCAGGCGGGCGATCTCGCCGCCGCGATCGACCATCAGACCGTCGCGGTCGAGATGCTGCGCGGCGGCAGCAATCCGCTCGCGCTCGCCCAGGCGCTGCGCCACCGTGCCGATATGCTGATCGAGAGTGACCGCGCCGGCGATGCCGAGCAGGATTGCGCACAGGCCTTGTGGTTCTACGCGCAAGTGCCCGGTGCGCCGCCGCTCGACATCGCCAACGCGGTACGCTGCGCCGCGACTCAGGCCGAAGCGGTGGGCGATGTGACGGGCGCGATCATCCTGTGGCGCGAGGCGCGCACGCGTTACGCGGCGTTGACCGATCTGTTCGAAGCAATGACCGGCAGCGCCGCCAATCCCGGCGTCGCCGAGGCGACCGCGCGGATCGAGGCGCTGGGCGGGGAGTAATTCCGCACCCGCGCGCTCACATCACCAATGGTTTAACGCCCGCAATTCTCGCCATGCTCGCGGCGGCATTCCGCCGCCGCCTTGCGCCGCTCGCGGCCTTCCCGGGCTTCCTGCTTGCGCATCTTGCGGCCGTAATTGCGGTCGGACTCGGACTGGCTGGTCGTCGTCCAGTCAACCGCCTTCGAGGTGACGCGCACCGGCGCGGTGACGACATGCGCAACGGTGCTGACACAGCCGCCCGCGAGCAGGGGGAGGGCGGCCAGTATCAACAGCTTACGCATGAAACACTCTCACTTTTGGGCGGCGTTCCGTGCCGCCGCCCCGATATCGGGGAAGTCGGTGAAGAAGCCGTCGATGCCAAGCCGCAGATAGAGCTGAATTTCGTCAGAAAGACGGCCATGTGTTGCCGGCGTCGTGCCGGTCTTGAAGCTCGGGATCAAAAAGACGTTCTCCGCGCGGAACGTCCAGGGGTGCAGCCGCAGCCCGGCGGCATGCGCGTCGCGCACCAGCGTCGAGGGTGGGGCGTCCCCGTTCTGGATCATGTCCAGCCCCGGCCCGATGCCATATGCGTAGCGCGCGATCGCCTTGAGGCCGTCAGGGGTGGTCATCGCGGCATAGCTCGGCGCGGCATTGTCGGCGGGCGCGCCGGCCGATCCCATCAACTGGATCAGGCGGATGCCGGTCAGCGTGTGGATATGCTTGAGGTTGTTGACCTCGAACGACTGGATGAACACCGGGTCGGTCGGCTTGCTCCAGCCCGCCGTCTTCAACTGCGCGACCAGTTGGTCGTCCATCGGCAGGCCGATCGACGCGAAATAGCTCGGGTGCTTGGTCTCGGGATAGATGCCGATCGTGCGGTGCAGTTCCTTGGTCCGGCGCTTGGCGAGCGCGATCACCTCGTCGAGCGTCGGGATAGTGAATTGGCCATCAAATTTGGCGTTATCGGGCCGCAGCGACGGCAGCCGCTCCTTGGCGCGCAGCGTCTTCAACTCGGCGAGCGTGAAATCCTCGGTAAACCAGCCGGTGTGCGTCTCGCCGTCGATCACCTTGGTGGTCTTGCGCGTGGCGAACTCGGGATGGGTGGCGACATCGCTGGTGCCGGTGATGTCGTTCTCATGCCGTGCGACGAAGACCTTGTCCTTGGTCAGCACCAGATCGGGTTCGATGAAATCGGCACCCTGTTCGATCGCGAGCTCATAGGAGGCGAGCGTATGTTCGGGGCGATAGCCGCTCGCGCCGCGATGCCCGATCAGGACGATCGGCGCCTTGGGATCGAGCCGGGGCACGGAAGCATCCTGCGCGATGGCGGCGGCGGGCGCGAGCAGTAGCGTGGCCGCGACGAGCCGGGTGATCGCGGCTCGCGAAAAGCGCTGCTTTGCCGTATCAGCAGCGGAAACCATCATCATCACAGGCGTTGTCCCAAGTTCGAAGCGTCACACGCCCGCGCTGATGCAACAGGATCATGACACCTTGACGATAGACTCGTTCGCGACGCCAAACCAAGCGTGCCCGCATGGCGGATAACGATTCGGTCCTCGCCGCCGCCGCGCAGTGGCGGGGCGCACCGATGGCACTCGCCACCGTCGTCTCGACCTGGGGATCGGCACCGCGCCCGCGCGGCAGCCACATGCTCGTTCATGCCGATGGCCGGTTCGAAGGCTCGGTCTCGGGCGGCTGCGTCGAAAGCGACATCCTCGCCACCGCCGCCGAGGTGATCGCCGGCGCGCCGTTCCAGCTCAAGGATTATGGCGTCGCCGATGCCGCGGCGTGGGAGGTCGGTCTGCCATGCGGCGGGCAGATCGCGGTGCTGGTGCAGCCGGTCGGCGCGGAGGGGTTCGATCCCGAACTGTTCAACCGGATCGCCAAAGCGCGCGACGCGGGCAGGGCGCTCACCGTCACGACCGATCTCGACACCGGCCAGTCGAGCCTGCGCCCGGCGGAAGGCGCCGCGTTCGTCAACCGCTATGATCCGCCACGCCGCTTGTTGATCGTCGGTGCGGTGCAGATCGCGCAGGCTCTGTGCGGACTCGCGCGCGAACTCGGCATCGCCACAACGCTGATCGATCCGCGCGCGCGTTTCCTCACCGCCGAACGCTTTCCCGGCGTCACGCTCGACGATCGCTGGCCCGACGAGGCGATCGCCGCGCTCGCACCGGGGCCGGGGACGGCGGTGGTCACGCTCAGCCACGATACCAAGATCGACGATCCCGCGCTGATCGCCGCGCTTGCCGCGCCTACACGCTACGTCGGCGCGCTCGGCTCGCGGCGTAGCCACGCCGCCCGGCGCGAGCGGCTCGCGGCGGCGGGTGTGGCGGCCAACGACATCGATCGGATCGACGCGCCGGTCGGTATCGACATCGGCGCGATCGGCCCGGCGGAGATCGCGCTATCGATCGCAGCGGCAATGGTGAAGGCCTTCCATGATCCTGCGTGACCGACTCGTGCCCGAGCGTACCGCGCTGGTGCTGCTCGCCGCCGGCAAGTCCGAACGTTTCGGCGTGTCCGACAAGCTCGGCGCGCCGTTCCTCGGCAAGCCGCTCGGCTATCATGTCGTCACCGCGCTGGGGGCGGTGCCATTCCACGCGCGAATCGCGGTGTGCGACGGTGGCGACCTCGATTATGCCGCGCGCGGCTACCAAGTCGTCTTCAACGACCGCGCCGGGCAGGGCGTGTCCTATTCGGTACGGCTCGGCATGCAGGCGGCGCGCGCGGCCGGCTGCGACGCGGTGTTGCTGGCGCTCGCGGATATGCCGCGAGTCACGGCCGCGCACATCTACCGCCTGTTCGATGCCAGCGCGGGGGCCGAAACGGTGGTCGCCTCCAGCGATGGCAAACAGCCACGCCCGCCCGCCCTGTTTGGGGCCGCGCATTTCGACGCGCTCGAAACACTCCAGGGCGATTACGGCGCGCGCGATCTGATTCTCGCGGGAAAACACGTCGTCACCAACGCCGACGAACTCGTCGATGTCGATACCGAGGAGGAACTCGCCTACCTCCAGACCAAGTTCGGCCAAGGCCGCGCACACGCTTTCGCAAAGGACGCATGATGGCACGCATCGCGATGATCGACCGCACCGGCGGCCCTGAGGTGATCGGCTGGCATGACGTGACGCTGCCCGAGCCCGCGGCGGGGGAGGTGCGGATGCGCAACACCGCCGTCGGCCTCAACTTCATCGACACCTATCATCGCAGCGGGCTGTACCCGGTCGATCTGCCCGCCGGGCTTGGCAGCGAAGCGGCCGGCGTGGTCGAGGCGGTCGGCGCGGACGTCAGCGGTTTCGCGCCGGGGGACCGCGTCGCCACGTTCGGCCCGACGCGCGGTGCCTATGCCACCGAGCGCAACCTGCCGGCGCGAGACCTCTTCAAACTGCCCGACGCCGTCGACGATCGCACCGCCGCCGCGCTGATGCTCAAGGGCTGCACCACCGAGTTTCTGGTCGAGCGCTGCGCCAAGGTGCGTGCCGGCCAGCCCGTGCTGGTTCATGCCGGCGCAGGCGGCGTCGGCCAGTTGCTGTGCGGCTGGTTGAAGGCGATCGGCGCGACGGTGATCGCGACCGTCGGCACCGAGGACAAGATCGAGACCGCCAAGGCCGCCGGCGCCGCCCACGTCATCCTCTACAAGCAGGTCGATACCGCCAAGGCGGTGCGCGAGATCGTCGCCGAGGGCGTCGCCGTGACCTTCGATGGCGTCGGCAAGGCAACCTGGGAAGCCTCGCTCGCCGCGACCGCGCGACGCGGGCTGGTGGTCAGCTTCGGCAATGCCAGCGGCGCGGTCGATGGCGTCAATCTCGGCGTGCTGGCGCGCAGCGGTTCGCTGTTCGTCAGCCGGCCGACGCTGTTCGATTATTATGTCACGCCCGAAGAACGCGGCGCCGGAGTCGCACGTATGTTCGAGATGCTGGAGCGCGGCGCGATCGCCGCCAATATCGGCCAGACGTTTGCGCTGGAGGATGTCGCCGACGCCCATCGCGCGCTCGAAGCGGGGGCGACCAAGGGCGCGACGATCTTGCTGCCCTGAGCCGGTATCGACGCGGCCATAAAAAAGGGCCTGGCGCGATGCCAGGCCCTAAGGTTTTGTCCAGGGAGCACCCGGAACGACTCGACCCCCGTCGTAACGGGTATAGGTAAAAGCGTCGGTATCGCGCGCGGCCGGCGGAAAAGCCGGGACGCCCGCGATGCAGATTACATCGCGTTCGCGGTCATCGCATTTGCGTCCACAACGTTCGCGTCGTCAACGGTGGTCATGTTCGACTCTTCGACGACCGTGTCATTGCTGACGATCGTGTCGTTCGAAACTTCGGTCTTCGGGGTGCAAGCAGCGGCACCCAGAGCGGCAGCGGCGATCAGCGACATCGTGACGAACTTCTTCATGGACGTTTCTCCCATAGTTGGTCAGGCCTTTGCCTGGGCAACCCTAGTGTTACCCCTCCCCGGCCCTGAATGTCCGAGTGCCTTATGAAAGAAAGCCGATACGATTGGTAGGGAAATCGCGCGCGAGTCGCGTCGATTCCGTAATGATCTGGCGGCAGTTCGTCGCAAAAGTGGCGATTTTGGGTCAATCTGGCTGACACAAGCCGCGACTCGGCGCGTTTGCCCGAACTGCGTAGCGCAGGTTCAGCCGCGATACAGCGCGTCGAGCCGCTCGCCATACACCTCGCGCAGGACGTGACGGCGGACCTTGAGCGACGGCGTGAGCTGCCCGTTCTCGATGCTGAACGGCTCTTCCGCCAGCACGTACCGGCGGACGCGCTCGATCACCGACAGATCGCGATTCACCCGCTCGACCGCGTGACCGATGATCGTGCGATATTCACTGTTTTCCGCCAGCCGCACGAAATTGCACGGGTCGCCGTTGGCCGCGCACCATTGCTGGGTCCATTCGGGATCGGGCACGAGCAGCGCCACCATATAGGGCCGGCGATCACCATAGATCATCGCCTGCGCGATCTCGGGCTGGAGCGTCAGCATCCCCTCGACCCGCTGCGGCGCGACATTGTCGCCCTTGTCGTTGACGATGATGTCCTTCTTGCGATCGGTGATCTTGATGCGTCCCTTTGCATCGATCAGCCCGATGTCGCCGGTGTGCAGCCAGCCATTCTGGAGGACGCGCGCGCTCTCCTCGGGGTTGCGCCAATAGCCGTGCATGACGAGCTCGCCGCGCACGAGAATCTCGCCGTCTTCGGCGATCCGCACTTCGGTATTGGCGAGGGGAGGGCCGACCGTGTCCATCTGGAGGCCGACCGATGGCCGGTTGCACGATACCACCGGCGCCGATTCGGTCTGGCCATAGCCTTGCATCAGGGTGAGGCCGAGCGAATCGAAGAACACCCCCACTTCCGGGGTCAGCGGCGCCCCGCCCGAAACCATCGCCTTGAGCCGTCCACCGAACCGCTTGGCGATCTTCGGGCGTAACGTCGCGCCGATCAGCAGATCGACCGGCTTGTCGAGTACGCTCGATTCGCCGCGATAGCGTTTGGTGCCGATCGCCACGGCGCGGTCGAGCAGCCAGGGCGCAACGCCGCCTTGCTTCTCGATTTCCTTGGTGATGCGCGCGCGCAGCACTTCGAACAGCCGGGGCACGACCACCATGATCGTCGGGCGCGCCTCGGAGATGTTGGCGGCGAGCTTTTCGATGCCCTCGGCATAATAGATCTGCCCGCCCAGCCCGATCGGCAGATGCTGGCCGGCGGTATGCTCATACGCATGGCTGAGCGGGAGGAACGACAGGAACACCTCATCGTCCCAACCGAAATCCTCGGAAATGATCGCCGACGTGGCGGCGACATTGTGCAGGATCGCGCCGTGATGCTGCATCACTCCGCGCGGCGCGCCGCCGGTGCCGCTGGTGTAGATGATGCACGCGGTATCCTCGCGCTTCGCGGTCGCGGCGATCGTCTCGGGGCCGCAGGCGTGCGCGGCGATCACATCCGCCCAGCGATGGAAATCGAGTGCGCCGGGCTGGCCGGGGCGGATGTCCTCGATGCCGATCACCGCGCGAACCGTGCTCGACCGGATCGCTGCTGGCAGCAATGTGCGCGCCAGCTTCGCGCTCGACACGATCACCGCGCTCGCGCCCGAATTCTCGATGATATGGAGGTGATCGCGCTCGGTATTGGTGGTGTAGGCGGGCACGGTGATGCAGCCTGCGGCCATGATCGCGAGGTCGCTGATGCACCATTCCGGGCGATTCTCGGACACGAGCATCACCCGGTCACCCGGCTTGAGCCCGATCGCTTTCAGTCCTGCGGTCAGGCTCGCGACATGCTCGGCCACCACGCGCCATGAGATCGGCACCCAGTTGCCGGCCTCTTTGTGCCAGAGGAACGGCGCGTCGCCCTTGTCCGCCGCGCGTGCGAGAAACATCGCGACCAGATTGGGAAAATGTTCGAGCCTGCGCATCCCCTGCTCCCGCTGGCTCCTGAATGGGCCGTCTTGTCCTACCTATACCGCCGCCGTGGGTTCCATCTCAAAGCATTATTCGTGGGCACCGTTGAGTTCGTTGGTGCGCCGCGCGATCTTGGTCACGCTGCCGTCCGTCGATACCGCGACGCCCTCGCTGCGCGGATCGGCCGCGCCGACCCAGGCGGTTCCGACGCGCTCGACCGCATTGGCCTTGAGGCCGAGCGGCCCGACCTTGGCGTCCTCGCCGAGCGCCTGCAACGCCGGCACCATCGCCGCCAGTTCGGTGCCCGCCTCGACCACTGCGCTTTTTCCCGGCGCGTAGATCAGCCCCATCGCGATCGCATCCTGCGCGGAGAGCTTCCAATCGACCACGCCGACGATTGCCTTCGCCACCTGCGCGATGATCGTCGATCCGCCCGCCGCGCCGATCGCGAGCCGGACCTTGCCGTCCGGGCCGTAGACGATCGTCGGCGACATCGAGCTGCGCGGCCGCTTGCCGCCCTCGACCCGGTTGGCGACGAGATATCCGTCCTTCTCGGGTACGATGTCGAAGTCGGTCAGTTCGTTGTTGAGCCACACGCCGTCGACCGAAATCCCTGAGCCGAAATAGCCGTCGATCGTCGTCGTCACCTGAATCACATTGCCGTTGGCGTCGGCGGCGGCGAGGTCGCTGGTGCCGGGCACTTCGCTCAACGGCGCGCGGATGCGCTTGGGCGCGCCTGCCGGCAGGCCAGGTTCGATCGTGGCGAGGCTATGCTCGGGCGAGATCAGCGCCGAGCGCGCGGCGATATATTTGGCATCGAGCAAGCCCGCGATCGGCACCTGCACATAATCGGGATCGCCGACGTACATGTCGCGATCGGCATAGGCGAGCCGCGAGCTTTCGGCGAACAGGTGCCACGCCACCGGCGACGCGCGCCCGAGCTTCGCCATGTCGAAGCGTTCGAGCTGCTTGAGGATCATCAGCACCGAGATCCCGCCTGAGGAGGGCGGACCCATCCCGCAGATCTTGTAGCGGCGATAGGTTCCGCAGATCGACGTGCGATCCTTGACGTCATACGTGGCGAGATCGCCGAGCGTCATCTTCGAACGGTTGCGCTCGGCGCCGTTCACCGCCGCGACGATCTTCTGCGCCATCGGCCCGGTATAGAGACTGTCGGCGCCGTGCTGCGCGATGCTCTCGAACAGCGTCGCCTGTTCGGCGTTCTTGAACACCGAACCGACCGCGACGGCATGGCCATCGGGCGTGAACAGATGCGCGCGGCCCCACGCCTCGACGTGCCGGCCATAGAGTTCGAGGCCGTTGTGCATGCGCGGCGAAACCACGAACCCATCGCGCGCATACCGAATCGCGGGCGCGAACAGCGTCGCCCAGGGCAGTTTGCCGTAGCGCCGGTGCGCCAGTGCCATCATCCGCAGATTGCCCGGCACGCCGGCGCTACGCCCGCCCGGATACGCATCACGGAGGCTCAGCGGCTTGCCATCGTCACCGTAAAACCATTTCGCATCGGCGGCATGCGGCGCCGTCTCGCGTCCGTCGAGCGTGATGGTCTTGCCGCTCCTGGCGTCGTGATAGACCATGAAACTGCCGCCGCCGATTCCCGAATTCTGCGGTTCGACCACGTTGAGCACGAGCATCGTCGCGATCGCCGCATCGGTGGCGGTGCCGCCTTGTTTGAGGATTTCGGCCCCGGCGGCTGCGGCACGCGGATCGGCGGCGGAGACGATGCCGGTCGCAGGCGCTTTCGCGGCGATCGGCATGGGGGTGAGGACAAGGGCGAGCGCGACCAGGACTTTTTTCATCGGGTTCGAAACGTAACGTGCTTTGCCTTAGGGGCAAGCCGCTTTCTGCTGCGATTGCGAACGCGTGTTAGGCGGCGCCGACCGCGTCCGCGACACTGGCGTGGCCATCGCGCGCGAGCAGCGCCGACAACTCGCGGCACAGTCGGCGCGGCAGGCCCGGCCCCTCGAACACCAGCGCCGAATAGAGCTGCACGAGGCTGGCCCCGGCGAGGATGCGGCGATACGCCTCCGCCCCGGTGCCGATCCCGCCTGCCGAGATCAGCGGCAACGCGCCGCCGGTGGCCTTGCGGAAATCGGCGAGCCGGGTGCGCGCGAGCGGGGCGAGCGGCGCGCCCGACAGCCCGCCGGCTTCGCTCTTCAACGCGGAGGTCAGCCCGAAGGGACGCTCGATCGTGGTGTTGTTGACGATCAGCGCGTCGATCCGGTGTTCAATCGCAGCGCGCGCGATTGCGTCGATCGCCGGCAGGTCGAGATCGGGTGCGACCTTGAGAAACAGCGGCGGCTGCTTGCCCGGTCCGCGCCGCGCTTCGTCGGCGGCGGCGAGCAGTTCGGCGAGCGCGCTGCCATGCTGGAGATCGCGCAAGCCCGGCGTGTTGGGCGAGCTGATGTTGATCGTGATATAATCCGCCACCGCCGCCGCGCGCGAGACGCCGTGGACGTAGTCCGCGACGCGATCGGTCGCGTCCTTGTTGGCGCCGACGTTGATGCCGAGCACGCCTGCGCGCTTCGCCCGTGCGGCGCGTGGCAGCGCGGCGTCGATGCCGCCGTTGTTGAACCCCATGCGGTTGACCACCGCTTTGTCCTCGACCAGCCGGAACAGCCGCGGGCGCGGGTTGCCGGCCTGCGGAAGCGGCGTCAGCGTGCCGATTTCGACGCTGCCGAAACCCAGCCCGAAAAAGCCGTCGATCGCGTGGCCGTCCTTGTCGACCCCTGCCGCCAGCCCGAGCGGCGTCGCGAAGTCCAGCCCTGCGACGCGCGTGGCCAGTCGCGGATCGCGCACCACCCCGCCGAACGGCGCGCCGACCGAGCCCCATGCGGCGAGCGCGTCGATCGTCAGCCCATGCGCGCGCTCGCCATCGAGCGCGAAGAGCAAGGGGCGAGCTGCGGAAAAGATCATATCGCCTGATGGCACCGCGCTGCGCAGCCGTCAAAAGCCAAAGATACCACCGAAGCGGTGATTTTATTGATCCGTATCGGATATAAAATTTCTCGACCCAATAGGCTTGTCGCATTCGTCCAAGACGCCGCCGTGCCGCTCTGCTCAAAGGGGCTTGCGACCCAAGGGGTTCTCGGACCGGGAACCCTACACCTTCATGGCCCGGCTGGTTTACCAGCCGGGCCACTTTTCATTCTGGGCCGTTAACGCTAGCGCTTCGCACAACGAAGCGGGGGCGCATCAATGACAGAGATCAGGCTGGACTATTCGGTCCCGGTGGAAGACGTCGCCGAATTCGTGACGTTGTTCTATCATTTCCACGCCGATCTCGCCGTGTTCGAGGATACCGAACGCGCCGACCATGCGCAGATCCGCTTCCGCCTCAGCGCGCGCCACGCCGAATATCGCATGCCCGACGGCAGCGTGCAGGACGCCGCCGACGTCCACGTCATCGGCCCGACCAGCGGCGCGTGGAAGGTGCGCGCCGAGGGTCCGGTTGAGGTGTTCGGCATGGGGCTGACCCCGGCGGGCTGGGCGGCGATGATCGGCGACGACGCTTCGACGATGATGAACCGCGTTATCGACGCGACGACGCTGTTCGGCGCGGCGCGCCTGCGCGACGCGACGGCGGCGCTACGCGCGACCGCTGACCCGGCCGCGCGCGTCACGATCGGCGAGGCGCTGGTGCGCGATCTCGTCAAGACCGGCGACGCCGGCGCGCGGCGCTTCGTGCGGCAAGTCGACGGCTGGCTGTCGGCGAGTCCGTCACCCGAGATGGATGTCCTGGTCGATCTCGCCGCGCTGTCGCGCCGTCAGGTCGAGCGCAAATGCAAGGCGCTGTACGGCGTTCCGCCCAAGCTGCTCGCGCGCAAATACCGCGCCTTGCGCGCCGCGAGCGCGATGCTCGCCACCGGGGAACCGCTCGACGACGTACTCGAACGCGGCTTTTACGATCAGTCGCACATGATCCGCGAGATCAAGCAGTTCACCGGCCTTACGCCGGGCCAGATCAAGGACGAGGCCACGACGCTCTCGCGCATGACGATCACCCAGCGCTCGGCGCTCGGCGGTCAAGTCAGTCCGCTCATCAGCGATACGTAATGCCGCCGTCGCCCCGGCGCAGGCCGGGGCCGTTGCGTGTTCGGGCACCCGGCCCGCCAGCCGCACAGCGGCCCCGGCCTGCGCCGGGGCGACGACCTTACACCGTGAAACTCTCGCCGCAGCCGCACGCGCCCTTGGCATTGGGGTTCGCGAACACGAAGCCCGCCGCGAAATCGTCCTCGACCCAGTCCATCCGGCTGCCGATCAGATACAGGATCGATCCGCCATCGACGAACAGGGTGCCGCCGGGCGTGTCGATCCGCTCGTCGAACGGCTTGGCTTCGGTGACGTAATCGACCGAATAGGCCAGCCCCGAACAGCCACGTCGCGGCGTCGACAGCTTGACGCCGATCGCCCCCTCGGGCGCCTTGGCCATCAGATCGGCGATCCGCGCCTCCGCCGACTCGGTCAGGTTGAGCGCCGCCGGGCGCACGCGCGTAGCCATCACAACATTCCCAGTTCGAGCTTGGCGTCGTCGCTCATCTTCTGCGGGTCCCACGCCGGGTCCCACACCAGATTGACCTCGGCCGATCCGATCCCCGGCACCGCGCCGACGCGCATTTCGACCTCGCCCGGCATCGATTCGGCGACCGGGCAGTGCGGCGTCGTCAGCGTCATCGTCACGACGGCGTGGCCTTCGGTCGTCACCTCGACGCCGTAGATGAGGCCCAGATCGTAGATGTTGACCGGGATCTCGGGATCGTAGATTTCCTTGAGCGCCTCGATCACGCCTTCGTACAGCGCGCCGCCCGGCTCACCGGGCGCATCGCCTGCGGGTTTCTGCGACAGGAAGCCTTCGAGATAGTCGCGCTGGCGCGGTTCGGCCGGGACATCGTCCACGCGCGCGCGGGGCGGCGTTTCGACCGCATCGACCTGTTCCACCGCGATTCTGCCCTGTTCGTTCATCCGAAGATCCTCGTAACTCTCTCGATGCCCTTTACCAGCGCGTCGATATCCTGCGGGCCGTTATACACCCCGAAGCTCGCCCGCGCCGTCGCCGGCACGCCGAGCATTTCCATCAGCGGCTGCGCGCAATGATGCCCGGCGCGGATCGCGACCCGGCTCTCGTCCAAGATGGTGCCGATGTCGTGCGGATGCACCCCCTCGATGCTGAACGAGACGATTCCCGCCGCATCTTCCGGGCCGTAAAGCGTCACCGAGTTGATGCCGTGGAGCGCGTCGCGCGTCTGCCGCACCAAAGCGGTCTCATGCGCGTGGATCGCCTCCAGCCCGATCGCCTCGACATAGTCGATCGCGGCATGCAGCCCGAGCGCACCGACGATATGCGGGGTGCCGGCCTCGAACCGGGTCGGCGGCGGCGCATAGGTGGTGCGTTCGAACGTCACCCGGTCGATCATCGAGCCGCCGCCCTGATAGGGCGGCATCGCCTCCAGCAACTCCGCGCGGCCCCACAACACGCCGATCCCGGTCGGCCCATAAAGCTTGTGACCTGAGAAGACGTAGAAATCGCAGCCAATCTCGGCGACATCGACGGGCAGGCGCGGCACCGCCTGACAGCCGTCGATCAGAATCTTCGCCCCGACCGAATGCGCGATCTCGGTCGCGCGCTTGGCATCGAGCACCGAGCCGAGCACGTTCGAGACATGCGCGAGCGCGACGAGCTTGTGCTCGGGCCGGATCATCGCCGCCATCGCATCGAGATCGATACGGTGATCGTGCGTCAGCGGCACCACGTCGATCGCGGCGCCGACCGTCTCGGCGGCCATTTGCCACGGCACGATATTGCTGTGATGTTCGAGCATCGACAGCAGGATGCGGTCGCCCGGCTTGAGCTGCTCGCGCGCCCAGCACGTCGCGACGAGGTTGATCCCCTCGGTCGCGCCGCGCACGAAGACGATCTCGTTCTCTGCGGCCCCGATGAATCCCGCCACGCGCCGCCGAGCCGCCTCGTATGCGAGCGTCATGTCGGCGCTGCGCTGATACACGCCGCGATGCACGGTGGCGTAGGTGGTGTCATAACCGCGCGCGATGGCATCGATCACGAGCTGCGGCTTCTGCGCGGTCGCTGCAGTGTCGAGATAGGCCCAGCCGTCAGGAATCGCGGGGAAGTCCGCGACGACGTCGAGCGGGCGAGAGGAGGTGAGCACAGTCACAGCATCCGCTCCAATGCTGCCTGCGCCGCCGCTTCGACCGACTCGCGTTCGGCATCGTCGGCGATCCCGTCGAACACCGATCCGATGAACGCGCGCAACAGCAGTGCCTTGGCCTCGGCCGGCGGCAGGCCGCGACTTTCGAGATAGAACAACCCGGTCTTGTCGAGTTCGCCCACCGTCGCGCCGTGCGCGCACTTCACGTCGTCGGCGAAGATTTCGAGTTCGGGCTTGGCGTTGGCGGTCGCGGTGCGGGTGAGCAGCATCGCCTTGACCGACTGGCTCGCATCGGTCTTCTGCGCATCGCGCGCGACCGCGACCTTGCCGAGATAGCTGCCGGTCGCATGACCACCCAGCACCGAGCGCACCATCTGGTTCGAGGTCGCGTTGGGTTCGATATGGTTGAGCGTGGTGACGATCTCGAGCGTCTGCTCGCCAGCGCCGAGCATCGCCGCGCCGAGTTCGAAATGCGAACCCTCGTGGCATGTCACGTCGATCGCGACCCGGCCGAGCTTGCCGCCGGTGTTGAGGACATGGAAGGTCGCAGTCGCGCCGGCGTGGAGGATGACTTGGATGTCTCGGATCGCGGTGGCGTCGGCGGCGGCATCCTGCACGATGACGCGGGTGATGCTGTCACCGGCGGCAACCTCGATCACTTCAGGCGCAGGCAGCGGCCATACCGAGGCGACAGCCTCCAGATCGCTGTACCGCCAGGCCTCGTCGCGCCGCGTGGGGAGGGCGCTCAAATCCCCTCTCCCCTTGTGGGAGAGGGAGGGGCCCGCTCGACGCAGTCGAGTGGGAGGGTGAGGGGGAGCGTGACACACGCCCCCTCATCCGACCTCGCTGCGCTCGGCCACCTTCTCCCACAAGGGGAGAAGGAAAGAAGGACACTCACGCCGTCACCTCGGCGTAACCCGCCGCCTCAAGCTCCAGCGCCAGTTCCGGCCCGCCGGTCTTCACGATCCGGCCGCCGGCGAGAACATGCACGACATCGGGCTTCACGTAATCGAGCAGCCGCTGGTAATGGGTGATGAGCAGCACCGCCTTGTCGGGCGCGCGCATGATCCGGTTGATGCCGTCGCCGACCGCGCGCAGCGCGTCGATGTCGAGCCCCGAATCGGTCTCGTCGAGGATCGCGAACTTGGGGTTGAGGATGCCCATCTGCACCATCTCGTTGCGCTTCTTCTCACCGCCCGAGAAGCCGACGTTGACCGGCCGCTTGAGCATCTCGGCATCCATCCCGATCGCCGCCGCTTGCGCACGCGCGACCTTGAGGAACTCCGCGCCGGAAAGCGGGCCTTCGCCGCGCCCCTTGCGTTGCGCGTTCAGGGCTTCCCGCAGGAACTGCACGTTCGACACGCCGGGGATCTCGACCGGATATTGGAAGCCGAGGAACAGCCCGGCGGCGGCGCGCTCATGCGGCGCGAGCTCGAGCAGATCGATGCCGTTGAAGGTAACGGACCCCGCCGTCACCTCATAACCGGGCCGCCCGCCGAGCACATAGCCGAGCGTCGACTTACCCGCGCCGTTCGGCCCCATGATGGCGTGGACCTCACCGGCGTTGACCGTCAGCGACAGACCCTTGAGGATTTCCTTGCCGTCGATTTCGGCGTGGAGGTTTTCAATTTTGAGCATTCTCATTCCCTAGCTCGCCGCGCTCGGCGCGGACGAAAGCGATCAGCGCGGTATCGACGCAATTCGCGAGCGGCTCGCCGGCACGGAAGCCGCTTGCCGCACAATCGCGCGTACTCAGACAGGCTTGGCGGTCGATCGCCGCGTCGCCGCTCGATACCGAGACCTCGCACCGGCGCACACGACCACGACGATCGATGTTGGCGTTGACGCGGAGGCGACGCAGCCGCTCGCCGGTCACGACGATATCGGGCGTCTGAGCCGCGAGGAGCATCGGCAGGAAAATCACCCGACCGACCCCTCAAGCGAAATCCCAAGCAACTTCTGCGCCTCGACCGCGAATTCCATCGGCAGTTGCTGCAACACCTCTTTGGCGAAGCCGTTGACGATCAGCGCCACCGCAGCCTCCTGATCCAGCCCGCGCTGCATCGTGTAGAACAACTGATCGTCGCTGATCTTCGAGGTGGTGGCCTCATGCTCGATCTGCGCCGACGGGTTGCGCACCTCGATATACGGCACGGTATGCGCGCCGCACTCGCTCCCCAGCAGCAGCGAATCGCATTGCGTGAAGTTGCGCACGCCCTCGGCCCCCGCCGCGACGCGCACCAGCCCGCGATAGGTGTTGTCCGAACGGCCCGCCGAAATCCCCTTCGACACGATCGTCGAACGCGATCCCTTGCCGTTGTGGATCATCTTGGTGCCGGTGTCGGCTTGCTGGCGGTTGTTCGTCACCGCCACCGAATAGAATTCGCCGACCGAATTCTCGCCGTTCAGCACGCACGACGGATATTTCCAGGTGATCGCGCTGCCGGTCTCGACCTGAGTCCAGCTCACCTTGCTGCGCGCGCCCTGGCACAAAGCCCGCTTGGTGACGAAATTGTAGATGCCGCCCTTGCCGTCGGCGTCGCCGGGATACCAGTTCTGCACGGTCGAATATTTGATCTCGGCATCGTCCAATGCGACCAGTTCGACCACCGCTGCATGCAACTGGTTCTCGTCGCGCATCGGCGCGGTGCAGCCTTCGAGGTACGATACGTATGCGCCCTTGTCGGCGACGATCAGCGTGCGTTCGAACTGGCCGGTATTCTCGGCATTGATACGGAAATAGGTCGATAGCTCCATCGGGCAGCGCACGCCCTCGGGAATGTACACGAACGTCCCGTCGGAGAAGACCGCGCAGTTGAGCGCGGCGAAGTAATTGTCGTGCATCGGCACGATCTTGCCGAGCCACTTCTTCACCAGATCGGGATATTCGCGGATCGCCTCGCTGATCGAGCGGAAGATCACGCCTGCCGCCTCAAGCTCCTTGCGGAAGGTGGTGGCGACCGAAACCGAATCGAACACCGCATCGACCGCGATGCGGCGCGGCGGCGTGCCGCCCTCCACACCCGCGAGCAGCTTCTGCTCCTCGATCGGGATGCCGAGCTTTTCGTAGACGCGCAGGATCTCGGGATCGACCTCGTCGAGCGAGCCGAGCTTGGGCTTGGCCTTCGGCTCGGCGTAATAATAGGCGTCCTGATAATCGATCGGCGGGATGTCGAGCTTGGCCCAGTCGGGCGCCGGCATGGTCAGCCAGTGGCGATACGCCTTGAGTCGCCAGTCCAGCATCCACGCCGGCTCGTTCTTCTTGGCCGAGATGAAGCGGACGGTGTCCTCGCTCAGCCCCTTGGGAGCGAAGTCCTGCTCGATGTCCGAGCTGAAACCCCATTCGTAGGTCTTGTTCGCCGCCGCGAAGGCGTCTGCGTTGCGGGTGGCCATTATGCGTTCCTCACCAAATTCCCCTCCCGCTCGCGGGAGGGGTTAGGGGAGGGCGTGTCCCCAAGGGTTTCGACTGCGATTGGAACAGCCCCTCTCGCAAGCGGGATGGGAGAAGACAGGCTGGCGAGCGACACGTTCGCCAGCGCGCCGCGCACCGCGCCGTTGACCACGTTCCAGTGCGGCTTGACTCGGCAATCGCCCTCGATCGCACACTCATGCGCGCTTGGTTCGACGCACGCGGTCAGCGCGATCGGCCCCTCGATCGCCTCGACGATCTCGGCGAGCGTGATTGCCGCTGGCGGGCGCGACAGGCGGAAGCCGCCGCCGGTGCCGCGCGCGCTCTCGATCAGTCCGGCGGCGGAGAGCTTGCTGACCAATTTCTGCACGGTCGGCAGCGGCAGCCCGGTTTCCTCGGCGAGCAACGTTGCGTTGAGCCGCGCCGCCCCGCCGCAGTGGCGGGCGGCGGCCGCCAGCATCACGACGGCATAATCGGTCAGGCTGGACAGGCGCATTTGCGAGCGGTTCTCAAATCGGACAAGATCGTTCCGATTGGGCATGTGGCCCCGAAGTCGGCGCGCGTCAACACCTCAGCGGCAGGAAACCCCCCGCTATTTCGCCGCCGCCTTGGGCACCACGTCCATCGTCCAGTCCGCCTCGGGCCGCAGATATTTGCGCGCTGTCGCCTGTAGATCCGCCGCCGTCATCGTCGAGACGTCGTGGTACAGCCGCGCCAGCGCGTCGATCCGGCGCGGATCATAGGATGCGCCGGTCAACTGGAGCATCCAGAACTGGTTGCCGGTCGATTGGCGCATGATCGACTGCATCATCGGCCCGATCGTGCGCTTCAGCTCGTCGTCGCTGATCGGATTGGCGACGAGATCGGCGGCGATGCTGCGTGACAGGCGGAAGAACAGCGGCACGTTCTCGGGCGTGACCTGCCCGACCGCGACCATCCGCCCGCCGCCGGGCAGACCGACCGGCCAGGTGCTCGATACGTTCGGGCTGTAGCTCGCGCCCGCCTGCGAGCGGAGCTGGTCGAACAGCCGGTCGCTGAAGATCGACGCCAGCACGTCGAGCCGCCGCGAATCGGTCAGCCCCTCGACGCCGCTGCCGGTCGGCCAGGCGATCACCGCCGCCGCCTGGTTCTCGGGGCCGTCATGCGTCAGCACGACCGGCGTGGTGTTGTGCGCGGGGAAGCGCACCGGCGGCGGCGGCGTGGTGGCCGCGCCGCGCGGCGGCAGCGCGCCGATCGTCTTGCCGACGGTCGCGATCGCGAGATCGGCGGGGACGTCGCCGAACACCTGCACCTCGATCGGGCCGGATTTCATCAGCGGTTCCCACAAGGCGCGGAACGACTGCGGCGTCAGCGCCTCGATCTGCGCGCGGCTCGGTGAGCCCCAGCGCTGGTCGCCACCGCGCAGCAACCGTTCGAGGTCACGCGACAGCACGCCGCCCGGCGACGCGCCGAGGCCGGCATAGCCCGCCAGCGCGACGCTCTTCGCGCGCAGCACCGGATTGGGGTCCCAGCCCGGTGCGGCCAGCTCGGCAGCCATCAGTCGCATCTGGTCGGCAAAGTCGGCGGGCGACGTCTGGCCCGCCAGCGAGAAGGCGTCGTCGTCGATATCGAAATCGAGCCCGAGCACCCGACCGGCGGTCATCTGGTCGAGATCGCCCTGGCGCAGCTTGCCGATGCCACCCTCGACCAGCGCCATCTCGGCTGCCCAGGCCGGCGTCGCCTTGTCGGCGGGCAGGGCGTTGTAGCCGCCGCCGAAGCGCACGCGCACGTAGATACGATTGTCCTCGGCGTTGGTCGAATAGACCATCAGCTTCGAACCGTTCGAATAGGCGACGCTGGTCAGATCCATGTCCGGGCCGAACCGCGTCACCTTCTCGCGCGAGACGATCGTCGCGGGCTTGCCGCCCGGCGCGGGCAGCTTCGCGAATGACACTGCGCCCTGCGCACGGCTCCGGCCGACCGCCGAGACCTTGGCGGTCAGCGCGGTGGTGAGTTTGGCCGTGGCGCCATCGTCGGGCGTTTGCAGGCTCAGCAGCGCGCGCGTCGCGGTGCCCTGGAACACGCGCTTGGTTGAGGCGAGTTCGGCGGCGGGGTTGAACATCTTCTTGGCGACGGCATCGTGATAGACCTTGAGGATCGTATCCGGCGCGGTGGTCGTCTCGCGGATGTCGAGCGCCTGCACCATGTCGTCGGCTTCCTTCGATCCCGCTTCGGCGCGCGCGGTCTCGACGCTGGTGCGGAAGCTGACTTCGAGGTCGGCAAGCTCGCGGTCGATCTCGGCCTGGGTCGGCGCATGCGCCTGCGCGGCGGCGATCACCGAGCGGACATCGCGAAGCGCGGCTTCCCAGGCGTTGCCGACCGGCAGGATCGACACGATCGTCACGTTGGCCGAGCGCGAGGGATCGTCGAGCGCAGCCTGCGCGGCGATATAGCTGCCGCCGGCGCGTGCGCGCGCCTCGAGCCGCCGGTTGATGATCGCGAGCGCGATCTGATCGACCAGCCGGGCCTGGTTGAACAGGATCGTATCGTTGTTGAAATGCCACGGCCGCACCACCGCGAGCGTGATTCGCGTCGGCAGGCTCGGCTCGACGATCGTCGCGGCGGTCGGCTGCTTGGCGTCGGGCGTGCCGAAATCGGGGTCTGCGGGCGCGGGGCCGATGCCCTGCCAGCCGCCGAAATATTTGGCGATGATCGGCTCGATCGTCGCCGGATCGGCATCGCCGGCGATCGACACCAGCACGCGCGAGGGGCGATACCAGCGATCATGGAAGGCGCGCACGCTGTCGGCGGTCGCCGCCTCAAGCGTCTTGATGTTGCCGATCGGCGAGCGGTCGGCGAGCGGTTGCCCTGCGAACAGCGTCGCGTTGAGCGCGTTGAGGAAGCGCACCTGCGCGCCCGGCTGTTCGCGCTGTTCGGCGAGCACGGCGGGGCGTTCGGCGTTGAGCGCTTCCGGCGTGATATTGGGGGCGGAGACCATGCCCGACATGATCTTGATGCTCTCGTCGATCCCGGCCGGCGTCGCCGAGGGCAGATCGAGCTTGAAAACCGTCTGCGTCGTCGTGGTCTGCGCGTTGGTGTCCGAACCGAAGGTCGTGCCCATCCGCTGCCAGATGCGCTTGGCCTCGCCGTCCGGCACGTATTTCGAGCCGCGGAACGACAGATGCTCGATCAGATGCGCGAAGCCGCGCTCGCTGTCCTG
Organism: Sphingomonas populi; assembly: GCF_004208535.1. Taxonomy (GTDB): domain Bacteria; phylum Pseudomonadota; class Alphaproteobacteria; order Sphingomonadales; family Sphingomonadaceae; genus Sphingomonas; species Sphingomonas populi. The sequence goes on from NZ_SGIS01000005.1 coordinate 137,942, forward strand.
CTCGTAGAGTGAACCCGCGTCGATGCGGACGCGCACCGAGATCTGCCCGGGCGGCACGCCGTTCTTGCGCACCGCATAGCGCAGGCCGTTCTTGAGCGTGCCGAAATGCCAGGCGGGATCGGGCGCGATGTCGCTGCCCTTGTAGAGCCACGCATCCCGACTCGCGATTGCGCTTTCGGGACTGTCGGCGGCGGCTGGTGCCGGTGCGGTCTGTCCCGCCAGCGTCGGCGACATGCCGGTGATGAGGGTGGCAATCAGGCCATAGGCGATAAGGGGGCGCGTCACGCGCGATAGCAACAACATGATGAGACCCTAGCGACCTTGGCCGGACACCGCCAGCGGCCCCGTTTCCACCACAAAGCGCCTGCGAAACCGATATGTCCGCCATGTTTCAGACCCAGATCGCGATTAGCCATTCCTCCGACGGCGTTCGCGCGCCGGAAGTTCCAGGGGGTTCTGGCAGCGTCGTGCGTACCGATATCAAATCATCCATTCGCCCGATCGGGCCGATTTCCAGCAGTACGCCCCAGCATGACGTGGTGGCGGCACGCGCGCCGGCACGTTCGACCTTGGAATTGCCGCTCTGTGCCGAGCGCAACCGGCCGCTCGCGATCCGAATCGGCAAGCGGCTGCGTGGCGTGTTCGACCGGCTGATCGCCACCTCGTCGCTGGTGACGAACGATCCGGTACTCGACGTGCGCGATTTCGCCTGGACCGCGCCCTTGCGCGAAAACTGGCGCGCGATCCGCGACGAGGCGCTCGCCATCGCCTTGCAGGGCGATGCCGCGCCGAGCCTCGCGACGATCTCGCCCGATCACCGTGCGATCGCCCGCGTCGGCCAGTGGAAGTCGTTCTTCCTGTCCGGCTATGGCTGCGCGATCGACGAGAATATCGCGCGCTGCCCGGCCACGGCGGCGGCGGTGGCGCGGATACCGGGCCTAAACACTGCGGTCTTCTCGATCCTTGCGCCGGGTACGCACATCCCCGATCATCGCGGCGTCACCAAGGGGCTGCTGACCTGCCACCTCGGGCTGATCGTGCCGCGTGACGGCGACGTGCGGATGCGGATCGGCGACCGGATCGTGCGCTGGGCCGAGGGCGAGACTTTGGTGTTCGACGATACCTACAGTCACGAAGTCTGGAACGACACCAGCGGAACGCGAGTCGTGCTGCTGATCCAGTTCGCCCGGCCGCTGCGCCGCCCTGGCAGAATCGTGGCGGATCTGGTGTTGCGGCTGATCCGCCGTTCGGCCTTCGTTCAGGAAGCGCGCGACAACATTTTGATCTGGAACGAAACGATCAAGAAAACGGGTGCGTGATGTGGCTTTGGGGCGCGCGCCGGAAAGAGAAGCTTTCCCACATCAGCCTTGATCCGGCCGTAACGCCACGCCACATGCAGCGCATGTTGATCGAAACCGAAGCGACACCCAATCCCGCGACCCTGAAGTTTCTTCCGGGCCGCATCGTGATGGACAGCGGCACGCGCGATTTCGCGACGCCCGAAGAAGCCGAAGCGTCTCCGCTGGCGGACGCGCTGTTCGGTCTTGGCGATGTCACCGGCGTCTTTTTCGGTCGCGATTTCATTTCCGTCACTGCCGGCCCCGGCAGCGACTGGTCGCTGTTGAAACCCGATGTGCTCGCCTTGCTGCTCGATCATTTCAGTGCGGGGATGCCATTGTTTCGTGCCGGCAGCGCCGCCGAGATTTCGGTTCCGGCCGAAGGTGATTTCGCCGACAATCCCGAGGATGCCGACATCGTCGCGCAGATCAAGGATCTGATCGAGACGCGCGTGCGCCCGGCCGTCGCCAACGATGGCGGCGACATCATCTATCGCGGCTTCGACAAGGGTAAGGTGTTCCTCCAGATGCAGGGCGCCTGTTCGGGATGTCCGTCGTCCTCGGCGACGCTGAAGAACGGCATCGAGCAACTGCTTCGCTACTATGTCCCCGAAGTCACCGAAGTGCGCGCGGTCTGACGACCGGCGCGCGCACCTTCTTCACGCCAAGCATCACGAGGAATCTCTATGGCCGCCAAGCTGTCCGACGACGCGCTGGACACGATCTTCCGGTCGGCGCGCAGCTATAACGGGTATACCGATGCGCCCGTCACCGAGGCTGATCTGCATGCGATCTGGGATCTGATGAAGTTCGGGCCGACTTCGGCCAACATGCTGCCGGCGCGGCTGGTCTGGTGTACGACGCCGGAATCGAAGGAAAAGCTCGCTGCGCTGTCGAGCGGCACCAACGGCGAAAAGATCCGCAAGGCGCCGGTGACGGTCATCATCGGCATGGATTCGGATTTTCACGAGCATCTGCCGACATTGTTCCCGCATGCCGACGCCCGCGCGTGGTTCGCCGGTGATGACAAGGTGGCGGCCCGCAAGGAAGCCGCGCTGCGCAATTCGTCGTTGCAGGGCGCGTATCTGATCTTGGCGGCGCGCGCGCTCGGCTTCGGTACGGGGCCGATGTCGGGCTTCGACAATGCCGCGGTCGATGCGGCGTTCTTCGCCGACACGCCCAACATCACCTCGAACTTCATCGCCACGCTCGGCGTTGGCGATCCCGCGACGATCTTCGACCGCTCGCCGCGCCCGCCGTTCGAAACGTTCAACCGGATCGTCTGAACCGGGTTTGCGCACGCTCGTCATCGAAACCGCGACTGCCGCTTGCTCGGTCGCCCTGCTGCAAGACAGCGCGGTCATAGCCGCCGGGCATGAGGTGGTCGGGCGCGGCCATGCCGAGCGGCTGCTGCCGATGATCGCCGCCTTGCCCGATGGAGGGCGCGCGCAGCATATTCTCGTCGATTGCGGCCCCGGCAGCTTCACCGGCGTGCGCGTCGGCATCGCGGCGGCGCGCGCGCTCGCGCTCGGCTGGGGAGCGAGCCTCGGCGGCTTCTCGTCGCTGCCGCTGCTCGCCGCCGCTGCGTTCGCGCGCGATCCCGGCACGCCCACGCTCGCGACCATCATCGAGGGTGGGCATGGCGAGGTGTTCATGCAGATTTTCGATGCGCCGCTTCAGGCGCGTAGCAACCTCGTTTCGCTTCGTCCCGAAGCGGCGCTCGCCGCGCTGGAAGGGCGGTTCGCGGTCGGCAGCGGCGTCCGTCTGCTCGCCGGAATCGATCCTTCGCACAGCGATGCCGACGCGCTGCCCCGCGCCGCCGATGCGCTGCTGCTGCCGGCGGCTTTCACCACGCTCGCCGCCGTCCCGCTCTACGGCCGCGCGCCCGATGCGAAGCCGATCGCGGCGTGAGCACGATGCTGACCCGCGTCGATCTGCGCAGCGGCACCGCCGTCGATCTCGGCACGGTTGATTCGATCATGCAGGCGGCGTTCGATCCGCGCTACGGCGAGGCCTGGACCCGCAACCAGTGCCTCGGCATCCTGTCGATGCCCGGCGTATGGCTGACGATCGCGTCGATCGACAACGAACCCGCTGGCTTCGCTCTGTCCCGGATCGTCGTCGATGAGGTCGAACTGCTGCTGCTGGCGACAATGCCCGGCTTTCGGCGTCGTGGCGTCGGATCAGCGTTGTTGCGCTCGGTCGTCGCCGACAGCGTAAGCCGTGGCGCGAAAAGCCTGCATCTTGAAGTGCGTGAGGGCAATGCGGCGATCCGTCTCTACAGCGAATCCGGCTTCGCCAAGGTCGGTGAACGTCGCCGTTACTATCGCGGTTCTGACGGCCATGCCTTTGATGCTTTTACGTTTCGTCGCGAATTAGCCATATAATACCGATTCATGACAAAATTGTCGCTTGCGCTTCTGCCGGCAAGCGAGAATAGGCACGCTGAGAGCTTCGATAACAGTAGCTCAGATGGGTCAAAGGTAAGATATGGATACGCAATTGGAACTTCAGGAAACGCTGGTCACGCTCACCGCCGATATTGTCGCTGCACATGTCAGCAACAATAGCGTCGCGGTCTCGGATATTCCCGTTCTCATCGCCAACGTGCATGGTGCGTTGGCCGGTCTTGGCGGCCCTGCGCCGACGCCCGAAATCAAGCAGGAGCCAGCCGTTTCGGTGCGCTCGTCGATCAAGCCCGACTATATCGTCTGCCTTGAGGATGGTAAGAAGCTCAAGATGCTCAAGCGGCATCTGATGACGCACTACCAGATGACCCCGGAGCAATATCGCGCCAAGTGGAATCTTCCCGCCGACTATCCGATGGTCGCGCCGAGCTACGCCGAACAGCGTCGCACGCTCGCCAAGAAGATCGGCCTCGGCACCAAGCGCCGCAAGGTCGCGACGCGCTGATCCGATCCAAGGGGCGGTGGCGGCATGTGCCGACGCCGCCCTTTTTCGCGTTCGCGAAGAATTGGACGCGCCCTCTTTATCCGAGGCCGCGAAGCGCTTAGAACGCCCTCATGCCCCGCAAAATCGACATCGAAGCTCTTTGTAATGAAAAGGGCCTTCGCATCACCGAACAGCGGCGCGTCATCGCCCGCGTCCTCTCCGAAGCGGATGACCATCCCGATGTGGAGCGCGTCTACGAACGCGCGTCCGCAATCGACCCCGGCATCTCGATCGCCACCGTCTACCGCACGGTCCGGCTGTTCGAGGAGGCCGGCATTCTCGACCGTCACGATTTCGGCGACGGCCGCTCGCGCTATGAGCCGGCGCCCGAGGCGCATCACGATCACCTGATCGATGTCGAGACCGGCAAGGTTCTGGAATTCGTCGATCCCGAACTCGAACAATTGCAGAAGACGATCGCCGAGCGGCTCGGCTTCCGGCTCGTCGATCATCGCATGGAATTGTACGGCGTCGCGATCGACCGCAAGGTCTGAGGCCGCGCCTGCTGAGCCCGGAGCGCCTCGCCGCCGCCGCCGGGCGGCCAGTGCCGTTGAGCGTCACCGGCAAACTGCGGCTGTGGCGTCGCGTCGCCATGCTCTTCGGTCTCGCGCTGGTGACGGTGCCGCTGCACTATCTCTGGCGGCTGGTGCGTTTGTCCTCGCCGTGGCCGCGCATGTTCCTGGCGGGGGCGGGGCGGGTGAGCGGCGCGCGGGTTCGCGTCGCCGGCGTGCCACTCAAGCGCGATGTCTTCTACATCGCGAATCACGTCAGTTGGATCGACATCCCGGCGATCGCGGGTGCGAGCGGCACCGCGTTCGTCGCCAAGGCCGAGATTCGCGATGCGCCGGTGGTCGGCTGGCTCTCCTCGCTCAACCGCACCGTCTTCGTCGAGCGCGAGGATCGGCTCGGCGTGGCGGGGCAGATCAACGCGCTGCGCGAGACGCTCGCCGAGAATTGGTCGGTCACGGTTTTCCCCGAAGGCACCACCGAGGACGGTCGCTCGCTGCTGCCGTTCAAGACCTCGATGCTCAAGGTGCTCGAACCGCCGCCGCCGGGCGTGATGGTCCAGCCTGTGCTGGTCGATTACGGCGATGTCGGCATCGAGATCGGCTGGCTCGGCGATGAAAGCGGCAAGGACAATGCCGCGCGCGTGCTCGCCCGGCGCGGCAGCTTCCCGGTCGTGGTGCATTTCCTCGAACCCTTCCACCCGCGCGACTTCCCCGGCCGCAAGGCGATCGCGGCGGAAAGCCGGCGGCGGATCGAGGCGGCGCTGGCGAATTTGCTCGGCCATCCCGTGCCGGTCTTCGCGGGGCATGACGCCTGGGCGCGCATGGCCGATCAAGCCCCCGATCGAGCCGCCGTGCTGCCATGATTTGTGCATAGGCGCCGCGATGACTATGAAGCGCCCATCATGAAACCCTTCCCCAAGACCTTCCACGTCAAGTCGTTCGGCTGCCAGATGAACGTCTATGACGGTGATCGCATGGCCGAGATCATGGCGGACCAGGGCCTCACCGCGACCGACGACGCCAATGCCGCCGATCTCGTCGTGCTCAACACCTGCCACATCCGCGAGAGGGCGACCGAGAAGGTCTATTCGGACATCGGCCGGTTGCGCAAACACGGCTCCGACCCTTTGATCGCGGTCGCCGGCTGCGTCGCGCAGGCAGAGGGCGCCGAGATCGTGCGGCGCGCGAAGGTCGATGTTGTGGTCGGCCCGCAGGCGTATCACAATTTGCCCGATCTGGTCGCGCGTGCGGCGCGGGGTGAGTCGGCGCTCGACACCGACATGCCGGTCGATCTCAAGTTCGGCCATTTGCCGCCGCGCCGCCGCGTCGCGCCAAGTGCCTTCCTGACCGTTCAGGAAGGCTGCGACAAATTCTGCACCTATTGCGTCGTTCCCTACACGCGCGGCGCCGAAGTTTCACGCGGCTGGATGCAGGTGATCGACGAGGCCAAGGCGCTGGTCGATGCCGGCGCGAAGGAAATCACTTTGCTCGGCCAGAACGTCAATGCGTGGGAAGATGACGGTCCCAAAGGGAAATGGGGCCTGCACGATCTGATCACCGCGCTCGCCGACATCGCCGGGCTGCACCGCATCCGCTACACCACCAGCCACCCCAACGACATGGCGCAGGGGCTGATCGAGGCGCATCGCGATATCGAGAAGCTGATGCCGTTCCTGCATCTGCCGGTGCAATCGGGCAGCGACCGCATCCTCAAGGCGATGAACCGCAGCCACACGCGCGATTCGTATCTGCGCCTGCTCGACCGGGTGCGCGCGGTGCGGCCGGATATCGCGCTGTCGGGCGACTTCATCGTCGGCTTCCCCGGCGAGACCGAGGCCGATTTCGCCGAGACGCTGAGCCTCGTCGATGCGGTCGGCCATTCGCAGGCGTTCAGCTTCAAATATTCGCCGCGCCCCGGCACGCCCGCCGCCGGCATGGCCGATCAGGTCGCGGCGGAGGTGATGGACGAGCGGCTCCAGCGTTTACAAGCCGCGCTCAACCGCGATCAGGCCGCGTTCAACGCGGCGAGCGTAGGCCGCCGCTGCACCGTGCTGATGGAGCGCAAGGGCAAACTGCCCGGTCAGCTCATCGGCAAAAGCCCGTGGTTGCAATCGGTTCACGTCATCGGTGATGCGACGATCGGCGATCTCGTCGCTGTCGAAATCACCGCCGCCGGGCCGAACTCGGTGACGGGTATGATCCTGGATCAGGCACACGGGGGTGAGGATGAAGTCTTCAAACGCGCAAGGCTCGACGTTGCTGCCTGAGGACGGCCAAGCGCTTTTCCTCGAGGAAACCGGGCCGGCGTGGCGTCGCACGCGGATCGGGCTGTGGCTCTATGCCGGGCTGGGCGTGGCGCGCATCATCCTGTCCGGGGTGTCGCTCGTGCTGTTTCGCAGGTAGCGGCGGCCGTCTCCCACTTGGCGCAATAAGATTGGCGCGGGCGACGCGCTTTCCCCCTGTCGCGAGCCGCCGTGATCTGCCAAACTCCGGCCTGGATGCAGCGTAACCGCCCTCCTTGTCGTCAGCCCCGATGCGCGTTGCGCAGCGGCTGCGAGCGTCGGCGCGCTCTCCTTCCCGTAACCGAAGGACCCGCATGAGCCGAAAGCCCGTCCCCGCCCAAGCCGGCGAGCGTAGCCGCGCCGAAGTCGTGTTCGATCGCCCGCAGTTGATGGCGCAATTGTTCGGGGAGTTCGACCAGAACCTGCTGCTGCTCGAAAGCCGGCTCGGGGTGTACATCACCGCGCGCGGCAACAAGGTCGGGCTGGAGGGCACCGCCGAGGCGGTCGCCTCCGCGCGCGACGTTCTGCATGCGCTGTACAACCGCATCGTGCGCGGCGAAGTGGTCGATGCCGGGTTGGTCGAGGCGGTGATCGCGATGTCGGCCGAGCCGATGCTGACCGGCATCATCCGCGCCGAGGATCGCGGTGGCCCGCCGCAGATCATGATCCGCACGCGCAAGAAGACGATCGTGCCGCGCACCGTCGCGCAGGCGCATTACATGCGCGAACTGCTGGGCAACGACATCATCTTCGCGCTCGGGCCAGCTGGCACCGGCAAGACCTATATCGCCGTCGCGCAAGCGGTCGCGCAGCTCATCACCGGCAGCATCCAGCGGCTGATCCTGTCGCGTCCAGCGGTGGAGGCGGGCGAGAAGCTCGGCTTCCTGCCCGGCGACATGAAGGAGAAGGTCGATCCCTATCTGCGCCCCTTGTACGATGCGCTCAACGACTGCCTGCCCGCCGAGCAGGTCGAGCGGCGCATCGCCAGCGGCGAGATCGAGATCGCGCCGATCGCCTTCATGCGCGGGCGCACGCTGGCGGATGCGTTCATCATCCTCGACGAAGCGCAGAATACCACCCCCGCGCAGATGAAGATGTTCCTGACCCGCTTCGGCGAGAACAGCCGCATGGTGGTGTGCGGCGATCCCAAGCAGACCGATTTGCCCGGCGGTATGGCGTCAAGCGGCCTCAACGATGCGGTCAAGCGTCTGGAGGGCGTCGAGGGCCTGTCGATCTGCCGGTTCGGCGCGAGCGACGTGGTGCGCCATCCGATCGTAGGGCGGATCGTCGAGGCGTATGAGGGTGTGGACGGTTGATCTCAGGGATATCCCAGATTATATTTAGGATATCCCGTGGAGGCTGAAATGGCGTCACTCTATATCAAGGATGCAGAAACCGCTGCGTTGGTGACGCGGCTTGCCAAGCGATCCGGCGTGACCAAGACTGCGCTGGTGCATGAACTGGCTGTGGCACGCGAAGCCGAATTGGATCGAAAGACCTCGGGCTCATCCGTCCGGGCCTCGCTGGACAAGTTGTGGCGTGACCACCCCGGCTTGTTGCAAAAGACGGGTCTTGTGGCGGACAAGGCGTTCTACGATAGTCTCAACGACGAGGATGAGGATTGACCATTCTCGTCGATGCATCGGCCCTTGTCGCTATGATGGCGCTGGAGGAGGATTGCGATGCGCTGATTGATACGCTCGATCAGCACGACAATAAGCTCTATTGCGCGACCGGAGCATGGGAAGCAGTTCGGGCGATCGCTCGTATTCGGGTCGTCGATATCGTTGAGGCTGGCGAAGCGATCCATCGGTGGCTTGAGGATCTTGGCTTTCGAATGATACCGATCGGCGAGATCGAGGAGCGACTCGCAATTGAAGCCCATCGCCTTTACGGCAAGGGTACGGGTCATCCCGCAAAACTCAACATGGGCGATTGCTTCGCCTATGCCTGCGCCAAGGCCAACAACGCCCGCTTGCTCTACAAGGGTGATGACTTCTCACATACGGACCTTGCCTGATGCTCGAAATCGCCGTTTCCGCTGAAAGCGTCTGGCCCGATCACGATTGGGACGCGCTCGCGCACCGCGCGGCGACCGTCGCGATCGAGCGGACCCCCAATGGCGAAATCCTCACCACCGAGGCGCTGTTCGAGGTGTCGGTTCGTCTTACCGATGACGCCGAGGTCCAGCACCTCAACGCGCAATATCGCCACAAGGACAAGCCGACCAACGTGCTGTCCTTCCCGATGGTGCAGCCCGATCTGCTCGAAACGATCGGGCAGAATAGCGACGATGGCGAAGTGCTGCTCGGCGACATCGTGCTCGCCTACGGCGTCTGCGCGGCCGAAGCCGAGGAGCGCGGCATTACTCTTGTCGATCACGCCACGCATTTGATCGTGCATGGTACGCTGCATCTGCTAGGATACGACCATATGGTCGAGGATGAGGCCGAAACGATGGAGGCGATCGAAACCGATGCGCTCAAGTCGCTCGGACTTGCCGACCCATATCTCATTCGCGAGGACTGAAACGACCGCCATGGCCGACGGCCCCAGTAATGGTATTAGCCATAGTACCACCAGCACCGGCGCGCAGGCCGGCGACCCCGCCCATCACGAGGGCGGCATCTGGAAGAATCTCAAGGCGCTGATCTTCGGAGACAGCGGCGATGAATCGCTCCGTACCCAGCTCGAAGACGTGATCGACGCGCACGAGGGCGATCCAGCGCCCGATGCCACCGGCGATCTTTCCCCGCTGGAACGGCAGATGGTGCGCAACCTTCTCCATTTCGGCGAGCGCGATGCGGGCGATATCGGGGTGCCGCGCGCCGACATCGTCGCGGTCGAAGAGCGCACCAGCTTCGCCGATCTGGTCAAGCTGTTCGCCGAAGCCGGGCACAGCCGCATCCCGGTCTATAAGGAAAAGCTCGATACGATCACGGGCATGGTCCACATCAAGGATGTCTTCAACATCCTCGCGACCGGCGCGCCACATCCCGATACGATCATGGGCCTCATCCGGGAGCCGCTCTACGTGCCGATGTCGCGCGGTGCGCTCGATCTGCTCGCTGACATGCGGACCAAGCGAGTCCATCTCGCGATCGTGCTCGACGAATATTTCGGCACCGAGGGCCTCGTCACGATCGAGGATCTGATCGAGGAGATCGTCGGCGATATCGAGGACGAGCATGACGAGGCGCCGGCGGCGCTGCTCGTGCCGATCGATGGCGGCGGCTGGGAGGCGGACGCGCGCGCCGAACTCGAGGATGTCGGCGACCTGATCGACCCACGCCTCGCCGAAGTCGATGGCGACATCGATACGATCGGCGGACTGGCGGCGGTGCTGGCGGGGCATGTCCCCGAAGTGGGTACGTGCATCGCGCATCCGAGCGGCTGGACGATCGAAGTCACCGAAGCCGATACCCGCCGGGTCGGGCGGCTGCGCCTGCATCCGCCGCGCCCGCAACTCGAAGACGCCTGACGCGAGAGCGCGTCTAAACGCGGCCGATTCGCGTCACATGCCCCATCTTGCGGCCCGGCCGCACTTCCTTGCCGTACAGGTGGAGGTGTGCGCCGGGTTCGGCGAGGATGTCCGCCCAGGTGTTCGCCTCGGCACCGATCAGATTGTCCATCACCACGCTCGGCGCGGTCAGGCCGGTGTCGCCGAGCGGCAGCCCGCAGATCGCGCGGATATGGTTCTCGAACTGCGACGTCACCGCGCCCTCGATCGACCAATGCCCCGAATTGTGGACGCGCGGCGCCATCTCGTTGAACACTGGGCCATCGGCGCCGGCGAAGAATTCGCATGCCAGCACGCCGACATAGCCGAGCCGGTCGGCGATCCGCCCGGCCAGTGCCGCCGCCTCGCCCCACTGTGCGGCGATCTCGGCAGGCGCAGGCAGCGAGGAGCGCGCGAGGATGCCGTCTTTGTGCTCGTTCCACGGCGGCGGATAGCTGACCATCGCGCCGTCGCCACGCCGCGCGAGGATGATCGAAAATTCGTGGCTGAACGCAACGAATCCTTCGAGGATCGCCGGCCGCCCGCCGATCGCGTTCCACGCCGCCTCGGCCTCGTCGGCGCTGTGGAGCCGCACCTGGCCCTTGCCGTCATAGCCGAGCCGCAGCGTTTTCAGGATCGCTGGCGTGCCGATCGTGGCGATGGCGGCGCGCAAGTCATCGAGCGTCTCAACCTTCGCCCAGGGCGCGGTGCGGCCCCCCAGTTCGGCGACGAAGCTCTTCTCCTCGGCGCGGTCCTGCGCGACGCCGAGCGCGGCGGGCGCGGGATGGACCGGCACCTTGGCGGCGAGATAGACGATCGGGTCGAGCGCGATATTCTCGAACTCATAGGTGACGACATCGGTGATCGCGGCGAACTCATCGAGCACGATTCGGCTGTGATAATCGGCGCGGGTGAAGCTCGATGCGGTCTGCGCGGCGACGCTCTCGGCGTCGGGCGCGAGGACGTGGGTGCGATAGCCGAGCTGTGCCGCAGCCGCCGCGAGCATGCGCCCGAGCTGCCCGCCGCCGAGGATGCCGATGGTCGAGCCGGGGGGGAGGGGAGTCATGCGCGCACCGCTTCAGCGTTCCTATGTTTCGACGTCGTTCGGGACGAACGGAAATCGTGAGGCATCACGCCGGGTCGGTCGCGACGCCGTCGGTTTGCGCGGCACGCCACGCCTGCAACCGCTCCGAAAGCGCCGGGTCGCCCAGCGCGAGGATCGCGGCGGCGAGCAAGGCGGCGTTCTTGGCGCCGGCCTTGCCGATCGCGAGCGTGCCGACCGGAATCCCCGCCGGCATCTGGACGATCGAATAGAGGCTGTCGAGACCGCTCAACGCCTTGGACTGCACCGGCACGCCGAGCACCGGCAAATGCGTTAGCGCCGCCGTCATGCCCGGCAGATGCGCCGCGCCGCCGGCACCGGCGATGATGACCTTGAGGCCACGCCCCGCCGCCGCTTCAGCATACTCATAGAGCCGCTGCGGCGTGCGATGCGCTGAAACCACTTTGGTTTCGTGCGCGACTCCGAGATCGCTCAGCAGATCGGCGGCGTGGTGCATCGTCTCCCAATCGGAGGTGCTACCCATGATGATGCCGACCTGCGGTTCCATCCTGTGCCCCTAGCGAGCCGAGGCGGGCAGGGCAACAGCATCGGTTCGCCCGCGCCAAACCGTTCCCCCGCGAAGGCGGGGGTCCAGAGCTACGAACGCAGCGCCTGTGGCTCTGGACCCCCGCCTTCGCGGGGGAACAAAAGCCTCAAAGCAGGTCGCGATATTCCGGATGGCGCTTGATGTACTCCGCCACGAACGGGCATTGCGGGATGACCTTGAGCTTGCGGTCGCGTGCCGAATCGAGTGCCGCGCGGATCAGCCGCGAACCCACGCCACGTCCTTCGATCGCCTCCGGCACGATGGTGTGCGTGAAGACGATCGTGTCGTCCTCCATCTGATAGGCGGCCACGGCGCGGTGGCCGTCGACGACGAGTTCGAACTCATGTTCGGAGCGATTGTCAGTAACGTCAGGCATCAGGCCGTGTCGCATAAACCGCCGGCACCCGAAAGAGTGCGGCGTCAGGCAGCGACGCGCCCCGCCTCGATCCGCGCGCGCGCCGACAGGAACGGCCCGCGCGGATCGCGCGACGGCGCGAAATGGCCGAAGCCTATGGGCGCGGGCATATCGACATAGACACCCTCCATCCCGCCGCTCATCCGGTACGCCTCGTGCCAGAAGCCGGCGCCGCCGCTATCGCGCAGGAAATCGCGCCACCAGGTCGCGTGCGGCTCGCTGCGCGTGAAGCGTTCGAGGCTTTCGTAGTCGCGCCAATATTGGCGGATGCCGACATGGGTGAGCGAATAAAAGCATTGCTCGTCGTGGAGCAGCCCGTCCGGCTTGTTCTGCCGGATCGCCGACAGCCCGCGTCCGATCCGCAGGATCGACAGCACCCCACGCCACCGGCGCACCCGGAAGCCGAGCATCACCACGACGAGATCGGGCAGGGCGGAGAGATCGATCGATTCGCGCTTCACCGAATTTTGCATGGCCACGGCTCCAATGTATATGCCGTACACATAACCCTATAAGTATACGATGTAAACATGGCTGAGACCTATCATCATGGCGATTTGCGCGCGGCGCTCGTCACGGCGGCGCTGACGCTTCTCGATGCCGGCGAGGGTTCGCCGAGTTTGCGTGAAGTCGCCCGCGCCGCCGGCGTCTCCGCGATGGCGCCCTACCGGCATTTCGCCGACCGCGCCGCGCTGCTCGCCGCCGTCGCGGATCAGGGGTTCGCCGCGTTGCGCACGCGGCTGCTCGCGGCGGATGACACGCCTGACTCGCGCGCCGCCCTGGTCGCGCAAGGCCGCGCCTATGTCGATTTCGCGCTGGCGCACCCGGCGCTGTTCCGGTTGATGTTCTCGCGCGAGAAAACCGGCGGCGTGCCCGAGGGCGAGACCGCCTACACCGTGCTCGCCAACCGAGTCGCGCAGATCGCGCCCGATCGCGCCGAGCCCGCGACGCTCGCCGCGTGGGGCCTGGTCCACGGCCTCGCCACGCTGCTGCTCGACGCGAAAGTGGGCGCGCTGCACCGGGGGGCGGTGGAGGCTACGCTGGAGTTGCTGGTCGATGGCATGATGGCGCGCGGTTCTTCCAAAGGCTCGACAGGGTAGCCGCGAAGCGCCTAATCGGGCGCGTGATCGATCCGCTTCCCATCCTCCAATCCACCTTCGGCTTCCCCGGTTTCCGCGGCGTGCAGGAACAGGTGGTCAGCCGCGTGCTCGCCGCCGAGAACACGCTCGCGGTGATGCCGACCGGCGCGGGCAAGTCGCTCTGCTACCAGTTGCCGGCGGTGGCGCTCGACGGCACCTGCGTCGTCGTTTCGCCGCTGATCGCGCTGATGCACGACCAGCTCCGCGCCGCTACCGCGATCGGCATCCGCGCCGCGACGCTCACCTCGGTCGATACCGATCAGATGGAGACGATCGCGCGCTTCCGGCGTGGCGAGCTCGACCTGCTCTATGTCGCGCCCGAACGCGCCTCGAACGAATCGTTCCGCAATCTGCTCGGCCAGTCCCCGCTCGCCTTGTTCGCGATCGACGAGGCGCATTGCGTCTCCGAATGGGGGCATGATTTCCGCCCGGATTACCGCCTGTTGCGGACGATGCTCGACGCCTTCCCGCACGTCCCCCGGCTCGCGCTGACCGCGACCGCCGACGCGCACACCCGCGCCGACATCCTCGAACAGCTCGGCATCCCCCACGACGGCATGATCGTCGCGGGGTTCGACCGGCCCAACATCCAGTATCGGATCAGCCCCAAGGACAATATCACCCGCCAGATCGCCGACATCGTCGCCGAGCAGCCGGGGCCGGGCATCGTCTATGCGCAGACCCGAAAAGGGGTGGAGCAACTCGCCGAGCGGCTCGCCTCGACCGGGCGTAAGGTCCGTCCCTATCACGCCGGGCTCGATCCCGCCGTCCGCGCCCGCAACCAGGCCGATTTCGTCGCCTCCGAGGACATGGTGATCGTCGCGACGGTCGCGTTCGGGATGGGCATCGACAAGCCCGACGTCCGCTTTGTCGCGCACGCCGGCCTGCCCAAGTCGATCGAGGGCTATTATCAGGAAACCGGCCGCGCCGGGCGCGACGGTGACCCGTCGATCGCGCATCTGTTCTGGGGCGCGGAGGATTTCGCCAAGGCCCGCCAGCGCATCGGCGAGGTCGAGCCGCACCGCCAGCCCGGCGAGCGCGCGCGCCTAACCGCGCTCGGCGCACTGGTCGAGACGCCGACCTGTCGCCGCCAGATCCTGCTCCGCCACTTTGGTGACCCCGCGCCCGATACCTGCGGCAATTGCGACAATTGCCTCAACCCGCCCGGCGCGATCGATGCGACGGAGGTGGCGAGGAAATTCCTCTCCGCCGTGTTTCGCACGGGTCAGAGCTTTGGCGTCGGCTATATCGAAAGCATCCTGACCGGCCAGTCGAGCGAGCGCAGCCTGATGAACGGGCACGAGGCGCTCGGCGTGTTCGGCATCGCCTCAAGCTCTGAGGAAGCCGCGCTCATCAAGCCGGTATCGCGCGCGCTCCTGCTCCGCGACGCTTTGCGCACCAACGATTTCGGCGGACTCGAATTCGGCCCCGAAGCGCGCGGCATCCTCAAAGGTGAGACGACCGTCTCACTGCTCGTCCAGCCCAAGCGCGAGCGGCGTCGGCGCGGCGCGGCGGCGGAGAACCCGGCGGGCGATCCTTTGTTCGAGGCGCTGCGCGCGAAACGGCGCGAGCTGGCGCAGGCCGCGCAAGTGCCGCCCTATGTCATCTTCCACGATTCGGTGCTGCGCGAAATGGCCACGCTCAAGCCCACCAGTCGCGCCGCGCTCGCGCACATCACCGGCATCGGCGCGCGCAAGCTGGAGACCTATGGCGACGCCTTCCTCGAGGTGTTACGCGGATGAGCGAGAGGATGGATTAACCCCATGATACGCAAAATCGACGACTCGGTTTCAGTCGCCCCGCAGATATCCCCCGAAGACGTGGCCGACATCGCTGCCGCCGGCTTCGTCGGAATCGTCAACAATCGCCCCGATGGCGAGGATGCCGGCCAGCCCGAGGGTGCGGCCGTCCGCGCCGCCGCCGAGGCGGCTGGCCTCGCCTATACCGAGATCCCGGTCACCCAGGCCGGCTTCTCCCACCCGCAGATCGACGCGATGGTGGAAGCGCTGGACAGCGCCGGCGGGCCGGTGCTGGCCTTTTGTCGCTCGGGCACGCGATCGTGCAATCTGTGGGCGCTCGCGCAGGCCAAGCAGGGCCGCGACCCCGACGTGCTGATCGCCAAGGGGCGCGAGGCGGGGTATGACCTCAACGGACTGCGCCCGCTGCTAGAGGCTTTGTCGGGCAGGGCGTGAAAGGAGCCTGATGGATTTCCTGCTCGGCCTGCGCTGGTATCAGATCGCCGCTGCGCTGGCGGCGGTGATCGCGCTTGCCTGGTACGCGCGCAAGCTCCGGCGCGACGAGGGCAAGCTCACTGACGTGGACAAGGCGCGGAGCATGGCCGAGGAACGGCTCGCCGGCTTCATCGGCCGCGCCGGGCTGGTCAGCGGTGATGGCGCCGCCGCGATCGTCGCGGGCAACGGCACGATCGCGGTGCTGCTCCATCGCGGCGTGCGCGTCGAGGCGCGCCGGCTGCTCGCGCCGCTCGCGCTCAGCACTTCGGTTGAGGGCGTGCGGATCGATACCGGCGAAAGCGTGCTGGGCAGCGTCACCCTGTTCGGCGTGCTGGAGGCCGACGTCCGCCGCATCGAGGGCATCGCGCAGGCCGGCAACGTCGTCGATATCCGCCAGTTCCGGCCACACTGAGCGCCGATATGGCGGGCCGCACGAAGCACGTCCGAACCGGCCCGAAAGCTGAACGAACGTTGCACAGCCGGTTCAGCATGGTTGCAGCCCTCGAGTCGTAGACAGTCTTCATCGCATCGAAGGAGACGTACGATGATGAAGCAGAAATTCGCCGCAGCAGCCCTTGCCGCCGCCGTGATCATGCCGATGGGCATCGCGGCACCCGCCGAAGCGCAGCGTTACGGCTATGATGATCGCGCGCAATATCAGCGCCACTATGATGACGACGGGCGCTATTATCGCGGCAACCACCGCCGGTATTATCAGGATTGCCGCCGCTCCAGCGGCACCACCGGCCTGATCGCCGGCGGCGCGGGTGGCGCAGTGCTCGGCTCGGTGCTCGGTGGCGGTACGCTCGGCACGGTACTGGGTGCGGTCGGTGGGGGTCTGCTCGGCAAGAGCCTCGACCAGAAGCACGACCGGGCGCAGAACTATCGCAACGGTTGTTGAAACGCGCGAGCGTGGCCGGTCACCGCACCGGCCACGCCTTACTTCCGTTTGCCGATCTGCAACGCGCCTACGCAACTCGCCCGGTCGATCGGGCTGCCGTCGGTCTGGCGCGCATCGACATAGCTGACCACCGGCTCGCTCTTGCCCTTGGGATAGAGATAGGCGTCGAGCACGCAGGTCGCATTGCCATATTGCAGCTTGCGCGCGTCGCCCTCGCGCACGTCGGCGATCGGCGCGCCGAACATCGCCGTCAGCGCAGGCCCGGTCTGCCCCATCACCTTTGTCAGCATCGCGCCGCCACCACCCGGCACCGGCACGAACGTCGCCGGGCGCGCCGCCGGCACGACGCCGCTGGCGCAGCCGCCGAGAGTCGCCGCCGCCAGCAGGGTCGTCGTGAATTTGGGGGCGAATCGTGTCATGCTTTTTCCCCGTGGAACAGATGCGTCGCCATCGCCGCGCCGAGCACGGGCGCCACGAGGTTGACGATCGGAACCATGAACAGCCCGGTGCCGGCAACCCCCAGCGTGAACCGCTCCAGCCGGGTGGACGCGCGCCAGCCACGCATCGCCGCAGCGGGCAAGTGCCGCGCCGCCACCATCTCGGCGAGGTCGCGCCCGAGCAGCCAACCGTTGACGACGAGGAACAGCGCTATCGTGCCGACTCCCGTCACCAGCAGCACGACATAGAGCGGCAACACCACGATATTGACGAGAACCGCGCGCACCGCCGAGCCGAGCCCCATCAACGCCGCGCGGCCCATGCCGACATGCCGTGCCTCAGCCAGCGCTTGCGGATAATGTTTGCGCTCGACCGCGACGACGATCTCCTCGGCAAACACCATCATCACCCCGATCGCGATTGCGCGGAACAGCAGCCACCCCGCCGCGAACACGGCGAGCAGGGCGGCGAACCCGGCAAGCGCCGACAGCCACCCGTCCGCCCCCTGCGTCGCGGCGAGGCTCTGCGCCCACATCCACGCGCCGCCGCCGAGCAACGCGAACAACGCGAAGGTGATCGCGAGCGATTTGGCGAACACGATCAGAAAGGCGCGGTCGCCGAACTGGCCGATCGAAAGGAAGAAGGCGCGGATCATCCGCCCGTCGTGCGGGCGGATCGCGCCCGCGTCAACGCGGTTGCGCAGGCGCACGCGCCGCCCTACGCGGCAGGTTTAGCCAATTCCCCGGAGAATCCCTTGAGCGCCCCAACTTACGACGTCGTCGCGATCGGCAACGCCATCGTCGATGTGCTTTCCCAGGCCACCGACGCCTTCATCGTCGATGCCGGCATGAACAAGGGATCGATGGCGCTGATGTTCTCGCCCGAAGAGGCGGACGCGCTCTACGCCAAAATGGGTCCGGGCATCGAGGCGAGCGGCGGCTCGGCGGCAAACACCGTCGCAGGCATCGCCGCGCTCGGCGGCAAGTGCGGCTTCATCGGCCAGGTTGCCAATGACGAACTCGGCCAGATCTTCGCGCACGACATCCGCTCGGTTGGCATCGACTTCACCACCGCGACTCGCGAGGGCGAGCCGACCACCGCGCGCTGCCTGATCTTCGTCACGCCCGATGGCCAGCGCACGATGAACACCTTCCTCGGTGCGTCGCAGTTCCTGCCTGAGACCGCGCTCGACCGCGAGATGATCGCCTCCGCCGCGATCCTGTATCTCGAAGGTTATCTGTGGGACCCCGAGGAGCCGCGCGCCGCAATGCGCGCCGCGATCGAGATCGCACGCAAGGCGGGCCGCAAGGTCGCGTTCACGCTCTCGGACACCTTCTGCATCGGCCGCCACGGCGGCGATTTCCGTGATCTGATGGCGAAGGATCTGCTCGACATCATGTTCGCCAACGAGGCCGAACTGCTCGCGCTGATGCAGACCGACGATTTCGATTCGGCGGTCGAGGCGGCATCGCAGCAGGTGCCGATGCTGGTGGTGACGCGCGGCGAACACGGCGCGATCGCGGTCTCGGGCGGCCAGACCGTCAGCGTCGGTGCCGAAGCCATCGCGCGTGTCGTCGATACCACCGGCGCGGGCGATCTGTTCGCGGCGGGCTTCCTCCACGGTCAGGCGCAGGATCTGAGCGTCGCCGAATCGCTCCGCCTCGGCGCGATCTGCGCGGCCGAGATCATCTCGCACTATGGCGCGCGCGCGCAGGTGGATCTGAAGGCGTTGATGGCAGAGAAACTGCGCGGATAGTCCGCTTTCTCGCACGGCATCTCCCCAGCGTAAGCTCGGATAAAGCCGTCACCCCAGCGCAAGCTGGGGTCTCGTGCGGCTCTTGTCCCGTGCGAGCCACAAGGAGATGGCAGCTTGCGCTGGCATGACGGTTGGCGGTTGACGATGGTCGGTTCATCCTGCGCAGCGTGGCGCGGCGACCGGCCGACCCGCGCTGGCGCGACCCGCCCGCACCGCCTAGCGTAGCGGCGATGACCACCCCGCTCGCCTCCCTGCGCCGTCGGATCGACGTGCGCACGATCGACGATGCGGAATGCGTCGCCTCGGTGTTGCTTGCGATCCTCGTCGCGCAGGCGATCGGCGCGACCAACGTCTCCTGGGCGGCGTTCGCCGGCTATATGGTGATGCGCGGCCATCTGCTGGAAACCGTGCAGCGTGGGCTGCTGCGTGTCGTCGGCACGCTGGCGGGCGGGCTGCTCGCGCTGGCGGCGATCCCGCTGATCGCGCCGCACTGGTGGCTCGCCGCGCCCGGTATCCTCACGATCGGCACCGTCACGCTCTACAAAGCGATCACCGCGAAGCGTGCCTATGCGTGGTTGTTCGTCGGCCTCACCTTCGCGATGGTGCTGTACGACAAGCTCCACGATCCCGAGATCCCGCTCGCCAGCTTCGTGCAGACGCGCATCCTCGAAACGGTCGCGGGGACGGCGGCGTGCGTGGTGGTCAGCCTGCTCTCCGCGCTCACGCTGCGCCGGCTGTGGCCAGCCGAGCGCAACGCTGCGACCGGCATCGCCGGGTGGAACTGGCCAGCGTTCCGCCACGCCGCGCAAGGCGGACTCGCGCTCGGGCTGCTGGTGATGGTGTCGGCGTGGTTCGACGTGCCCGCGCTGTCGGCCAGCGCGATCACGATCATGGCGGTGATGCTGGTGCCACTGTCGGGGATCGGCGCGAGCGGTTTCGTGCCGGTGAGCTGGCGGCTGGTCTACCGGCTGATCGGCGGGCTGGCAGGGGCGATCTTCGCGGCGGCGTTCCTGTTCGTTGGCGCCGGGTCAGCGCCGCTGCTGATTCTCGGCACGGCGCTCGGCGTGGCGGTTGGCCGCCACATCGAGAACGGCGACCACGCGCACCGCTACGCCGGCACCCAGTTCACGCTCGCGATCCTCGTGACCTTGGTCCCCGACAGCTATGCCGGCGCGGTCATTACGCCGGGGCTGGAGCGGCTGGCCGGGACATTGGTCGGCATGGCGGTGATCGAGCCGGTGCTCTTGCTCTGGCACCTGTTCGCCCCGCGCCGCGAGAAGACCGCAGCCGAGCGCAGCGAACCCGGCGGCATCTGATCGTCCCCGTGCCGGGGAGGATCAGTGCGAATAGCCGTCCAGTTCGTCCCCGACGATCCGCACGACATGCAGCACGTTGGTCGATCCCGGCGTCCCGAACCACGCCTGCCATGATGATGACCCGGTCGCCCGCCTTGGCGATATTGTGGCGCAGCGCCATCCGCTTCGACTTCGACACCATCTCCTCGAACGAGGTCACGTCCTTGGTGAGAATCGGATAGGCGCCCCACAGCAGCCCCGATCGCCGCGCCGTCTCGGGCTTGGGAGTCAGCACCATCAGCGGCACGCCCGGCCGTTCGCGCGCGACGCGGCGCGCGGTGGAGCCGGATGCGGTGAAGCAGATGATCGCCACCGCCGATACCGTCTCGGCGATGTTCTTGGCCGCTTCCGCCAGCGCGTCGGCGGTGGTCGGGTCGGGCCGCGTCACGGTGAAGTGGATGCGGTCGCCGTGGGTGGGGTCACTCTCCACCGAAGCGCCGATCGCGTCCATCATCGCCACCGATTCGACCGGCCAGGAGCCCGAGGCGCTTTCCGCCGACAGCATGATCGCATCGGCGCCGTCGTAGATCGCGGTCGCCACGTCGGACACTTCAGCGCGCGTCGGCGAGGGCGAGGTGATCATCGATTCGAGCATCTGCGTCGCCACCACCACCGGACGCCCCAACCGGCGCGACACTTCGATGATTCGCTTCTGGAGCGGCGGCACCGTCTCGGGCGGCAGTTCGACGCCGAGATCGCCGCGCGCGACCATCACGCCGTCGCACATCTCGACGATTTCCTCGAGCCGCTCGATCGCGCTCGGCTTCTCGATCTTGGCGAGCAAAGCCGCACGCCCCTGGATCAGTTTGCGCGCCTCGGCGAGATCCTCGGGCCGCTGCACGAACGACAGAGCGATCCAGTCGACCCCCTGGTCGCATGCGAAGGCGAGGTCGCTGCGGTCCTTCTCGGTCAGCGCCGCCATCGGCACCACCACGTCGGGCACGTTGAGGCCCTTGTTGTTCGACAGCCAGCCGCCGACGATCACTTCGGTGACGATTCGGTCGGCGTCATGCTCGGTGACGTTCAACACCAGCTTGCCGTCGTCGAGCAGCAGACGCGCGCCCGGCTCGATCGCCGCGAAGATCTCGCGGTGCGGCAGTTCGGCGCGGGTCGCGTCGCCCGGCGCGGACGAACGATCGAGGATGAAGGTCGCGCCCTTGATCAGCTCGACGCGCCCGTCGGCGAACTTGCCGACGCGCAGCTTCGGCCCCTGCAGATCGGCGAGGATCGTGGTCGGGCGGCGGTAGATCGTTTCCAGTTCGCGAATCGCCGCGATCACCGCGACCTTCGATTGCTGGTCGCCGTGGCTCATGTTGATTCGGAACGCGTCGGCGCCGGCTTCGTACAGCGCGGCGATCTGCTCGGGCGAGCTGCTGGCGGGGCCGAGCGTCGCGAGGATGCGGACCTTGCGCGAACGCGGGTGGATGGTCTTCGTCATGGCTGTTCCCGTCGGTTTGCGCGTGCCCCTCTAACCCCTATCTACCACCGATCAACCACGGAAAGACACCAATGACGACGATCGACGATCTCGACGACACGGTTGCCGCCGCCGCGTTCCGCCGGCTGGTCCACCATCTGCGCCATCGCAGCGACGCGCAGAACGTCGATCTGATGGGGCTGGCCGGCTTCTGCCGCAATTGCCTTGGGGATTGGGTGGCCGATGCGAGCGATGGCCAACTCGACAAGGATGCCGGCCGCGCCGTCGTCTACGGCATGCCCTATGCGCAATGGAAGGCCGAACACCAGACCGCCGCCACCCCCGAACAGATCGCGCGCATGCAGGAGAGCGTCGCCCGGAACGCGTGACGCGAGTCCGGGGGGTGACGCGGCGGCAAGGCTCGCTTAAAGGCGCTCGCTTTCAGCCATTCATACCCCCGGGGAATCAGCATGAGCGAGACCATCGCCGCCGACCAGCTTCGCCTTCTCATCGAGCGTATCGAGCGCCTTGAGGAAGAGAAGAAGGGCATCGCAGACGACATCAAGGACGTTTACGGCGAGGCCAAATCGACCGGCTTCGACGTGAAGACGATTCGCACCATCGTCCGCCTGCGCAAGATGGAGAAGCACCACCGCGACGAGGCGGAGATGCTGCTCGAGACGTACAAGCAGGCGCTGGGGCTGGCGTAAGCCAAGCGCGGCTACTCGCTTTTTCCGTTCGTCCTGAGTAGGGGCTGAGCTTGTCGAAGACCCGTATCGAAGGGCAGGATGCGGGGCACATCCTTCGATACGCGCCTTCGACTTCGCTCAGTCGCTACTCAGGACGAACGGATCAAGATCGTCAGGCGCGTTAGAATCATTCGGGACGTTTCCAATGGCAGGCCATTCCAAGTTCAAGAACATCATGCACCGCAAGGGTGCGCAGGATAAGAAGCGTTCGGGCATGTTCTCGAAGCTCAGCCGCGAAATCACCGTCGCGGCGAAGATGGGCCTGCCCGATCCGGACATGAACCCGCGCCTGCGCGCCGCCGTCAACGCCGCCAAGGCGCAGTCGGTGCCCAAGGACAATATCCAGCGCGCGATCGACAAGGCCTCGCGCAGCGATGCCGAGACCTATGAGGAAATCCGCTACGAGGGCTTCGGCCCGGGCGGCGTCAGCCTCATCATCGAGGCGCTGTCGGACAACCGCAACCGCACCGCCACCAACGTGCGAATCGCGGTGTCACGCAATGGCGGCAATCTCGGCGCGTCGGGCTCCGTCAGCCACGCGTTCGACCGGGTCGGGCTCATCACCTATCCGGTGAGCGTCGGCGATGCGGAAAAGGTGTTCGAAGCCGCGCTCGAAGCGGGCGCCGAGGACGTCACCTCGTCCGAGGACGGCCACGAGATCTGGACCGCGCAGGGCGATCTGCACGAGGTCGTCAAGGCGATCACCCCCGTGCTCGGCGAACCCGAGGGCGCCAAGCTCGCCTGGAAGCCGCAGACGATGGTCGAGGTCGGCGAGGACGACGCGGCCTTGCTGTTCAAGCTGATCGATACGCTCGACGACGACGACGACGTCCAGACCGTATGGGGCAATTACGAAGTCTCCGACGCGGTGATGGAGAAGCTGGCGTGAACGCATTCCCCTCCCGCTTGCGGGAGGGGCTAGGGGAGGGCCTGTCCTCCCCGATACGGTTCACGCGATTTCGACAGGCCCTCCCCCGGCCTTTCCCGCAAGCGGGAGGGGAGATTCGATGATCATCCTCGGCCTCGACCCCGGCCTCGCCACCACCGGCTGGGGGCTGATCCGCGCCGAGGGCAACCGCCTGTCGCACCTCGCCAACGGCCGCCTCAAGACCGACAGCGCCGCCCCGCTCGCGCGCCGGCTCACTCATCTCGACACGATGCTGTCCGCTCTGGTGTTCGATCACACGCCCGATGCCGCCGCCGTCGAGGAAGTGTTCGTCAACGCCAACCCGCAATCGACGCTCAAGCTCGGCCAGGCTCGCGGCGTGGTGATCTGCGCGGTGGCGCGCGGCGGCATCGACGTCGGCGAATATGCCGCGCGGCTGGTCAAGAAAGCGGTGGTCGGCACCGGCGCGGCCGAAAAGGCACAGGTCCACGCGATGGTCGCGCGGCTGCTGCCCGGCGTGAAGATCGACGGCCCCGACGCCGCCGACGCGCTCGCGGTGGCGATCTGCCACGCGCACCACCTCGCCAGCGCGCGATCGCTGGCGGGGCGATAAGGTTCGCGCGGCGGCGCTATGCCTAACCGTTCCCCCGCGAAAGCGGGGGGGCCAGAGCCACAAGCGATCCGTTGCGTGGCTCTGGACCCCCGCTTTCGCGGGGGAACGGGATGAGCTGAGGAAACCGTCGGCCTATCTTCCAGCCGCCGCGCGAACCGATCTTTTCGCTTTCCTCGCCCGCGCCGTTCCGCATATGTACCCATATGAACGCGATAGCCCGGCTCTCCTGACATGATCGCGCACCTCAAGGGCCGGCTCGACTCGACCGGGCTGGACCATGCCATCATCGATGTCGGCGGGGTCGGCTATCTGGTCGGCGCCTCGACGCGCACGCTGTCGGCGATCGGCGCGGTCGGCGAGGCCGTCATGCTCCACACCGAGATGCTGGTCGGCGAGGATTTCCTCCGCCTCGTTGGCTTCGCGACCGCCTCCGAACGCGACGCCTTCCGCTTGCTCACCGGCGTTCAGGGCGTCGGCGCGCGGGTCGCGTTGGCGATCCTTTCCGCGCTCGATCCGTCGGACCTCGCCCGCGCGATCGCCGCTCAGGACAAGGCGATGGTGGCGCGCGCCAACGGCGTCGGCCCAAAGCTCGCCGAGCGGATCGTGCGCGAATTGAAGGACCGGATCGGCGGGGTCGTGCTCGGCGGCGCGACGCCAGCGGTCGCGCCGGTCGGCGCGGGCGCGGATGCGGTATCGGCGCTGCTCAACCTCGGCTTCCGCCCGGCGGAAGCTTCAAGTGCGGTGGCTGTGGCAGAAGAGGATCTCGGCGCGGGCGCGACGCTCGACGCCTTGGTACGGCTCGCGTTGCGTAAGGCCGCGAAATAGCAATCGACCGCCCGCCACGCGGGCGGGCGGTCAGAAGGCTCAGCGACCGCCGCCCGAGGTGGCGGTGCCCCAGCGCGTATTCAACTGTTCCATCGCAGTGCTGTAGCTCTCGCGGAAGCACGGCGACTGGCGGACCGCATAGCGATATTCGGCGAGGCTTCGCTCGTCGGAACCGCACGCATTCTCAGCCGCGCGCGCGATGCGCTGGCGCAGCGCGGCGTGTTCGGCGGGGGTCGCCGGCGGCGTGAGGTTCGCCACGCGGATGCTGGTGATGACGTCGATCGGGTCGGCGAGCGCGGGCGTCGCCACAGCGGCCGCGCCGAACAGCGCGCACGCGAAAACAGCACCCCGGCCGATCGCCGTAGCTTTTAGAATTCCAGACATTGCATCATACTCCTGCGCGCCGCCTGCTATCCTGTGCCCGACGGGCGGGGGCGCTGCGCGGCAGCGTCCTCCTCATGGTCAGTCGCCGGCCCGCGACGCATAGGTCCGCGGCTGCTCCATGAAACTGGGCGGTTTCTGTACGCCTCTCGTGCGAGACCGACAAGAGCGTTTCGCAGCGGTTCGTAATGTCGCAAATTTCCAACCGATTCGGGATTAACTCGTTCCGTAACTGCAACGTTTGTCACAAAACCATGTATAGCCCGTGGCATGTCGATCCTGATGAAACCGCTTTGTGCTGTCCTCGGTCACCGCAGGTCGCGCCGCCGCGTATGGCATGATCACGTCGATCTGCGCGCGCTCTGCGTTCGCTGCGGCACGCCGCTGATTCGCAGCGTCGACAAGGGCTGGCGGGCGTTCGTGCCGAGCGACGACCATCCCGACCGGATCAGCCGCGAGTCCTATCGCGAGCAGATGAAACGCGAGGCCGAATTGCACGCGGCAGGCCCGCACGACCCCGAGCAATGGGCGCGCCTGCTGATCGCGACGTTGGGCGATCCCGCCCGGGCCGCCGCAGCCAATCCCGCCACTATATTCGAACGGCTGATCGTCGACCTGCAAAGCGAACCGGCCTTTGTCGAAGCGGTCGTGACCGGGCGACTTGATCTTCCTGCACGCGCTGCGGTTGGCAGTGCGTGTGGTCGGTTGATCGGTGCGCCACGCCCGCTGCCATTGCAGTTCGTCGATCCGCTGGCGCGCTATCTGTTCGCCCGCGCGCAATCGGCGCAACCTGGCACACCGCAGATGAGCGCCGTCACGCAGACCTGACGGCCCAACATTGACCGCTCGACAGGGCCGGTCGCGAACAGGTAGGGAACGGACCGATGGACGATCCCGACCGCCTGCTCGCACCCACGCGCCGCCCTGAGGACGTCGATGCGGCGCTGCGCCCCAAGTCGCTCGACGATTTCGTCGGGCAGAAAGCGGCGCGCGAAAATCTGCGCGTGTTCATCGCGGCGGCGCGTGCGCGCGGCGATGCGCTCGATCATGTGCTGTTCTTCGGCCCGCCGGGCCTCGGCAAGACCACGCTCGCGCAGATCATCGCGCGCGAGATGGGGGTGGGGTTCCGCGCCACCTCCGGGCCGGTGATCGCCAAGTCGGGCGATCTCGCCGCCTTGCTCACCAATCTCGAAGATGGCGACGTACTGTTCATCGACGAGATCCACCGGCTCCAGCCCGCCGTCGAGGAGGTGCTGTATCCGGCGATGGAGGATCGCGCGCTCGATCTGATGATCGGCGAGGGGCCGTCGGCGCGTTCGGTGCGGATCGATCTGCCGCGCTTCACGTTGGTCGGCGCGACGACCCGGCAGGGGTTGCTTACCACGCCGCTTCGCGACCGCTTCGGCATTCCGGTGCGGCTGAGCTTCTATACGGTCGATGAACTCGAACGCGTCGTCACCCGCGCCGCGTCGCTGCTCGGCCTCGGCATCACCGCCGATGGCGCGCGCGAAATCGCCAGGCGCGCGCGCGGCACGCCGCGCATCGCCGGACGGCTGCTGCGCCGCGTGCGCGATTTCGCGCATGCTGCCGGCCATGACAGCGTCGATGCGCGCGCCGCCGACGGCGCGCTCAACCGGCTCGAAGTCGATGGGCTCGGGCTCGACGCGATGGATCGGCGCTACCTCATGATGATCGCCGATATCTATCGCGGCGGCCCGGTCGGCGTCGAGACGCTCGCGGCGGGCCTCAGCGAGCCACGCGACACGGTCGAGGAAGTGATCGAGCCGTATCTGATCCAGCTCGGTCTGGTGGCACGCACCGCGCGCGGGCGCTGCCTCAACGCGGGCGGCTGGAAGCATCTCGGCCTCAACCCGCCGGCGGGCAGCCAGGACGGGCTGTTCGACTGATTATTCTGCGCGTGCAATCATTTGTTGTGCGCCGCACGATGGATCGCCTCGCGGCATTCTGATAGCGAATCGGATATGCTCACCGCCGTTGCCTCCGCGCGCGAAATCCTGGTTCGCCTTCACGATGTGATGGCGTCGCGCACGCCCGCACAGGCGAAGCTCAATTCGGTCGTCCAGATCGTCGGCGAGGGCATGGCGAGCGAGGTCTGCTCGATTTATCTGCTGCGCGACGGCGCGCTCGAACTCTACGCGACGCGCGGGCTGGCGCAGGAGGCCGTCCACGTCACCAAGCTCGCGCCGGGCGAGGGGCTGGTCGGCACGATCGCGCAGAATGTCGAGACGCTCAATCTCGATGAGGCGGCGTCGCACCCCGATTTCGCCTATCGGCCGGAAACGGGCGAGGACAAATATCACAGCTTCGCTGGCGTGCCGATCATCCGGCGTGAGCGCGCCGTGGGCGTCCTGTGCGTCCAGCATGCCGACCCGCACCGCTATGACGACGTCGAGATCGAGGCGTTGCAGACGGTGGCGATGGTGCTGTCCGAACTGATCGCCAACGCCGATCTGATCGATGGCGCGGGTGCCGCCGCCACTCGGGTCCAGCCGACCGCGCCAATCCGCATCGTCGGCCTCAAGCTGGTCGATGGCATGGCGAGCGGCTTCGCGGTCTATCATCAGCCGCGCATCGTCGTCGAACACACCGTCGCCGAGGATGTCGAGGCCGAGCGCCACCGCGTCTACGCCGCGTTCGACAAGATGCGCGAGCAGATCGACCGGATCGCGCGCGAAGCCGAATTCGGCGTAGGTGGCGAACATGAAGAGGTGCTCGCGACCTACAAGATGTTTGCCTACGACGAAGGCTGGGCGCGGCGCATCAACGAGGCGATCGACAGCGGCCTGACTGCCGAGGCCGCGATCGAGCGCGTCCAACAGCGCACCCGCATGCGTATGCGCCAGATCGACGATCCGCTGCTCGCGGACCGGATGCACGACCTTGAGGATCTTTCGAACCGCCTGCTCCGCATCGTCTCGGGCCAACTCGGCACCGCCGCGCAGATGGGCTTGCGGCAGGACACGATCCTGATCGCTCGCAATCTCGGCCCCGCCGAGCTGCTCGAATATGATCGCCGCCGCCTCAAAGGCGTCGTGCTGGAGGAAGGTTCGCTCACCGCGCACGTCACGATCGTCGCGCGAGCGATGGGCGTGCCGGTGCTCGGCCGCGTCAAAAGCGTGCGGCGCCTCATCAGCGAAGGCGACGCGCTGCTTCTCGACGTGACCGCCGGGCATGTGTTCGCGCGGCCGTCGTCCTCGATGGAGGAAGCGTTCGAGGCCAAGCAGGAGCTGCGCCAGAAACGCCGCGCCGCGTTCGCGTCGCTCAGGAACGAATTGCCCGTGACCAAGGACGGCCACCGCGTGACGGTGATGGTCAACGCGGGCTTGCGCGACGATGTCGCCGCGCTCGATCTGACCGGCGCCGACGGCATCGGCCTGTTCCGCACCGAATTCCAGTTCCTCATTTCCTCGACCTTGCCGGCGCGCGAGCGTCAGCAGCGCCTGTACCGCGACGTGCTGGAGACGGCCGGCGAGCGCCCGGTGATCTTCCGCACCGTCGATATCGGCGGGGACAAGGCTTTGCCGTATCTGAGCAAGGACGAGGACGAGGAGAACCCGGCGATGGGCTGGCGCGCGCTTCGGCTCGCGCTCGAACGGCCGGGGCTGATGAAGGCGCAGGCGCGCGCACTGCTCGAGGCGGCGGCTGGCCGTACGCTCAACGTGATGTTCCCGATGGTGTCCGAACCGTGGGAGTTCGATGAAGCGCGCGCCTTGTTCGAGGCGCAACGCGCGTGGCTGATCCGCCGCGGCAAGATGATGCCCGCCGCGATCCGCTACGGCGCGATGCTCGAAGTGCCCGCGCTGGCGGAACAGCTCGATCTATTGCTGCCCAAGCTCGATTTCCTGTCGGTCGGCACCAACGATCTGACGCAATTCCTCTTCGCCGCCGACCGCGCCAATCCCAAGCTCGCCGAGCGCTATGATTGGCTCAGCGCGGCGATCCTGCGCTTCTTGCGCCGGTTGGTCGAGCCGTGCCGGGCGGCGGGCGTGCAACTCGGCGTGTGCGGCGAGATGGGCGGACGGACGCTGGAGGCGATGGCGCTGATCGGCCTCGGCATCGACCGGCTTTCGATTACGCCGGCGGCGGTCGGCCCGGTCAAGGCGATGGTGCGCTCGCTCGACCGCGCCGCGCTGATCGCGAAGATGGAGGGCCTGCTCGCCGCCCCGCCGCGTGACATGCGCGCGGTGCTGACCGCCTGGGCCACCGAGCAGGGCGTCGAACTGGCGTAAGCGTCGCGGTCAGCGCCCGGCGAGGATGCCCGCCACGGCGAGCATCACTTCGGCGCGCCATTGCACGCCGATGTGGC
The DNA here is from genome assembly GCF_004208535.1 of Sphingomonas populi. Classification (GTDB taxonomy): domain Bacteria; phylum Pseudomonadota; class Alphaproteobacteria; order Sphingomonadales; family Sphingomonadaceae; genus Sphingomonas; species Sphingomonas populi. The sequence continues at coordinate 167,603 of NZ_SGIS01000005.1, forward strand.
TGCTGCGCACCTCGATCGCGCGCGCATCGGGTGCATGGCAGATCTCGCCCGAGACCAGGCCGTCGCTGCGGCTCCAGATCGCGGTTTCCGGGACCGGCAGTGGCTTGGCGGCGAGCGCGGCTTGCGCGCGGACGTGATCGTCGTCGATCCGGTCGCCGGTGAAGAATTCGAACGAGCGCCACACGTTGGTCGCGCGGGCCGAGCCGGCATAGGGCGAACTGATCGTGATGACTTCGCGAACCGAATTCGGCGCGCGGTGCGCCGCGATCCGGGCCATGATGCCGCCGAGGCTGATGCCGATCAGCGTCACCGGCTCGCCGGTCTGGCGGTGGAGCGCGGCGATGCGCTGCATCAGCACTTCGCCCTCGCGCCCGATCGCGCGCGCGCCGAGATTGCGGCCGAGGCCCCAGCCTTCGACCCGGTAGCCGAGCCTGCGGAGGAAGCGTTGCAGCAGCAGGTTCGAGCGATCGGTGTTGACGAGGCCGGGCAGGATCATCACCGGCCGCCCGTCGCCCTTCGGCGCGCTCTTCAGCCGGGCGCGCGCGCCGAGCAGTTCGGCGAGGCCCCACATTCCGCGCGGCAGTTCGGCGGCCCAGAGGAATTTGGAAGGGGGAAGCGCCGCTACGTCTTGAACCCCTAGGTTTTGAACCATTGCATCACCGTCATCGCAAACGGCGTCCACGCACCGATGCGGACGCCTGCATACCTCAACGCGTCGCCGGTCCATGCGTTGCATGTCTGCAAGGCACTGTAGCGGCCTTGGGCAGCGTAGAAGGCGTCGTTTTTGAAATAGCCAGTACGGTGCCATCCGCGCTTGGCGAAGCTGGCCCGGACGAAAGCGGCGAGGCGGCGGTATTCCTCCGGCCGCAGCGTTATCGCGCGGCTGTCCGCGTTCGGCGCAGGCCAGGGGAGGTGATCGACGTGCATCACCGTGCGGTCGCTGCCGAGCGCCGCCGTCAGCACGGTCAAGGGCTTCACGTCGGCCCAGGTCGGGGTTTCGAGGTAGAAAGCGCGTTCTCCCCAACCGATTGCGATGGCCGGATATTCCGCATAGCGGGGGTCGCTAAGATCCTCGGGGCGGATCAGGTCGCGCCAATCCACGCCGGCGGCGACGACGGGCACGATCAGGCCGGTGTGTACGCCGTTGCTCGACACCTGAATCCGCACGCCCTCGGCGGGCTCGCGCCAACCCGTATTGGTCGGGATCGCGCCGCCGATCAGGCCGGCGGCGCCATAGCCCAGCAAGAGCAACACCAGCGCCGCGACAGTATTTCGTAGCAAATGTAACCAGAATCGCCGCACGCATGTTCCCCGCCAACCAAGCGCGTGATACGCTACTGCGGTGATAGACGAAATCCTGCTTCAGCCTCCCGAGGGGGCCGCCGCCGACTGGACCGTGTCGCAGAATTGGGCGCATTACACGCCCGAAGACCATGCGGTGTGGGACACTTTGTTCGCGCGCCAGGCGAAGCTGCTGCCGGGGCGCGCGTCCGAAGCGTATTTGCGCGGGCTCGACGTGCTGCGGCTGTCCAAGCCGGGCATCCCCGATTTCGCGGAACTGTCCGAGCGGCTGATGAGCCTGACCGGCTGGCAGGTCGTCGCGGTGCCGGGGCTGGTGCCCGACGCCGTGTTCTTCGAGCATATGGCCAACCGCCGCTTCGTCGCCGGCAATTTCATCCGCCGCCGCGACCAGCTCGACTATCTCCAGGAACCCGACGTCTTCCATGACGTGTTCGGGCATGTGCCGATGCTCGCCGACCCGGTGTTCGCCGACTATCTGGTGGCATACGGGCAGGGCGGGCTTCGCGCCAACGGGATGCACGCGCTCAAATATCTCGCGCGGCTGTACTGGTATACGGTCGAGTTCGGGCTGGTCGCCGAGCCGGAAGGCTTGCGCATCTACGGCGCAGGCATCGTGTCGAGCTTCGCCGAGAGCCGCTTCGCGCTGGAGGATGCCAGCCCCAACCGGATCGGCTTCGATCTGGAGCGGGTGATGCGGACCGAATACCGGATCGACGATTTCCAGCAGAATTACTTCGTCATCCCGAGCTTCGACGCACTGCTGCGCGCGACGGTCGAGACCGATTTTGCGCCTTTGTACGACGTGATCCGGGGGCAGCCGGATATCGCGGTGGGGGAGATCGTCGCGGGGGATGCGGTGCTGACGCTCGGGACGCAGGAGTATGCGCGGGGGAAGGTGATTTAAGACTCGCATCGAGCACTATTATGATTTTTAATTCAGATGAGTGGGTACATCTACGGTAAAGGTTGTCTCGAAAAATTCATTTGAGTCAAAATAGCTTGCCGCTTGAGACTGCTGAACCCACACGTCGCCTTTGAAAAAATCGCGAACGATCTTAGAGGTGAGATGAAGGCCAACCCCAGTCCCCGGAAGTCCGGTTTGTATCGCTTGCGTTCCACGGACGCCGTTTAGAAATATTTGACTTTCCTCGGATTTATTGATGCGTGGTCCTAATGAGGTTATAGTAATTCTTGTTCGATCATTTTCCGTAACGTCAACTCGTATAACGGAACCAACTGGAGAGTATTTAACTGCGTTATCAATTAACGAAAATGGAACTAATTCAAAAACATCTGGACCGTGCAAGTATCGGTGAGATGAACCACTCAAAAATATACGTTTCTTTCCGGCTCCAGCGGAGCTCTTGAAGAACCTTACTACCTTATCAACTTTCTTAAAAAGGGGTACATATTTACTCGTGGTGATTGCATTAGGGTTGCTTAGTAAATCAAAAGCATCGATCCTCATTCGTAATATACCCTGAGCTGCTTCTACGTTCCCTATCCTTACTTCTGCCTCGCCAATGTCGCGCTGGAGAAGTATCTTCGCCTCGTTATTAGAATGTAAAATCGTGGTCGACAGTGACCTTAAATCGTGTATCAGCGCGTTCAAACTACTTTGAATGCGCCTTGCCTCTTGTTGAGCAAATTCAACGATGCTGGACGCGTAATCCTCTACTTGCACCTTGGTGAATTTTGGACCATGGCCGTGAAATCGCCGTCGAGCGCGAGTGCCGTCGGTTAATTCAAGTCCGGGGATGATTAGGCGCTCGCCTGATGGCAGGTAGCGGCAGAGCATATTATACCCCCAGTCATCAACGGACCAGCCTGGTTTCGCGAGCGCGCAATATCGCTGCAATCGCTCGTTCGAGCGTAATTCCACGGGGATAACATGAAGTGTTCCCCGTTCGATCCTTGGCTGGGTATCGGGGCCCGCAATGATCGTTGTCAACGCAAACATTTTAGTGGCTCAATGCTGCGAACATGTATGATGCAACAAGATTTAGTGCGATATTGCGAGCAGCGTCACCAATACGGGCTCTCGTAGCAAGGTTTTGGAAGTGTAAAAGATTAAAATCTCTTTGTTGAATAGAGCGAACGTATGAGTCTTCTAGTAGAAGTATATCTCTAGTATTGACATGTATGTCTATCATCCGCCGTCGTACGCGTTCCCAGACAAGAAATGGGTTTGTTGCTAATATAGCTAGTCTATCTAATTCCGAAATCCAGTCCTCTATATCGATATCCTTTTGGATAATGGCATCGGCTCGCTCGATTGCGGCGCGTACTGCCGGATCTGCGGTGACATTTCCGGTATAAGCAACTACAACTTTCTCCGGATAATTATTTTTAATCTCGCTTATTATGCTCGCGCCTTGCTTTATTGCATCGAAATGTCTGCCAACGCCAACGATGTCGCAAAGAATCAAAGGGAATTGACGCACCTGTTCAACTGATCGCAAGTCTCCAAGTAGAGTAAAAGAGTATCCATATGATTCAAGATTCATTTGTGGCTTGAATGGCTCGTCGTCGATGACCGCAATACTCAGCTTGCGCCGGCGCTCGCTTACGCCGCGACTAAGGGCGGCTTGCCGCTCATAAGCGGAAAGCTCTTCATTTGTTCTAAAGAATGCTAGAAGCTTATCTTTCATAACAAACCTTGCTTGAAAATTTTCTGGCGTCTTATAGCGCACCATCGCATGGCGAATCGCAGATTGCCATGACTAACCATTGGGGAACAACGAACTCATCCGCATCGAACGGACACGATGTAGCAGCATCGCACCGTCTGCATGACCTCTGCATCGCCCGGTGCTACACCCCCAATATGACCTTCCGGCTCCCCTATGCGCTGGCGACGCTCGCATTGTTCGCGATCGAGGCGGCCATCGCGCTCTTCGTGCATGACCGTTTCGTCCGCCCGCACGTCGGCGACGTGCTTGCGGTGGTGCTGGTCTATCTCGGGCTTCGCTCCATCACCCGGTTGCCGCGCTTCGGCGCGGTGGTCGCGGCGTTTGCGATCGCGTGCGCGGTCGAGGTCGGGCAGGCGGTCGATCTGGTCGATCGGCTTGGCCTCGCGGGCAATGCCGTCGCGCGCGTCGTGTTCGGCATGGGCTTCGACCCGTGGGATTTCCTCGCCTATCTGGCCGGCGCGGGGATCGCGTTGGTGTGCGATTCCCCACGGTCAGCGCGTCACCAGCTTCCGAAGCCGGGCGCGTCGTTGGCGCCGCCCGGCCCGAGCCGGGTCACGCGCGAGGCGCCGTAGCGGGCGCGTTTGCGCAAGGTGAGCGTCGGCCAGTCGCCGATCGCGTTGGCCGATACGGGCATCAGGCCCTGACGGCGATAAGCTTGCGTCACCGATTTCGCCTGCCAGTCGAGCAGCCCGGCGAGCACCAATGTCCCGCCCTCGGCGAGCGCCATCGCGATGGTGGGGGCGAGGCCGATCAGCGGGCCGGCGAGGATGTTGGCGACGATCAGATCATAGGGCGCGCGGCCGATCAGCAGCGGATGTTCGAGGCCGGGCGCCGCCGCCAGCGCGAGCGCGCCGGGTCCTTCGCCGAGCGGGATGTCGTTCACGCCGGCATTCTCTTCGGTGATCGAAATCGCGGCGGCATCGATGTCCGACGCGGTGGCATAAGCGCGCGGCCACAAATGCAGCGCGGCGAAGCCGAGCAGCCCGGTGCCGGTGCCGAGATCGAGGATGTTGCGGAAGCGTTTGCCTTGCACCTTCATCGCGTCGAGCGCGAGCAGGCAGCCGGTGGTGGTCTGGTGGTGGCCGGTGCCGAACGCGCGGCTCGCCTCGATGTGGAAGGCGTGTGCGCCCGGCGGCACATCGCCCTTGTTGGCGCTGGTGTGGACGTAGAAGCGCGCGGCGTGGACGGGCTCGATTCCCGCCTGGCTGAGCGTGATCCAGTCCTCGTCGGGGACGCGCTCGGCCTTGGCCTTCACGGTTGCCGAACTCGGCGCGAGCGCGCGCACCGCCGCGATGATCGCGGACCCGGGCTTGCCGCTGAAATAGGCGTCGAGCCGCCAGCTTAGCGGATCGTCCTCGATCTCCTCGCTGGTGATGATGACGGGGGAGGGATCGAACCCCTCCAGCCCTTCACCCATATCGATCGCCTCGGCCTCGTCGCGCGTGCAGGGGAGGGTGAGCTTCCAGCTTTCGTCGGCCATTATCCAATCTCAATCTGGCGGCTCGTCACCACCTTTAGCGCGGGAATATCAACGACGCGGTAGAAGAGCGGCCCCCGCTCGCTCAGGATGAGAGCAAGCCGGGTCGGCGTCAGCATCCACATACGCTCGATCCGGTCGACGCCCTTCATCACGAACGTCTGCTGGCCGCTTGCCAGCGTACCGACCAACAGATCCTGCCCGTCGCCATGTGCCTGTTTCACCGCCAGCAGATAATACGCGAAGGGGGGTGGCGGGGGCCGCTTGTCCGTTGGGGTGTTCGCTACGGCATCGACCACGCTGGTGTCGTCGTCGCCGATATCGGCTTCGGCATCGTCGGTGCTGCTGGCAGGAAAGAAAGCCGTTCGGTCGATGTGGCGGCTGTTATCCATGAGTATTCGACGGCTGTTTCCGCTGCGACGATCGAGCAGAACGAGATTGCGCTGATCGGCAGCATGCCGTGTCCCGCTGCTGAAGCCAGCACTGCTACCGTCGGTAGTGCCGATCTCGATCGCCAGCCATTCGGTGCCACGCACGTCTTTCATGTCCTCGACCCGATAGGTCTCGGTGTTCTTGGCAGTCTTGAGCTGCGGTTGCGCACGATTCGGTATCTTCGCCATGAAGCCTGCGAACGTCACCGCCAGGAATATCATCGCGATTGCCGCGACGACGCCAAGCGCTGAGAACCCCCACGTCAGCAGGCGAAGCGCCTTGGGTCGAGGGGTCGGCTTCGGCGCGTCAGCGGACATAGCTGGCTCCATTCACGTCGATCACCGCGCCCGTCATCGAGGGCGGCGCTTCGAGCGCGAGGAATTTGACGGTCGTGGCAATCTCGGCGGGGTCGGCGACGCGGCCGAGCGGGATGTCGGCGAGGAGCTTGTCGCCGCCACGGCTGGCGAGATAGTCCTCGGCCATGCCGGTCATGGTGAAGCCGGGGCAGACCGCGAAGGCGAGGATGTTCTCGCGCGCATAGCCGCGTGCGATCGTCTTGGTCATCGCGACCATGCCGGCCTTGGAGGCGGCGTAATGCCAGTGCGCCGGGCTGTCGCCGCGATAGGCGGCACGGCTGGCGACGTTGACGATGCGACCGCCCACGCCGCGCGCCTGCCAGTGGAGCACGGCGAGGCGGCAGAGTTCGGCGGAGGCGGTGAGGTTGATGCGCAGCGTGCGCTCCCACCCGGCGACCCAGTCGTCGCCATCGAGCGGATTGGCCTCGAACACGCCGGCATTGTTGACGAGCACGTCAATGCTGCCGCCGAAGTGGTCGAGCGCGGCGTGCCACACGGCTTGCGGCGCGGCGGGATCGGCGAAGTCGGCGGCGATCGTGTTCGCGGCGGTGCTGCGGGTCGCCTGGCCGATGAGGGCAACGTCGGGGAGATCGAGCGCGGTGACGATCGCCGCGCCGATGCCGCGCGACGATCCGGTGAGAAGCACGTTGGTCATGCGGCTTCCTAGAGCAACGCCCTGCTCAGCCGCAAACTTTCTTAAATCACATCGAGCACCAGCCCGAGGTCGCGCGCTTCTTCCGCCTCGATATACCAGTTCGACGGTGCCTTCTCGCGCAGTGTGTCGAAATCGACCCGGCTGCCTTTGACGAGATCGCGGAAGCCTTCCTCCTCGATCAGGATCGAATGTTCGATCTCGTGAAGCGCGGCCTTGATCGAGGCGACGCACATCCGCAGCGGGCCGTTGATGTTGAGCTGCTTCTGGATGGTGCGCTCGTGGATCATCAGCCGGGTGTGGCGGGTGAGGAAGCGGCGCTCGACCGGGAAGGCCGACATGAAAGTCGCGCCGGCCGAATAGACCGCGACCTTGCCGAGGAACAGGATCTCGCGCCCGTCATGCTCGGTCAGCAGCCGGATATCGTCGGCCATCGTGCGCGCGACCTCGGGATCGCCGCCGAGCGTGGTCATCGCGATGACGATGGTGCCCTCGTTCGGGCAGGTGTCGAGCATCTGCCGGAAAGTAGCGTACATGGCCTGATCGACCGTGCCGGAGAGGCGGATGTGCGGGCGGGCGAGCAGCGGATAGCGGGTGATGGACATGGCGCGCGAAATGCTTGGGCGGCGGTAGAGTTCCGTTCAGCTTGCTTTGCGTGCGAACAGGCTGGTGGCGGGGCGGCCGACCGGAGCGGTCGCCGGTTCAGGGATGCGGCTTTCGAGCGGGCCGAGCCAGCGCGCCGCGCGCGCGCCGATCGCGAGTTTGGGGTTGGAGGCGCGTAGCTTGCCCTGCGTTTCCCATTTGGTGATCAGCGTCGTCGCGTCCTTCGCGGCGGCGGCGAAGGGCTGATCCTTGCGAAGCGCGTGGTTGATGAGCGCGTCGCCGAAGAAGGTCCAGTCGCTGTCCGCCTCGCAACCGAACGAGGAGCGATCGGCGGCGGCGGCGGTCATCACGATGCCGTCGGCGTTGGCGAGCGCGGGCACGAAGACGCCCGAATAGCAGGCGCTGATGATCACCAGCCGGCGCTTCAGCCCGAGCGTGTTGAGCATCGCCGACAGCCGCTCCGGCCCGACCGCGCCGACGCCAGCATCGCCGTCCTGATAGACGATGCCATAGGGCGCGCCGTGGCTGGTGGTGTAGAGCACCAGCACGTCCTCGGTCTTGTCGATCACTTCGGCGATACGGGCCAGTGCGGCGGCGATATTGTCGGGTGAACCGCGCGCGAGCGTGTCCGCGCCATGCCCGTCGGGGCCGGCGAGCACGATCGTGCGGCCGGCGGCGTCGTAGCGGCGGGCGAGAACCTTGCCGGCCTCGCGCGCTTCGCGGCCGAACACGGGATCGCTGTCGAGCCCCGCCACCAGCACATAGGCATCGACCACGCCCTTGCGCTGCGGCTGGAGCGCGGTGAGCGCGCGGTCGAGCCGGCGATGTTCGGCGAGTTGCCAGCCGGGATCGCGGCCATGTTCGACCTGGAAGCCCTGCGCGGCATAATCGGCGAAGTCGTCCTCTTCCTGCCGCGCTGGTGCCGGCGGACGTGGCTTGGCGGCTTTGGGCGCTTGCGCCGAGGCAGCGACCGAGAGCAGCAGGGCGGCGAGCAAAAGCGCTCGGAACGGACGCAGGGGCATGCGGGATATCCAATGGAATGTTCGCATGTGCTCGCCTGCGGAGCGCGCGCAGTCAATGTGCAAGCCAATGGGATCGCGCTTGAAACATACCTGCTCCGCGCCCTAGGCTGTTGCATCCGAAACTAAACAGGGTCGCCCTCACCGATGCGCGCCAAACTCTTTCTGCTCGCTGCCACCGCCCTCGCGCTCAGCCCCGCCGCCGCGCAGGTCGGCGACAAGAGCCCGCCCCCGCCGGGTGGCGACATTCCGGCCAAGTTCACCCAGCCCGAGGCGGCGCGCGATTACGTCAAGCGCGAGGTGATGATCCCGATGCGCGACGGCACCAAGCTCTACACCGTCATCGTCTACGCCAAGGGCCTTACCAACGCGCCGATCGTGCTGACCCGCACGCCGTACAACGCCAAGGGCCGCGCCAACCGGATGGACAGCCCCTCCGAACTCTCGACGTTGCCGCTCGCCGACGAGATGTTCGTGAAGGCTGGCTATATCCGCGTCTATCAGGACATTCGCGGCAAATACGGCTCGGAGGGGCAATATGTCGTCACGCGCCCGGTGATCGGCCCGCTCAACCCGACCAAGGTCGATCACACCACCGATGCCTATGACACGATCGACTGGCTGGTGAACAAGGCGAACCTGCCCGAGTCGAACGGCAAGGTCGGCATGATCGGATCGTCCTACGAAGGCTTCACCGTGGTGATGGCGCTGCTCCATCCGCACCCCGCGCTGAAAGTCGCCGCGCCACAAAGCCCGATGATCGACGGCTGGATGGGCGACGACTGGTTCCATTACGGCGCGTTCCGCCTCGCCAACATCGGCTGGATCGGCTCGCAGACCGGCTACAAGGGCGAGAGCAAGGTGCCGCGTTCTGGCGGGTGGGACGATTACGAGAATTTCCGGGGCGTCTCGGCGGGCGATTGGGCGAAGCAGTCGGGCTACGACCAGTTGCCGGCGTGGCAGCGGATGGTCGCGCATCCCGCCTATGACGCGTTCTGGCAGGGCCAGGCGCTCGACACGTTGCTCGCGCAAAGCCCGTCCGACGTGCCGACGCTCTGGGAACAGGGCCTGTGGGACCAGGAGGATATGTGGGGCGCGATCCACAGCTATGAATCGCTGGTCAAGGCCGGCAAGGGCGCGAGCAACCATATCGTGATGGGGCCGTGGCGGCACAGCCAGATCAACCGCGAGGGGCGCAGCCTCGGTGCGTTCCAGTGGAACGGCGACACCGCGCAGCAATATCGCGAGGACATGGTGCTGCCGTTCTTCAACCAGTATCTGAAGGACGGCCCGGCGGTGACGCTGCCGGCGGCGGCGATCTACAATACGGGCGAGAACCATTGGGACAATTTCAGCCGCTGGCCGCTCGCCTGTGACAAGGATTGCGCGACGCCGCTGACGCCGCTGTATCTGCAAGCCGGCAAGGGGCTCGGCTTCGAGAAGGCGGCGAGCGGCGGCGATTCCTACCTGTCGGACCCGGCCAACCCGGTGCCGCATCTGCCGCGCCCGGTGAACTTCAAGGACGGGCGCTGGGGTGACTGGCTGGTGTCCGACCAGCGCTCGGTCGACGGGCGTACCGATGTGGTGAGCTATACGACTCCCGTGCTGACCCAGACGGTGCGCGTGTCGGGCGTGCCGTGGGCGGATATCTTCGCCAAGACCACCGGCACCGATGGCGATTTCGTGGTGAAGATCATCGACGTCTACCCGGAGGAGAATGCCACCGATCCGAAGATGGGTGGCTATCAACTGCCGATCAGCCTCGACATCTTCCGTGGCCGCTACCGCGACAGCTTCGCCAAGCCGACCGCGATCCCGGCCGGCAAGGTGCAGGAATACAAGTTCCGGTTGCCGGCGGTGAACCACGAGTTCCTGCCCGGCCACAAGATCATGGTGCAGGTCCAGGCCTCGCTGTTCCCGCTCTACGATCGCAACCCGCAGACCTTCGTGCCCAACATCTTCCTCGCCAAGCCGGGCGATTACCGCGCCGCGACGGTGACGATCGAGCACGGCGCGGCGGGCGCGAGTTCGGTGCTGCTGCCGGTGGTGCCGGTCGATCAATCGGCGGCGATGGCGAAGTGAGGCTTGGCAAGATGCCGGGGGAGTGATCCGCCGGCATCTTGCCAAGAGCGATGCCGATCTGGCTTGGCAGGGTTGGAAGTCCGGTGCAGTCGCGCGAAGGACGTGCCAAACACGGCAGCGCTGTTGTCACGCACTTCGACTGCGCTCAGTGCGAACGGTTGAGAGAAAACGCACCCTTGCCCAAGAGCCGTTCGCCCCGAGCGAAGTCGAGGGGCAGACCGGAGCGCAGGTGTCTCGACTTCGCTTGTGTGTTGGAAATGTGCATACTGGCGATTGCCGGGACGGGGTGGCCACCCCGTCCCGGCGGCGGATGTGAGGCCGTTCGACTTCGCGATCTTGCAAGATCGTTGCTGAGCAGGGCCGCATCCGTCTTCCCAAACCCCGAACAGTTGCT
>NZ_SGIS01000050.1 GCF_004208535.1 Sphingomonas populi
TGCGCAAGCAGCAGTTCGTTCTTCTCGCCTTCGGTCAGAACATGAAGCGGGGGTGGCGCCATCCGAAGCTTGAATCACCCACCGCCGCTCCGCGCAAGCCCCTTTGGCCAACCACCTGAGCAGTTACCCTCAGCCCCCTAGATCGCCTCGCGGTCACCCAGCGCATGACATGGGCCTATCTGCGTTCCACGCTGTATCCCGGCGACCCGTCATGGGTGAAGGCGTGCAAGGCGTTAAATCGCGAAGCGAGCAACATCGGCCAAGTTGACTACTAGGGGCGCCGTGCGAACCGACTGAACGGGTCGGGCGTTCTTGATGCGATGCTCAAAGCGCGACGTTGACCACCCGCGCCTGCGTGAACTCCTCCAGCCCAGCTAGTCCCTGCTGGCGGCCGATGCCCGACTGCTTGGCGCCCCCGAACGCTACGTCGAAGGGCAGATCCAGATGGCGGTTGACCCAGATCGTGCCGCTGTCGATGCGGCGTGCCACGTCCTCACCACGAGCCGGGTCGGCGGTCCACACTGTGCCGCCCAACCCGTAGTCGCTGGCATTGATCCGCTCGATCGCTTCGTCCAGCGTGTCGTAGGAGAGGATGGGAAGCACCGGGCCGAACTGCTCCTCGCGCACCAGCGACGCCGCATCGCCGATATCCCGCACGATGGTCGGCGCGATGAAGTAGCCGTCGCGCTCGATCGCGGCGCCGCCGGCGATAACTCGGCCTGAGCCGCGCGCGTCGGCGAGATAGCCGAGCAGCTTGTCATATTGCGCGCGGTTCTGCACCGGGCCGATCTGCGTCCCCCGCTCAAGCCCGTCGCCGACGACCGCCGCTGCGGCCAGCGCCGCCAGCGCCGCGCACAGCGGCTCGTAGAGCGATGCCGGCGCATAGACCCGCTTCGCCGCCAGGCAGACCTGTCCTGCGTTGAGCATCGCCGCGGCGAAGATCGCCGGTGCGACGGTGGCGACATCGGCATCGTCGAGCACAAGCGCCGCGTCGTTCCCGCCCAGTTCGAGCGTCGAGCGCGCGAGCCGGTCGGCGGTCGCGACCAGCACCTTCTTGCCCGTCGCGGTCGAGCCGGTGAAGCTGACATGCGCAACGCCTGCGTGCGCGGCGAGTGCGGCGCCGAGATCGTTCGCGTCGGTTATCGTCTGGAACACGCCTGCGGGCAGGATCGACGCCGCAACCTCGCCGAGCAGCAGGGTCGTGAGCGGGGTTGTCGGCGCCGGCTTGGCGATGACGGTGTTGCCGGTAACGAGCGCCGGTGCCACCTTCAGCATCAGCAGGATCATCGGAAAGTTCCACGGCGTGATTGCGGCAACGACACCAAGCGGCGCACGATATTCGGTGATACGCTCGATATCGGTCGCACGGATCACGTGTGGTTCGAGCGTCTGCGTCGCGAAATAGCGCAACGCCGCGATCGTCCCGCCGATCTCGTGTGCGGCCTGCGCCAACGGCTTGCCCTGTTCGAGCGTCAGCAGCCCCGCGAAATCGTCGAACCGCTCCGCCATCGCATCCGCGAACGCCTCCAGCCGTTCGCGCCGGGCCGGATAGCCGAGCGCCGCCCAGGCGGGGAACGCGTGCCGGGCCGCCGCGACGGCCCGGTCGAGCTGCGCCCGGTCGGCGCACGGCGCGGTGGCGAAGGCCCGCGCGGTTGCGGGGTTGACCACGTCCATCGTCGCGGCGCCGGCTTCCAGCGCGCCGTCGATCAGCAGTTGATATTCGGTCATGTCAGATCATCCTAACGACGGGTTTGACGACGCGACCGCTCTCGCCGGCGGCGATCGCATCCTCGATCGCGTCGAGGGGGAAGAATTCGATCAGCGTCTCGATGGGGAAGCGGCCCGATCGCCAATGGTCGATCATCACCGGGATCGTCGTTTGCGGATCGGACGATCCTTCGACGATGCCGATGATGCGACGGCCGGCGCTCATCACATGCGCGGCATCGAACCGGATCATCGTGTCGGGCGCGAAGGCGGCGAGCAGGCCAATCCGGCCGCGCGGCCCGAGCACGCCGATGCCCTGCTCGACCAGCGGCGCGTGGCCGGTGGTGTCGAGGACATGGTCGAAACCGGCGATGCCGAACTGGTCCAGCGTCCGGCCATCGGCGACGTGCCCCTCGGTCGCGCCGAGGTCTCGCGCCAGCGCGATCCGCTCGGGCGAGCGATCGACCGCGACGATCCGGCTCGCGCCAGCGATCCGCGCTGCCATCACCGCCGCCAGCCCGACCGCGCCGGTGCCCAGGATCGCGATCGAATCGCCCTCCCGCACGCCGAGCGCATTCCACACCGCGCCCGCACCAGTCAGGAAGCCACATCCCATTGGCCCCATCATCTCGATCGGCAGATCGGCATCCACCTTCACGACATTGCGCGCCGAGACGATCGCATGAGTCGCGAACGAGGACTGGCCGAAAACGTGGCTGTGGACATCGCCGCCGTCCGGCCCGTGCAATGCCGTAGAGCCGTCGGCGCGCCTCGCCAGGAAGTTGAGCGGCACGAACTGATGGCAATAGGCCGGCTGATGATCGACGCAGCAGCGGCACGCGCCGCAACTCGCGAAGCTCAGCACCACCGCGTCGCCGGGGGCCAGCCCCTCGACGGCGCTGCCCACCGCGACGACATGGCCGGCGCCCTCATGCCCAAGCACCACCGGCCGGGGCACCGGCAGCAGCCCGTCGCGCATCACCATGTCGGTATGGCACACCCCGGTCGCGACGATTTTCACCAAGACTTCGCCGGCGTGCGGATCGTCGATCGTCAGCGCTTCGATAGCGGTTCGCCCGCCGTCGCGCGTGACGGCTGCCCGGATCGCATGTGGCATGTCAGAAACTCACGCCAAGGCGGACATACCATTCGGCGGGCCGGCTATAGGTGCCGAAGAACACCCCGTCGCTGATGTTCTCGTTGCCCGTCGTCAGATAGCGGTTGCCGGTGATGTTGGTGCCGCCGGCAGTGAGCGTCCACTTCCCGCCCGGCTCGCGATACGCGACGCTCGCGTTGAAGATGTCGATGGTGGGGCGGCGCAGCACGTACGTGCGCTGCGCATCGTTCCACACGCTGGTCGCGTGGGTCCAGTCGGCGAGCAGGATCATGGTGGCGCCGTTACCGAGATGCGCTTCGTACCGCGGGCTGACGTTGATCTTCCACTTCGGGGTCTTGGGCAAATCCGCACCCACGAAGGTGCCCGCCTGGAACGCATTGGGCGCGCTGACCGCAACGACGCCCGGCAATACCGAAGTATAGCGCGCGTCGATGAAGCCGACCGAGGCGTTGACGACCAGACCGCGCGCCGGCGCCACCACCGCCTCCAGCTCGACACCGCGAATGCGGGCGTCGCCGGCGTTGCGGATCGTCGGCGAGGTGCCTTGCTGGAAATTGAGCTGAATGCCCTGATAATCGGTGGTGAAGGCGGCGGCGTTCAGTTGCAGCTTACGATCGAGGAACTGCGACTTGATGCCGATTTCCCACGTCGTCGCCTTTTCGGGGCCGAACGGCTGCGCGGTGGGTTGCGGGTTGGTCAGGCGCGTCGTCCAGCCGCCGGTCTTATAGCCCTTCGACCAGCTCGCATACGCCATCACCCGATCGATCGGGTAGAGCTGGACGCCAACCTTGGGCGAGAAGTTCTCGAAGCTCTGCGTGTTGACGCCCGGCGCATAGACGCGGATCGGGTTGGCCGGATCGGGATATCCGGTGCCCTGCTGGCACGTCACGGGAGCAAGCGGAAACGGCCCGTTCGGGGTGATGTTGCCCTGCGCATCGCTACACCCGAACAGCTTGTAGTTGAAACCGTTCAAATCCTGCTGGCCGCCCTCGAACTGTTTGTCCTCGCGGGTGTAACGGCCGCCCAGCGTAACGCCGAACAGCGGGATCGGGCGATAGTCGATCTGCCCGAAGCCGGCATAATTCTGCGTCTCCAAAGCGTTGGGGCCATCGACCTGGAGCAGCCCTTCCGCGAACGTGACATAGTCGTGCAGGCCGCCCTTCTCCTTGAAGTAATAGCCGCCCAGCACATAATGCAGCTTGTCGTCGAACAAAGTGCCGAGCAGTTGCACCTCCTGGCTGAACTGCCACTGGTGCATCGCGAAACTGAGCTGAAGGAAGTTGAGCGGCGAGCCGTCACCATCCACGCCCGAGCGCCAGTCGAGCTGGCGATAGGCTGTGATCGACTTCAGCGTCGTGTTCGGCGCCGGGTTCCATTCCACCGTTCCCGAGAAGCCATAGCTCGTCATCCGCGAGAAGTCGTTGCCGGTGGCGTAGCTGGTGTCCTTGTTGCCGGTCAGGAACCGGTTGTCATACGGCAGCAGATTGTTGTTGGGATTGCCGTCGACGTTGACGCCCGCGATCGGTTGCTGGTGCAGCGCCGTGTTGTACTGGGTGCCGCGAACGCCGCACAGCGCCTGAGCGTTTCGCGCCGCGATCTGCGCGGTGTTCGCGCCGATGCAGAAATTGTACAGGCCGGCGAACAGAAAGCCGGTCGTGCCGGTCGGGTCGAACGCCGTACCCGGCAGATTGGCCGT
This sequence comes from Sphingomonas populi, assembly GCF_004208535.1. Classification (GTDB taxonomy): domain Bacteria; phylum Pseudomonadota; class Alphaproteobacteria; order Sphingomonadales; family Sphingomonadaceae; genus Sphingomonas; species Sphingomonas populi. The sequence continues at coordinate 4,521 of NZ_SGIS01000050.1, forward strand.
GCCCGCGAAATTGCCGGGAACGTTGCCCGCCGTGCCGAGCAGCGTGTTGGCGAGTCCGGTCGAATTCTCACGTGTGTAATCGCCCGCCAGAGTCACCGTGACATGGTCGCCCTTCCACTTCAGCTTGCCGCGCAGGTTCCAATTGTTGTCGCCGCCCTCGTCGGTCGGCGACGAATAGCCCGATGACGGGAAGCCCGTATAGCTCGCGCTGTTCGCGGCAAGCGGATCGGTATAAGGAATCCGTTTCATATAGCCGGTGCGCGTCTTCACGCCGAAGGTCAGCGCGGCGGCGAGATCGTCGGTGATCGGCAGATCGGCGGTCCCGCGCGCCTGTAGCAGGTCGTAGCTGCCGGTCGTCACGTCGGCCTTTACGCGAAACGTGTCGCCGGGATCGCGCGTCACCACCGAGATCGCGCCGCCGATCGTGTTGCGCCCGAACAGCGTGCCTTGCGGTCCTTTAAGCACCTCGACCCGCTCGACATCGAGCAGATCCTGGTTCGCCCCGACCGAGCGGGCGAGATAGACGCCGTCGACATAGATGCCCACACCCGGATCGATGTTGAACGCGAAATCGTCCGATCCGATGCCCCGGATATAGGCCGACAGCACCGACGGCGATCCCGAGAACGGTGTTCCGGCGTCGAGATTGACGTTGGGTGCCAGGCCGGACAATTGCGCGATGCTGCCGACGCCGCGTTCCTGCAGCGCGTTCGCGGTGAAGGCGCTGATCGCGATCGGCACCGACTGGACGTTCTCCGATCGCTTCTGCGCGGTGACGACGATGTCGGGAACGCCGCCGGTCTCGGCAGGCCGAGCCGCAGCCTCGGCGGTCGCCGCTTGCGGGTTCGCCGGGTCGCCGCCCGGTTGGGTTTGCGGCTGAATTCGGGCGTGAACGGCGGTAGCGGCGCAAAGCGCGATGATGCTGACCGCCGCACGAGTGACGTGACGCATTGTTTCCTCCCCAGGAGTCCGTGACAGCCGTGTTCGGCTTGACCGGATCTATGGGGCAAGACGCGGGGTCCGTATTGAACGGACGGCGGGTTCCGATTGAACGCCTGTGCGCCTGCCGGTCAGCCGTCCGCGCGGTGGCGCGAGAACGTGCCGGGTGGAACGCCGAACCGCGCCTTGAAGCGGCGACTGAAATGCGCCGCGTCGGCGAAGCCGAGTTCATAGGCGAGATCGGTCATCGACTGGGTCGACGGCGAGTCCTTCAATCGCTGCGCAGCGATGCTCAACCGCCGATCGATGATGTAGGCGGTTGGCGTCGTCGCCAGATCGGCGAACACCCCCTGAACCTCCCGGGGTGGCAGCGACAATGCCCGCGCGATCTGCCCGGTTCTCATCGAGCTGTCGGCGAGGTTGGCGTCGACATAGCCCAGTACGCGGCGTCGCGCGTTGCTCCACTCGGCGACCTCCTGCGGCCCGACATGGCCGAAGCAGCGGCCGATGAGATGGCCGACCGTCATACCGAGCGCGTCGGTCTCCTCGGGGTCGATCGTCTCCGGCCAATGCTGGCGGAAAATCGAGCCGAGAAAGTCGCGCAACAGCCCGGCGGAGGGCGCGCGATGATCGACGACCAGCGCCGGTGCGGTCGTCCGCTCGCGAAACGCGGACAGCGGAAAGTCGATCACGAACATCTCGTTGCGCTCGGAAATCTGGAGCTCGTACGGCTCGTCGACCGCGCAATAGGTGAGGTCGCCCGCCACCAGCGCGGCTGAGCGCCCACGCTGAACGGTGGTGCTGAACCCCGAATGCTGGAGGTGGATCTTGCCGCGATCCGTGGCGGCGGGCGGGCGGGGACCGCTCCAGCGGCGGATCGTGGCCCGATCCGACCGGGCGACCGACACGACGATGTCACCGAGCCGGCAGGTCTCCCATTCGGCGGCAAGGTCTCGCTCGCCGTCGATCACGATCCCGGGGAAGATGCCCGATACGCGCTCGTTCCAATAGTCGAGCCGTTCGTCCGCTGGCTGGCTGCGGGTCGACATCCTGGTGGTGAGCGCCATTGCTCCAGATCCTATCCTCATCTCGTCGTCTGCGCGCGATCCTTGAGGCTTAGGCCCACGGTGCGGGGCCGGCAAGCGCACATACCCCGCGACAGCGGCCCGGCCCGTCACCGGCAGGGACGCCTCCTCCTTTGACCTGCCGAGCAGAACCCAACTCCCACGCCGGACACATCGATCTGGCGAAGGCTATTCGGTATCCTGCAACAGCCGGTCTTCGTACTCTTTTCGGATCACCTCTGAGTGCCTGCCATATCTAAGGAAGCTCTGGCCATGTGGCCTTGCGGTGGGATTGATGTTGTGATTCCGTTCCTGTGTAGGGGCCGGGTGATGCAGGGTCGTTTTTTGGGGATTGGGATCACTCGTCCGCGGGAGCCGACGCTCTGGAAAAAGAGAAAGCGGACGCAGTCTCACGCAAGACCGGGGCGGAAGCTATCGATCGCGGTTTCTCAAAAGTCAGCATTTTTGACGAGCGCCGGCACCGGCTCACCCAACTGTAGATATCAGAGCGAAATGGCACGTCCTTGTCAGCGCTATTTGTCACCCGGCGCGACCCGGCCGCCAGCGGGAAAATAGCGGTAGAAGGTCGAAACGGACACGCCGATCGCCTCTGCCACGTCCTGCGGCCGATCGCCGGCAGCGAGCAATTTGACCGCCACGTCCCGCTTGCGAGGCGTCAGGACGGATTTGCGCCCGCCACCTCCGCCGGTCTTCCGGCGCGCCGCCAGTCCCGCTAAAGTCCGCTCTCGGATCAGCTCACGCTCCATCTCCGCAATTGAGCCACGTTCCTGATGCGCGGTTTGGAAGGTGAGAGCCGAGTTCAGTCTGGCGGCGCTCGCCTATAATCTCAGGCTAGCCATCACCGTCATCGGCGTGCCGCGACTGATCCGGGAGATGCACGCCCGATCCAAGCCTGCAAAGTCGCCGCCGTAAAGCGCGGATGATCCTTGTGGGGCTGCTTTGGTACCGCCACCGTGGCGGAACCGAAAATGTCGCCGTCGCCCATCATATCCGACAAGACCTCGTCAGGATGAGGCCTGTCGCCGAGTTTCCGCGCGGTCTGGATTGAGAAGGAAGACGACATAGCCCTGGAAGCGGGGATTTGCGGCCAGGCCCGGCGGCGGTGTCCACTCGCCGCCCTGCAGAATGCCGATGCGGAAAGGAATTTTCAGGCGGCCAAGTTTCGCGAGGTAGGTGCGATACCCCGGGATGACGTGCCGGCCTTGGTAGATCTGCAGGACCACCTCGTCCACGACGCCCGCGAGCCTCTCGAGACCTTCCGGGTCACCGTTGGCGCTCCAGTCGAGAAGGCCGGTGATCCCGAGTTTGTAATGCGGCGGAAGCCGATCCCGCAGAGTCTTCAGGAACGCCGCATAGCTGGAAAGATGGCGTGTTTTTGCGTCGAAATCGATCTGGACGCCGGTCACCCGGTTCCCAGCCCGCTGCCAGCGTTCGAGCGCCGCAAGCAACTGCGCATCGATTTGCGGGGTCCAGGCCAGTGTCTCCACGCGCAGCACCATCCATACGTCCGCGTGGCTGATGCGCGGGACGGCGGGCCGTTGTGCCACCATTCGCGCGACATCGCCCCCGACGACCGCGCCCTGAAGCAGATAGATCCGGCTGGCGTGAGCGAGGGCCGGCTGGGGCCGGACGCCAGCCCAAAGCCAGAACGCATCATACCGGTTCGCATCGACCCGTGCACCGAGCATCGTCTGCGGCGGGGCCGCCGACAGCAACAGCAGCGGTAGCACCCGGTACCATCCCAGGCCCTTACCAATAATATCGCAGCTCCTGCGCCCAGGACGAATTCGGATATTCGCGTTTGAGGCGCTGGAACCAGCCCTTGCGGGTTTCCGGCTCCACCCCCTTTCCGCCACAGGAATTGGTCCGCCCCGGCGCATAGCAATTGACCGCGCGGAACAGGGCATACGCCTTGTCCTCGGGCGAGGCTTTGGATGAGGCCAACACCGCCTGATAGGCGTCCAGACGCGAATACGGTGCGCCCGTGAACTGCGAAGGCGTACCGCCAAGGTCGTCAGCGGAAGGCTGGCTGTCGAGGAAGAACCCGTCGAAGCCGTTCGCGCGGACGAACTCGCCGACGCAGATCATGGCCTTGGCATCGTTCGCGCTGGTGGCGAGACGGCGCTGGGTCTCCAGCAGCGGGGGGCAGCCATAATCGCCCAGGTTTTTGCCCTTGGTGAAGAGGGCCGTGGGCAGGTGTTCAGACGACTGGATATCGTAGGAATTCGCTTCGCTCGGCGCGCTGGCGGGGATGAGGCGCACATCGTTGAGAAAGTCGCGGTGCGAACCCCGGGTGGCTTCCTTGTAGAGCAAGGTGAACAACGCGATGCTGCGCTCGTGGTCGGGCGCGCTTGCGGCCTGCGCCTGTTGGCGTAGCAGCGTCGCGTCGGCGACATTGACGAGCAGGATCTCGCGGATCTCGGGTGTCTGTATCGGGGAACCGGGTGCGAAGACGCGTGCGAGGGCGTGGTCGCGTTCCTCGTGCATCGCCAGGGCGAGTTCGACAACAGGCCGCTGACCAGGGCGTTTGGCGCCGGCCAGAAGATCGATCCAGAAGCCGCGAGCGTTGCGGTCGCCCTTGGCGTCGAGCGCCATACCGCGCAGCATCTGGCGGCTGAACGCGAGATACGTGAAATCCGTCTGGTGCGAAGCGTCCGGGACGAGCGGCAAGACCTCCGCCGGCTGGGCCGCGACATAGGAGTCGTGGAGGGCGAGAAGGTAGCCGAACAGCTCGGGCTTGCTGGCGAATTTCGGGCGCTGCGCCTCAAGCGCTGCGCGGGTGATGGGAGCGCAGCAGGGCTCACCGTCATATCCCTTGCCGCGCATATGCATGAGGTCGACCACGGCAAGAAGGTTCGGATCACGTAGCGTATCCGCCGTGGCGGTGGACAGCAGCTTGGCATCGATCTCCTGTGCCAGCGTCATCGCGTCGATACCGCGCTGCGCCTCCGGCAACGCCATCAGCGCAGTATATTCCGCCTCGAGCTTCGCATGGTCCTGGCCAAGCCAATACACGCGCCGGAGCAGCCCGCGGGCGGAGAAGAAATAGCCGCCTTTGGGATAGGCCCTCATATAGCCGCGCAACGCCGTCTCCGCGTCGGCGAGGAGATTGGGCGCGATCTTCGTCCCTTCCTTGGGCGAGCCATATTCGTCGTAATAATCGACTTGCGCGCGGTTCACCGCGACGCGGCCGAGCATGTAGCGCGCCGTCTCGCGCAGCCACGGATCGCGAGCAGAGCCGAGCGCGGTGAAGCGCGCGGTCGCGCCGTCATAGTCGGCCGCATAAAATGCCGCCGCGGCGTCGATATAAATGGCAAAGGCCTTGCCGGCAGCGGATTTGATCGCGCGCGCCGTGGCGGCACTTGCGGCGTCGACTGTGCCGTTCTGCGTGCAGGTCGGCTGAAGGCCGCGCCGGATGGCGATCAGGGTGGCGCGTTCCTGTTCAGATATCTTGAGGTTGGCGCGAAGCGCGGCCTCGAAACTTGCGGTTGCCACCACATTGCTTCGGCAGCGCGAACCTTCACCATCGGAATAAAAGGGGCTGCCGCCGTCCGCAGATGACGGTGCGAGCGAGGTGATATCGAGGAAGACCGAAGGCTTGGCCGGGATGGACGGGGGCGGTGCGCCGGGCAAATCCGCCAGCAGCAACATCAGATTGATCCGGCTGTCGTTGCGCGGGCTGATCATCGCGGTGTCGTCGCACCCACTGTGCATCGCGGCGTTGAGCTTCCAGGAAGGCGCGCAGCCGACGTCGCCGCTCGCCCATGCGGGGATCGACCAGAACGCACCCGCGCAGACCAACAAGAAAAGGGCTATTCTGGCCATGACGTGAGTCTCGTAAATATTTATGTGGTGGCGTATTACCGACGCGTGCGGGGAATTCCGGCATTCCGATAGCCACAAAAATTGGTTTTGTTTAGCATCTGCGGAAAGTGTCCGTCCTCCACGGAGCGGACGACAACAGCCATGCGGCAAGCGAGACCATCACGAAATCTCGGGTCCGGCGCGCTCGCGGCCGAAACGCCAGCTTACCCCGTCGCCGCGCACGATTCCGGCGACGGGACGACCGATCTGGCGATCGAGCACGGGTCGCCACGGCACCAGCGTGAATTCCCGGCTCTTCTCAACCAGCGCGAACCGGCCGCTGGCGAGATCCACGCGGCGCACCAACCGCCCCTCGATCGCCTCCCCGGCGCGCGCTTCGACGAACGGCTTGCCCAACTCCCCAGCCAGTTCATCGCCGGCACGCAGTAGCTCGCGTCGCTGGAGCATCATGATAGCGTTGGCGCGAAGCCGAATGCCATCGCCATCGATATCGGCAAGCTGCTGCTCGACCAGCCATTGTCGTCGGCCCGCCATCGCCGCCCGGACCTCGCGCCCAAAGCCGGCGTCCCAGATGGGCAGCGGGGCGTGTGACGCCAACTCGCGATCGATCCAGGTTGCCGCGTCGGCGTCTCGAAGCTGATCGAGCGGCTGCGTCGATAGGGTCTCCACGGCGACCGGCTGGTCGCGATGACGGCGCGCCTCATAGGCGGCCGCGCGATCGATATGGTCTGTCGCGATAATCCAGCTTCCGTCGGGCTCGCGTGCGACGCCGGCACCCGCCCGCCGCATCGCCTCAAGCCGCCGTACATGGGTTTCGGCGAATGCCTGGGTTGCTGAACGGTCATGCCGCAAATGCAGGTCGATCGAATACCGACCGCCGTTCGCGCCCGCGACCTCGGCGACAACACGATCGACGTCCCGGACCTCGAGGCTTCGCGCCGACACCCGAACGATTGCGCCCTCCGCGATCGGTGCGATGGCGTCGGCGCGCCCGATATCGATATAATGGGCATGACCATCGACGCCATCGACCAGCAGGTAATGGCGGTCTCGGTGCTCGTCAGCGAGGCCGCGCGCGATCAGCCGACCGACTACCGGCGCCGGATCCGTTCCTCCGGCTCCGAACAGGCTCCGTCCGATCCAAGGCCGCTCGAGATTCCGGGCGGTCAGTTCGCGCTGCATGGTGCGGATGATGTCGCCCCGCTCGCCAAGCGTACGCAGCGTCCCCTCCAGATTTTCGGCGAGCTGCCAGCGGCCACTGCCGACATCCTCGGCGAGGTCCATGCTCGCCAGCTTCTGCAATCGCCCGGCCCGAAGCGATTGCTGGAAGGGATCGCGATCGGCGGATGTGACCAGGCGATCGGCATCCATCGATCGGATCAGACTCCGGTCGATCGCCGTCAGCCGCTCCGCGCCGATGTCGTGGCGAAGCCGCGCCTCGATTTCTTGGGGCGTACGCGGCCCGAGATCGAGCGTCACCAGCTCGGTCGCGCGTTCGCGAATGCCATGCGCAATATACTCGCGGGCGATGATCAGATTCTGACCGGTATCATCGACGCCGCGCAGCATGATGTGGGTGTGGGGATGGGCGGTGTTGAAGTGGTCTACCGCGACCCAGTCCAGACGCGTGCCGAGGTCGGCTTCCATCTGCGTCATCAGCCGGCGCACGAACGGCTTGAGGTCGGGATACTCCGCGCCATCCTCGGCCGAGACGATGAAACGGAACTGATGGCGGTCGCCGTCGCAACGCTCAAGGAACGCCTTGCCATCGGCGGTGTCGCGGTCGGCCGAGTACAGCTCGCCCGGCGCGCCCTCACGGGTGACGCCGTCGCGCTGGATATACCGGAGATGGGCACGCGCGGCGGGCATGCCCTTGCTGCCGATGCGGACCAGGCGCGTCTTCACCATCGCGCGTCGCGCGCGCATGCCGCCGAACCGGTCGCGGCTGGAAAGGAGGCGTCCCATGCTGGCGCCACGACCTATGCGGCTGCCGTCGAACCGACGGCTTTTGATCGCCGCTTTCTCGGCCGAGCGGATCGCCGCGCCAACGACACGACCGAGATAGCGTCGCGCGCGTTTGCCCCCTTGTTGGCGTTGCCGACCGAGCCGTGGCGTGAAGTCTTCGTCGTCGCTCATCGCGGGCCACCGTCGCAGCCGCAAATCTCGCGAATTCGCGCCAAGAGCGGCGGATTTTCGCCATTCCTCGTGAGCATGTCTCGTGGCGCTCGCGGCGTGTCTCCAGGAAAAACGATGTGCAGACAATCCCTTGGCAATGCTCGCGAGACAGTGCCTTTCTCTTGCTTTCGCTTTTCCGCTTCCTCCCGACCCTCTCCCTTTCCTCGGCTCAAAACAAAAGCCGGGACACGATGCCAATCCGGCACCGCATCCCGGCGCGAAATGTGTCCTTCCTCAGCCATCCGCGAACGCCGCCAATGCCTGCCGCCGTCGCCCGAATTCGCGTTTTCCGATCACGTCGCGTGCGTTGCCATCACCATCGACGACCATCACCGCGACGAACCAACGACCGTTCAACCGCCCGAAAATCCGCACCCGATCCAGCTCGATGACCTCTTCATCGGTGCCTTCGTAGGTGCCGATCCAGCGCTCCTGAACCCGGGCATCCCAGAGGAAATCTGCCTCCTCGGCCTTCAGGAACCGATGCGCCAGAGCCTCCCCGACAGCGTGGCCGAACTCGATTTCGAGTCCCGAAACCAGCGCCGCCATCACGCGATCTGACGCCACCGAAACAGGGTGAAACATGCCCATGATCATCTCCATCGTGTCTGCTCTCCCAAGCGAGAACAGCATCTCGGAGACGGTTGGCGGAGCGGCTGTCAGGGCCGCGCAGCGTAGCGGAGCGCCGCGAAGCGGACGTGGGGGGAACCGATTTTCGCAGAAAATTGGGGGGCACCCACGGGCCTTGAGAGCCGCTTCGGCAGCCGTCATGCTGGGCCTGTCGAGACGAGCCCCTCCACCGCCCGCGATCATGGCGCGACCTTCCGCACAGCGAACAGCAGGCCTGGTCCTTCGACTGGGATCGGCGGCGGTTGGTCACGATCGGCGAGGCGGCGCACGACGAACAGCGACGGTTGCGGTACGAGATGCGGCGGCGATGACCTTGTTTTCACGGCGTCCCCAACGGTGGCGAGATAGGCGACCGTCTCGGCGGGAAGCTGTCGGCGCCCCGCCAGAAAGGCGGCATAGGCGCCAGGACCCGCATTGTAGGCGCCGAACAGACCGGGATAGCCGAAACGATCGTACATCAGCCGGAGGAAGCACGTGCCGGCGAGGATATTGTCGCGCGGATCGTCGGAATCGGTGCCCAATCCAAGCCGCGCGCGCATCGCCGCCCATGTTGCCGGCATGAGCTGCATGAGGCCGATCGCGCCCGCGCGGCTCCGGATCGGGCGACCTTTCAGCAGCGTCAGGCCGCCGCTTTCCGCCCGCATCACCCGTTCGATCCAGCGCGTCGGAATACCGAACCGGGCCGATGCTTCCTCGATGATCGGTCGCCAGCGCTCGATCTCGTCGGCGTTGGCGGGGGTGCCGACGAGCAGCAAACTGGCCGCGAGCACCCGGGTCAGCGCGGCCATAGCAACCGCGCCTTGCCGACCACCAATCCACCTTCGGTCACACCGAAATAGCGCCCGTCGAACGATGCGGGACTATGGGCCATGAGAAGGAAAAGCTGGCGGCCGCGCAGCCGCACGCAGCCGTTCCATGCCGGCATGGGGCGTCCGCTGGCGTCGCTGGCGCGCCGTTCGGCCAGCCACTTTCCGTTGACGAAAATCTCATGGCCGAGTGCGCAGACCTCGTCGCCTGCCACCGCCGCGACGCGCTTCACCAAGGGCACATTGGCGGGGATGTAGCGCCGCTGCGCCGCCATCCTTCGCCAACGTTCGGGTACGCGCGCGATCACCATATCGCCGGGATCGACGGGTGTTCCCGGGGTCACGGCATAGAGACCTACGGGCGCGCTGGCGCTGGCATTCCAGACGAGGCGCGGGGCGGGCGGAAACGCCATCGTCAGCCCGAGCAGGGTGACGCCGATGCCGGTGGCTGCGAGGCGCCGGCCGAGGATTCGGCGACGGTGTTTGGCAGCGCGGAGCTGCTCGCCCCAGTCCAGCAGCGGCGTGGCGGGCCTGCGCATATCACGCTTCGCCATGATCGCCGCCTCCGACCGACTGGGCCTTCGACCATGCGTCGAGGTCGTCGATATGATATTGGACGAAGCGGCTGTGCCGACGGAATATCGGCCCCTTGCCGGCGCGGCGCAATCGCTTGAGCAGCCGGCTCGAGAACTTCAGATAGGCCGCCGCCTGGTCGGTGTTGAGGTACGGGGAACCGCGTTTAGCACGGTTCGCGCGGGAAATGTCGTCGTCGCTATCCATGATGCCTGTCCATGTCTGTGAGGGACGGCAAGCTGCCGTTCCCGACACCGGGCATGGCGGGCGGGACACCGGCTGCGGAGCGTCGAAAATCGCTGGTCCGGTTTTCGACACACCCGGTGGAGACACCGAAACCCCCGCGCGCGGTGGCGCGCGGGGGCCAGAGTTCAGCGCGACCAGATGAGCTTGTGCTCGCCGTCATCGCCCTGGCTGAGCGTCGCGTAGATCGGTGCGGGGAACGACGGATCGTCGAGCTTGAGGCTGAGATATTCCGCGCCGGTCTCGCGCGCCGCCCGGGTCCATGCTGCGCCGAACTCGACGCCGTTGGCGACGACCCGGTGGTCGGGCGACTTGTCATGGTCGCGTGCGCTGGGCCGGATGCTTGCCTTGACGCGGAGTGTGAGGGTGCGGATTTCGCCGGTGTAGATGCCGTTTTCGCTGCGGGTGAAGCTGCCGATCTGTGCCATGTGACGTCTCCTGATGCTTGTCTCGATGCCGCCCCATGCGGCCTCGATGGCAGTCGATCAGGCGATGCACGGGCGACGCGCACCTCCGCCCACCCCATCGCGAAGCGATGAGGTGGGCGTAGGCCGGAGCGCCAGCGAAGGACGGCCAAAGCCGACTTTCTTGTCGCGCGAGGAGCCCGTCAGGGCGGGGAAGAAAGTCGGCGACGCCGTTGCGCGGACAAGACCGGACAGCGCCAGATCTGCCATGAAGAGAGGCCACCCGGGCGGACACGATACGCATCGAAGATCACCGACACTCGGAAGCGACCTGGCGCATTGGGCATCACGCGTTTCTGGGCTATCGACAGCCCTGATGAGCCATGAATCCGTCTGCGCCGACCTCGCCGCACGTGCGCCCGATCTTCCGATCATCGTCGTCGAACAGAGCACGGCGACTGTGGCGGAAGCTGCCATTGCGCTGGGCGTCGCGCCCGGCCAGATCGCCAAGACCCTCGCGCTTCGGGTCAACGAGCAGGTCGTCCTGCTTGTGACGCGCGGCGATACGCGCCTCGACAATCGAAAGACCAAGGCAGCGCTTGGGGGGCGGCCACGGATGCTCGATCCCGGCGAAACGCTCGAGGTGACTGGTCATCCGGTCGGTGGTGTCTGTCCGTTCGGACTCCCGACGGCGCTCCCGATCTACTGCGATCAAAGCCTCAAGGACTTTGCCGTGGTCTATCCTGCGGCGGGCTCGCTCAACAGTTCGGTCGCCGTATCGCCTGATCGGCTGGCGGACGTCGTCGGGGGCAAATGGATCGATATCTGTCGCCTCCCCGAGCCGGCAATCGATTGAGCGCCATGAGGGAAGCCGCTTCCAGAACGATCCGCATCGCTGCAGCCTTGATCGACGAGGAGGCCGGTCGTGTGCTGCTCGTGAGAAAGACGGGCACGCGGTGGTTCATGCAGGCGGGTGGGAAGATTGAGGCAGGCGAGACCGCCTTGGCTGCGCTCCAGCGCGAATTGGCCGAGGATATCGGACTGGAGGTGTGCGCTCAAGATGTCCGGCACCTCGGGTGCTTTTCAGCGTCTGCTGCGAACGAACACAATATGATTGTCGAGGCGGAGCTCTTTCATATCCGCGTGCGGCACGCGCCCATGGCGCAGGCGGAGATTGCGGAAGCGATCTGGGTCAGCGCTGCGGACGCTGCCGGACTGCCGCTTGCACCGCTTACGCGCTACGTCGTCCTGCCCTTGGTGCGGACACTGTGACTGCACCCACGATCGGTCTTCACAGCCGGCCCGAGAGCGGCTGCAGGAAGACCCGCTCGTAGCTCTCGAAGGGCGGCTCGGCGAAGCGTTCGATGACGGCGGCGGCCTCGGGATCGAGCGGAAGCTCGGTCCGATATCGGCGATAAGCGGCGTCATTCGGGAAACCGTAAAGGGCGACGGCGACGTCCGCTTCACCGTGCTGACCCTTGCCCGGAAAGCTGATCGTCGTGTCGCTCGGGGCGGCACGTGGCATGAAGAAGCCGTAGTGGGTTCCGCCGAACCGCTCGATCAGCCGAATCCATGTGCGGCCATACTCCTCGAACTCGGCGCGCTTTCGCGGATCGAGTCGATATCGAACTTCGCAGACGATCGCTTCGGATTGCATCGGCCCTGTCCCCTCTCGAAAGGTGCGCGGTAGGATAGACGCGGTGGAAGGTGCAAAGCAAAAATCCGCGTGACCGAGCCGAGACGGCTCGGTCACGCGGCCGAATTTCGGGGCCGAACGGCGGGCGGGATTGCTCCCGCCCGCCTATCGTCATGCAGCCTGCGCGAACGGCTCCTGTCCGGCGTCGGGTTCCGCCTCTGAGGTCCGTGCCGCTTCGACCTTGGCATGGGCGGCGACGGTGCCGACACCACCGCGCGTCGTGTAGGCCGAGGCTGGGAAGACCAGCCATTTCGGCACCCAGCGCGCGACCTTGGTCCGCCCGTCCGCGCCATCGAGATGGTCGCGGACGATGCGCTTCAAGGTCTTGGTCTTCTCGCCGGCATTGGCGGCGGCGACGGTCTCGCCCGCCACGTCTGCGACGATTTGCGACAGCACCGCCTTGTCGCGGATCAGCTCGAACAAGACCGCATCGGCCTGCCACCAATCGGCCATGTCGACGCCGATCTGCGTTCCCACCGCGGCGACGGCGGCGCTGCCGCTCGCCAGCGTCTCGCCGATGACGACGGTGATGATCTCCATGACGATCGCGTCGGGAAGGTCGATCAGGCGCAGAAAGATGCCCACCACGCCATAGTCGTCGCCATTGCCGCCGGTGACGGTCGGCGCCTCGGGCGAGAAGCCGAGAAGGCCAAGCACCGCGCGGCGGCGCTCGTCGAATACCGTCTCGCCGCGACAGGTCTCCAAGCTTTCGCTGACCGCATCGTTGCGCGTCGCCTGCGGTTCGGGCGACACCCGCCACAGGTGCGAGCCGCCGATCGCGTGGGCGACCATCAGCCGCAAAGCGACGCCGGGCGCCCCAAGCAGCGCTGCGCGGACGGCGGCATGCCGGTGCAGGTCGAGATAGGTCTGCAGGGTCGATGTGACCTCGGGGCGCACAGGTTTCGCGGGTTCGGGGCCGTCGCCGCGCGCGGCGCGGCGGGCTTCCTTGGTGGAGATATAGCCCTCGTGGAAGATGACCTCGCCGGTCGAACGGACGTCGATATAGACGCGCCCGCCCTTGCGCTTGGCGGCTTTCTCATACTCCCAACTATGAAAATGCTCCGACGGGGAAACGATCACGACATCGCTCCAGCCTTGCGCCAGATAGGCGTCGCGCCGGGCCTCGATGGCGGCGTTCTGCGCGGTCCAGAACGCATCGGCATCGGCGAAATACCGGTCGTCGCCGAACAGATCGGCGATGGTCACACCCGTGAAGGTGTCGAGATCGAACACCGCGAAGCGGGACGGGATCGATTGCCCGCCGAACAGCCACGCCTTTAACTGGTGGCCGGTCGGGACATAGCTATCGGGATCGTCGAACAGCGCGAGCCAACTCCGCTGCTGGCTCTTGCTGGCGAGGGTGAGGTGGCAGACGGTGGCGCGGTCGATCTTCTCCGCCGCATAGAGGCTGCGGATGCGTGGCAGCAGATTGCCGAGCGCCAGCACGCGCGTGATGGTGAGGTCGGGAAGCCCGAAGGTTGCGGCGATGTCGGCGACATTGCGGCCTTCCTTGACCAGCCGGGTGAAGGTTTCCCATTGGGTGACCTCGTCGGCGTCGAGCCGGGCGAGGTTCTCGATCATCGACGCCTCGATCGCGGCGGCGTCATCGGTTTCGGCGAGGATGCGGCACGGCAGCGGCTCGGCCTCTGCGGCGTCGCCTTCAGCCAGGCGACGCTCTTCGGCGACGATTCGCGCGGCATGGAAGCGCCGCGCGCCCGCGACAATCTCGAAATGGCCATCCTCACCATTGGGGCGCACCAGCAGCGTCTGGATGACGCCGCGCTTGCGCACGGTTGGCAGCAGGTCGGACACGTCGGGCGCCTTTTTGCTGTAGCGCATATTGGTCTTGCTGACGGACAGCTTGTCAGGCGAGAGGAAAACGAGTGTCATGATCGGACTCCTTGTGAGGGCCGGTCGCGTCGTTCGTGCAAAGTCTGGCGCGGCCGGTTTTCGGGATGGCGGCGAAGCGCGCCGCCCGCGCGTCAGGGTTCCCATCAAAGTCGTACTTTGATGGGAACCCTCATCCGCCGTCCGGCTCGCCGGGATCGTGCGGAAGCTCGGGGGCCGTGCCGGGCGTCGATCCGCTTCGGGCGGCACGGCGCAGCAGGGTTTGTGCCGATAGAATCGAACCGGCGCGGCGCGCGCATTCGGTCCAGACGGACAGTGGAAAGGTGGTCTCGAACGTCAGGTCGCGCTCTACGCCCAAGCCCAAGGGCATCCGCACGGCGGCGATCTCGGACAGGCTGAAAGTGCCGAGTTCGGGGCAGCCGCAGCCAAGGTCGGCGAGTCCGAACAGGGTGTTGTCGTCTTCCGCCAGTTCGGTCGCCAGCCATGTCGCCGCGCCTAGAGGCGAGAACAATTTGACCACGGGCGACGGGTCGAAGCGCTGGCCCGTCTTATCATACGCGCGGCGGAAAACGTCATTCTCGCGGAGCGCCAAACGAAGCTCGGGGGTCAAGAGGATCATGCCGCGATCCTTCCATCTGCCTGCGCCGCCTGCGCCTCGGCTCCTCTACCTAGCTCGGGACAGGCTCGCCGCGCGAGCAGCCAGTCAGCGGCTTTGGTGGCGGCGCTCGCGGCGCGGAAAATGGCACGATTGTCCTCGCGCAGCAGCTCCAGCCACGAACCGATATAGTCGGCATGGCGGACAGTCGGCACGATGCCGAGCGCGGCGCACAGGAAGGCCGATCCCATTTCGGCGATGAGTTCCTCGCGGGCATACTCCTTGCTGCCGAAACCGTTGGTCAGGTCGCGGCCCAGCCGCTTGGCGTGGCCCGTCGCGTGGCCTTTATGCCGATATCGGCATAAGACCCATTATGCCGAGCGCCGGATTATGCCGCATGGCCTTTTTGAGCGGGAAATCCCCGTCGATCAGCCATGCGACGGGTCGGCATAATCAGAGGGCTTCGACATAAGCTGTTGTGTCGATTTGGTGGCTGCCTGCGTCCTGAATTCCTGTTTCCGGGAAACGACTACCCGCCCGGAGACGCACAGCGGCCATTGCGCATTAGATATATGCATCACGGAACCCGGCAGATTTCTGCCGGTCCCGCCAGGATGCAAAACTTGTGAGTTTTGCATCATGACCGCGTAGCAGCGTGTCGTTACGGCGATACACTCTCGATATTACGATCGACTAGACCTTGAAGCCGGCGTGCGGCGGGGGTGATGCACGACCAATCAGCGGGAGCGATCAAACGCTGCGCACCAGCGCGGATCATGATTACAGGAACCGGTGCGTTGGTGATGACCATGTCTTGCCATCGATGCTTGCGGCTTTCGCAGTCGGGGTAGCCCACGCCCTCGCGCAGCGCAGTGTCGAATGCAGAGCGGATCGCAGCAAGCCGAGGCGTGGGAACCGTGCCGCTAAGATCCTTGGGTTGGGGAAGATGAATGGGCCAAACGGTCCCAGCCGGCGTCACAATCCGGTATCCGCCACTCGCAAGGTCAAGGGTAAGACGGCGCGGCGGCGTGAATTCGGACAGTTCGACATCGATTTCAAGCGTGCGGGGCGACGAGCCATCGGTGGCCGATGGGCCTTCAAGGGCGAGTAATAAGGCGAGGATCGAAAGAAGCACGGGCCATCTCTCCGCAGGGTCATGTTACCGCAGACGATGTCACCGATGGCTAAATGCGTCCAGATTTGTTGAGCCTAATTAAGTGGTTGTTCCAACCAATCGCTTGCCCTGCCGATCTGATGCAAAACTTTTGATTTTTGCATCGGGAACGACCGGGTTTGGGTGGAGAGCGGACATTCAGCGGGTGCTGAAAATCTCCTCATGACTCCGCCCTTGGTGGATGACATGGTATCGGAGTGACCGGCAAACGCATCATTGCCATTTTCGTCTATGTGGCTTTCACCGCTACCTGCGTTGTGTTGCTCGGCTTGCTCTGGGTATCGGTCAACCTCCTAAGCTTTCCATGCGACAGCCCTGAAGACCCGAGGCCCTGTGCCCAAGTGGTGCCGTGGTTTTTCGCAACGCGCGGCGTCCTTCCCATCGGTAGCATCTGGGCTTTGATGACGTGGGCAACATTCCGGCGTCCGAATAGGAAGTAGCGTCGCCGTCGAACATCTGAGGCTGGTGGTTAGTTGCCGTTCGGCTCGATGCGGCTCAATTGCACAAATCTCGCTGCGGCTAAGGTCAGAAAGAGCAAACATGTGAGGTATCCGACCGCCAGCACTTCACTCGGAACAAAACCACGCAGCGGCTCCGTCAACAACAGGATCGGTGAAGTATACGCTGCCATGATCCACCAGCCCAAATTGCCATCATACTGCCAATCCAAGGCGCTGCTTAGAAACATGGCCAGCGGAACGGACCAAAGATAACCTACAAGCCACACCAGTATCATCGTGCGTCGTGGTAGCTTACCGATCATGTGAAACTATGAGCATTATACGCGAATGTCCGCAAGTGTGAAGGATATCGGATGCCGGCAGGCGAACGATATTCTCCAAAGCAGGAAGCCGCGGGCCGCAGGTGTTGACCTATGGGGATTTCGGCTTTCGTGCTGTCGTGCCGCGGTCGCATCGGCGTGCGGG
>NZ_SGIS01000051.1 GCF_004208535.1 Sphingomonas populi
GACGCCTCGCCCTCAATTTGCTCCAGCACGACACCCGAAAACTCTCCATCCGCAGAAAATTTAAACACGCCGGATGGCACGACGACTATCTCTCTTCTCTCCTCGCTCAAATGCGATAGCCCTGCCTCCGGGGAGAGGGCCGGGGAGAGGGGCAGTGTGACACGCTACCCTCTCCCGGCCCTCTCACTCCACCGCCAGCGCCGCCTTCACCGCGCGCGCGACCTGCCGGCCCGACGCGCTCAGCGCCGCCCCGCTCTCGCCCCGCGCGGCGTTGATCGTGATCGCCACCCGCACGTCGCGCCCGCCACCCCCGCCAGCGGCGACGATGCTCCCGCTCGATGTCGGCACGAACAGTTCCGGTCCGCGCTCGCCGACCACGTAAGGGCGCAGCGGCGACACCGGCCCGCCCGTCGCGCGCCCCGGCGATCCGCCCAGCAACCCGCTCAGCGCCGCCACCAGACCGCCACCCGCCTTCGCGCTGCTGTTCCCCAAAATAGAACCGATCCCGCTCCGGATCGCCGCTCCGGCGATGTCGCCGAGCACCGACAGCGCGACCTTGCGCAGATCCTCGAACCCCAGCGATCCGCTCCGCGCCGCCTTGACCAGCACGTTTTCGATCTCGCGCCCGGCGCGATCCGCACCCGTCACCAGTGGGCCGTCGAGATTGGCGCGCATCGTATCCACGTCGCGCGCGAAGCCGGCGGTGTCGGCGCGCACGCTCACCACCAGCCGGTCGATTTCCTCATCCATCGGGAAACGCCTCCATCAATGTCGCGATTGTTTCACGCGTCGGCGGCGCGACCCCGGCTTCACCGCCGATTGCCCCCACCAGCGCCGCCAGTTCGGCGGGCGTCGCATCCCAGAATTGCGCCGGGGACCAGCAGAACGCGACGCCGGCCAGCCCCGCCAGCCGCGCCGCCGCATCGGCGAAGCGCGCGCTCATCGCCCGCCGAGGATCTGCGCCAGCAGCACGCGCAGCACCGGCGTCGCCTGCGCGAGCCCAGCCGCCGCGACCGCCTCCCCGAACAGCTCGCGAGTCAGCGCCGCCGGGGCCTCGTGCAAACAATGCCAGAACAGCGCCACCAGCTCGCGCAACGACAGTTGCCCCGCCGCCGCGCGTTCGACCAACGCGAACAGCGGCCCCAGTTCCGCCTCCGCCGCGACCAACGCCGCGAAGCTCGGCCGCAGCACGAGCTGCTCGCCGGCGACACGGATCGCCGCCTCGCCCCGCGCGGGGTTCGCCACCGCGCTCATGCCGCCACCACCGCACCCGAGCTTTCCAGCGCGATCGTGTAACTTCGCTCGCCATTGTAATCGCCGGCATAGTCGAGCCGCGTGACGAGGAAGCGCCCGCTCAGCGTCTCGCCGCTTTCGAAGCTCAGCCGGTAATCGTCGATGACGCCGGCAAGCGCATTGCCCTTGAGCCGCACCTCCGCCGTCGATCCGGTGAACACGCCCGCCCCCGACACGCTGACCGAGCGCACCCCCCCGCCCGACAGCAATTCGCGCCACCCGCCCGAATCCTTCGAGGTGATCGCCACCATTTCGCCGTTGATCGAAAGCTGCGTCGTGCGCAGCCCCGCCACCGTCGCATAGGCCACCGGCGATCCGCCGTTGCCGACCTTGAGCAGAAATGCCCTGCCGCTCTCCGCGCTCATATCATGCTCCCGTCTGTTGAAATCGCCGCCTCACGCGGCGAGCATCCGCACCCGATATTCGATCACCGCGCTCCACCGCCCCGGCGCCGGCCGCAGCAACCGCATCCGCACGAACACGAGGCTGGCGACCCGCCACCCGTCGAGGTCGCGCGGCAGTGCTTCGATCGCCGCCCCCGCAGCGCCGGCAAGCGCCTGCACCCGCGCCGGCGTCTCCGCCGCGTCGCGGATCGTCACCGCCAGCCGCAGCTCGCGCCCGTCGCGATCCTTGACGCTCCAGTCGCCGCTCAGCGTCTCGCCGATCTCGGCATAAGGCGGCGTGGCCTTGACCGGCGGCCCCTCGAACACGCCGTTCAGCCCGGCGAGTCCTTTGAGCGCGGCGAGCAATGCCGCCTGCACCACGGCTTCCGCGCTCATCGCAGCAGACTCCCGATCCAGCGCAACCGCGCATCCTCGGGCGAAATCCGCCCGACCAGCACGATCGCATCGTCCTCGCCGCTTACCGCCAGCTCCGGGAACGCCGCCTGCAACCGCGCCACGCCTTCGGTGATCGCGCGGTGCCGCGCGGCATCGGTGATCGTGCGCCCGCGCGCCGCCAGCCCGCTCAACATGCGCGCGTCCGCCGCGTCAGCGCGATCCGGCGGAACGGTCGCCACAGCGCCGTCACTGCCACCGGCGGCGGCGCCGCCGCATCGCGCACGGTGAACAGATGCGCAGCGAGCAGCACCGCGCCCTGCCGGATCGGCGCGGGCAACGCCCCCCAGCCGTCCGCCAGCCCGGCGGTGAAGGTCACGCCCACCCGGATCGCGCCGCCCGCATCGATCACCCGCACCCAGCCGTCGCCGGCGGCATCCACGTCGATCGCATAGGCTTGGCTCGCCAGCGCGGCGCCGCCGATCGCCTCGACCGCACCGATCGCCCGCACCGGCGTAGCCGCCAGTTGCTGCCAGGCGCGACTCACCGGTAACACGTCGCGCAGCGTGCGCGCGATCAGCACCTGCCCGATGAACGCTTCGCCCAGCCCCAGCGCGGTCTCGGCCAGCGCCGCCACCAGCGCATCCTCATCGTCGCTGACCAGCCGCAGCATCGCCTTCACCTCGGCCAGCGCCGCCGCGCGATCCTCCGCGCCGAGCACCACCGCGCCCGGCCCATCGCTCCCGATCGTCATGAACATCTCCACCCAAATCCCTCTCCCACCGGGAGAGGGAGGGAGCCGCCAAAGGCGGCGGAAGGGTGAGGGCGACCGATCCCATGATCGCCCTCATCCGGCGCGTCAGCTCGCCGAAAAGCGCATCAACTTGATCGCCTCGGAATTGCTCACGCAGCCGCCGATCCGCTTGGTCGCGTAGAACGTGACGAACGGCTTGTTCGAATAGGGATCGCGCAGGATCGCGGTCTCGTTGCGCTCGGCAATCAGATAGCCGGCGCGGAAATCGCCGAACGCGATCGCCAGCGCGTTGGCGGCGACATCGGGCATGTCCTCCGCCTCGATCACCGGATAGCCGAGCAGCGTCGCCGGTTGCCCCACCGCCAGCCCCGGCGCCCAGATGAACGCGCCGTCGGTGGTCTTGAACTTGCGGATGCGCGCCAGCGTCGCCGAGTTCATCACCCAGCTTGCGTTCTGGCGATACGGCCCGCGCAGGCTCTGGACCAGGTCGATCAGCCGGTCCTGCGGGTTGGCGGCGAAATCGCCCGCTGCCCCGCTCGCCAGATATTGCAGCGTGCCGAACGCGCGCGCCGCATCGTTCGTGGCTGCAACCGGCGCCTGCAGGAACCCCTTGGGCCGCGCATTGCCCGATCCGGTGACGAACGCCGCCCCCTCGGCGCGCGCGAACTCGGTGGCGATCTCCCCGGCGAGCCACCCTTCGACATCGAACAAAGCATCGTCGAGCATCGCCTGGCTCGCGCTCGGGTTGGCGTACAGCTCGCCCATCGGCGGCGCGATCTCGGCGTAGGTGGGCGTGGCGGTGCCGGGCCGCGCATCGGTCTCCGCCGCCCA
The DNA here is from genome assembly GCF_004208535.1 of Sphingomonas populi. Classification (GTDB taxonomy): domain Bacteria; phylum Pseudomonadota; class Alphaproteobacteria; order Sphingomonadales; family Sphingomonadaceae; genus Sphingomonas; species Sphingomonas populi. The sequence continues at coordinate 3,655 of NZ_SGIS01000051.1, forward strand.
GCCCGAGGGCGTGCCGCCGCTCGTCACCAGCTTGCGATAGCCGGCCGAGCCGACCTTGACGACATTGGCGATGGCCCGGATCGGCGAGATCGCCGTGAGCGTCGCGTCGATCACCGAGTCGATTTCCTTGGGGATCGCGTAGCCGCCGCTGTCGCCGGTCACGCCGGTGAACGACTTCATCTCCACGCTGGTGCCGCTGCGCAGGAACTCCATGAACGCCGCCGCGCGGCCGCTATCCCGCGCGCCGCTCAGCAACGGCCGCACCACCGCGCCGCCCATCTCCATGCCCGAGAAGCTCGTCTCGAGCGCATCCGCTTTCACTTCGATCATGTCATTCTCCCATGCGAAAACACCCCCGCGCGGCACCGCCGGCGGACAAAAACGTCGAAACTCTCGAAAGCCGTCAGGCTATCGCATGCACCCGGGCGAGCGGCTGCATCGGCTGCGCGACCAGGCTCACCTCGACCAGATCGAGCGCGGTCAGTTCGCGATACCGCCCGCGCGCCGCCGCTTTGACCCGGTAGCCGAACGACAGCCCCGAGACCGCGCCCGAGCGCACCAGCCCGGCGAGCCGCGCATCGTCGATCCGCCCGATCACGCGCAGGCCCCGCGCATCCTCGCCGGCCTGCTCGATCACGCCGACCGGCGCGCCATTATGCTGCCACAGCAACGGCACCGGCCCAACCGCACCGAACGCGCCCGCGCGCACCACATCGCCACCGCGATCGGCGCGGTCGAACACGGCGGCATAGCCGGCGAAGCGTAGCCCTTCTGTTCCCCCGCGAAAGCGGGGGTCCAGAGCCACGGACGCAACGCTGCCTGGCTCTGGGCTCCCGCTTGCGCGGGAGAACGGCGCGGTCACTTCACCCAGTCCCAGAAGCCGAACCGCGCTGCGAGGCCCGCCAGCAACACCGCGCCGCCGATCCGCGCGACCCAGCCGACCACCGCTTTCCACGCCGAGCGCTTGGCATCGCGCCACGCGCCGAGCAGCTCGCGCAATTCGGCCATGTCCTTGGCCGCGCCCGCATCATCCAGCCCGAGCCGGGCCAGCGCCCGGCTCGCGCCAAGCTCGCCGGCCTCCTCGGCAATCGCCCGCAACGTCGCCAGATCGGCGCCCTCGGCCTGTCCCTGCGCCAGCAGTTGCGCCAACACCGCACTTACACTCATGCCACACCTCCCGCGTGATCCGCGTTCAAGCCCAACATCGCCCGCTTCTCGTCGTCGCTGAGGAAACTTGCCGCATTCACCTGCGCCCACAGCCGCTCGCGGTCCTCGGCCAGCGCCGTCACCTTGTCGGCGTCGACGCGCAGCCACGGCGCCTCGAACCAGCCGGCCAGCCCCTGCGCGAGCCCCGCGAAGATCGTGTCGGCGAGCGGCAGGATCGCCAGCCGCCACAACGCACGATTCGCCTCGCGGTAATTGGCGTAGGTCGCGTCGCCCGGCAGCCCGAGCAGCATCGGCGGCACCCCGAAGCCGCACGCGATCTCCCGCGCCGCCGCCGCCCTCAGCCCGACGAAATCCATATCGGCCGGGGTCATGCTCAGCGCCTGCCACTTCAGCCCGCCCTCCAGCAGCATCGGTCGCCCGGCATTGGCCGCGCCGGCGAACCCCGCCTCCATCTCGGTGCGAAGCCGCTCGAACTGTTCGCGCGACAGCACCGATCCGTCGCCCGGATCATGCACCAGCGCGCCCGAGGGCCGCGCCGCATTGTCGAGCAGCGCCTTGTTCCAGCGCGCCGCCGCATTGTGCAGCGCGATCGCCCCCGCCGCCGCGCCCAGACAGCCCAGCCCATAATGGTCGTCGAGCGGGTGAAAGCTGCGCAGATGCACGATCTCAGGTCGCGGCCCGTCCGCGATCAGCCGCGTGACCCGCTCGCCGACACGGTAACGATAGGCGACCGGCCACCCGCCCGCATCCGCCTCGACGCTCACCCGCTCGGGCCGCAGCGCGAACAGTTCGACGACCTGCCCCGCCGGATCGGTCATGATCTGGACATAGGCGTTGCCGTGCAGCAGCAGATGCGCGGCGACCGTCTCGGTGAGCGCCTGCCCGCCCGAGCGCGCGCTCACCAGCGCGAGCAGGTCGGGCGACGAGGCCGTCACCGGCGCGCCCGCCAGCCCCTGCGCGACCAGCCGCACCGCGCGTTGCGCGACGGCGTTGCGGCAATAGCCCTGCCGCACCTGCGCCGCATAATCGTCGGCCCATTCACCCGACGATCCGCCCGCCGACCACAGGCCATAGCGCGCCAGCACCGGACGCACGTCGCGCCCGGCTGATTTCCAGCCGAAGAGTTTCATGATGATGTCCTCTGTCTCAGACAGCGTTTTTGGCGACGCGAACGCTACGCCGTTCTCTCGCGAAGGCGGGAGTTCAGTCTAGGGTCCCGCCGTGGCGGGAACCCATCAGGGGTTCAGCCCGGCTTCTTGCCGAACCAGATCACATGCCGCGCGCCCTTGCCGCTGGCACGCGCGCGGATCGTCACCTCGTCCACCGCGAACCCGGCCTCGCCGAGCCGCTTGGCGAACTTCACGTCGGGCGCAGCCGACCAGATCGCCAGCACCCCGCCGGGCCGAAGCGCGCCGCGCGCCGCTTCCAGCCCGCGCGCCGAATAGAGCCGGTCGTTGCCGCGCCGGGTGAGGCCGTCGGGGCCGTTGTCGACATCGAGCAGGATCGCGTCATACACGCTCCGCCCGCCCGCGATCACCGCGCCGACATCCTCGGTGATGATGTCCACACGGCGGTCGTCGAGGCTATCGCCCGTCAGCGCCGCCATCGGCCCGCGCGCCCAGTCGATCACCTGCGGCACCAGTTCCGCCACCGACACGCTCGCTTGCGGCCCGAGCCGTGCCAGCGCCGCGCGCAACGTGAAGCCCATGCCGTAGCCGCCGATCAGGAAGTGCGGCGCTGCCCCCGTCACCCGGTCGCATGCCAGCGTCGCCAGCGCCTCCTCGGACGCGTTCAGCCGGCTGCTCATCAGTTCCTCGACGCCGAGCATGATGAAGAAGTCGGTGCCACGCTGCACCAGCCGCATCTCGCCGCCACCCGGCACCTGTGCGCTATCGATCAAAATTCTCGGAACCATCCGTCCTCCTAGCGCCCTAAAAGCCAATCGCCCAGCCCGTCGCCCCGGCGCAGGCCGGGGCCGTTGTGTTTGGGGCCGCCGGCTCGCCAAGCCACGCAGCGGCCCCGGCCTGCGCCGGGGCGACGTTAGAGGCCGCGTACCGTCGCGATACCCACACGCCCCAGCAGCAACTCGGCCAGCGCCCACACCAAGGCATCGGCCCGGTCCGGCGAACGCCCCGGCCCCTGATACCGCCCGCCCGCGACCAGCCCGCACATCTCGTCCTCCAGCCCCGGAAACGCACCGACATGATGCACCCGCCCGCGCGCATATTCGACCGACACCGGCTCCGCGCGCGCCGCCTTGCCGCGCGTCGCGTTGACGGTGGCGAGCGGCAGGCCGGGATCGACCCGTTCGAGCACCGATCGCACCATCTGCCCGCCCTGATTGACCTCGGCGACCACGCGGTCGGCCGCGTGCCGCCCGGCGCACCCCACCACCGCGCGCGCCCACCCTTCCGGGCTTTCACCGACGACGCTGGCATCCTCGATCACATAGGCATGACCGTCCTCGCCCAGCCCCGCCGCGACGATGCCGCACGCGTCGCCCTCGCCGCTGGCGCTTCCGGCCGGCGGATCGACGCCCACCACCACGCGCACCAAGGCCGGCGCACATGCCACCCGGCACGCCTCGATGCCGCCGCGAGACCACAACGCGCCCGGCAGATCCTCGATCAACTCGCCGTCGATCTCCTGTCGGCCGAGCCGCGTGCCACCATAGCCTTCCTCGATCGCGGCGATGAACGCCTCGCCGAGATGCGCATTGTCGTGAGTCCGACCATGCGACTCCACCCGCCCCTTCATCGCCATGATCCGCCGCAGCAACGGCACCGCGCGCGGCGTCGTCGTCACCACCACCTGTTGCCGCGCACCAAGTCGCAGCCCGAGCATCAGATTGTCCCACGCCGCGTCCGCCCGCCGCCATTTGGCGATCTCGTCGCACCAGGCGGCGTGATGCTGCGGCCCGCGCAGTTTTTCGGGCGCCTCGGCCGAATAAGTGAAGGCGCGCGCGCCCGACATGAAGGCCAGTTCGCCCGAACTGCGATGCCAGTCGATCCGCTCGCCCGGCTGCGCCACCGACAATATGCCGCTGTCGCCCTCGACCATCACTCGAGTCACATCCTCGATCGTCGCGCCGACCAGCGCGATCCGCGCACCCGGCAGATTGCGCGCGATCTGGCTGACCCATTCCGCCCCGGCGCGCGTCTTGCCGAAGCCGCGCCCGGCGCGGATCAGCCACACCCGCCAGTCGTTGCCGGGGCGATACTGGCCCTCATGCGCCGAGAGGAACCAGATTTGATTGAGCGCATATTTGACCGGCGCGTCCAGACCTTCAATGAGCCACGCTTGTTCATCCGGTTCCAGCAACGCGATCTTCACCGCCAACTCGACCACTCCGTCTTCACTCATATCTTCACCGGCAACCGCTTGCCGAGCGCCGCGAGCTTGCGCAGCAACGCCTGTTCAACCTCCTCCATCGAAGCGGTTCGCGGCACCGCCTCGCGCGGCGCGCTCGCCCGCGCGCTCCGGCCTTCGCGGCGCGCCAGCAGCTTGAGCGCCAGCGCCTGATCGAACGTACCGACCTCGCGCGCGCCCAGATCGATCGCGCGCGCCAGCAACTCGTCCTCAAGCCGGGCATAGGCCGCGTTCAGCGCCTCTTCCCAGCCGTCCGCGAACGCCGGGTCGTGCCGGCGCAGCGCATAGGCCGAAGCGTGAGTCCGCCCCGCCGCCTCGGCCGATCGCGCCACGTCCCCGCTCAGCGCGAGCGTATCGAGAAACATCGTCCGCGCCGCCACGCCCCAGCCGATGTCGCGCCGGTCAGCGCTCGCCATCTCGTCCATCGCCGCCCTCCCATCCTCGCTTCCTGCCGGTCGCGATTTGCCATCATGACGACTCCCTTAAACCGAGCGTCACGCTGTAGGACAGAGATTTTTAACCGATATGGTACATTGGCAGGATTTCGGCGATTGGTGCGCGCCGTCACCGATCCCTGTCATTGCCCCAACGCCAGCGCAGTCCGCCATCGGTCTTGTTCGCAGCAACCACGCAAAAGGCCGCGATCAAAGCGATGAAGACGACGATGCGCGGCACCCCGACCGGCATCAACCGCGCCGCCGCCAGCAGCCCGGCGAGGAAACCCAGCGTCACCGCCCAGCCCTGCCACGTCACCGGCGTCGCGCCGAAGCCGAACCCTTTTGGCACGAACCAATAGCCTTCGCCCGCGCGAAAATGCGCCTTTACCTCGTCAAGCATCGTCATCCTCCGATTTGGGTGGCCGGCCGCGTCTGGCCGGAGTCGGCGCGTCCAGCTTCACACCCCGCCGCGTCAGCGCCTCGCGCAGCAGGCATTCGAACTCGGCATTGACGCTCCGCAGATCGGCCGCCGCCGCGCGCTCGACCGCCGCGTACAGCGCGGGATCGAGACGCAGCGGAAACGCTTTCCGCGAAGGGTTAGCCATTGCCCCGCGCCTTACTGATAGAGCGTGCCGGTGTTGACGACCGGTTGGGTATCACGCTCGCCGCACAGCACGACCATCAGGTTCGAGACCATCGCCGCGCGGCGCTCGTCATCGAGTTCGACGACGCCCTTCGCGCTGAGCAGATCGAGCGCCATCTCGACCATCCCGACCGCACCCTCGACCAAGGTCTTGCGCGCAGCGACCACCGCCTGCGCCTGCTGCCGCCGCAGCATCGCCCCGGCGATCTCGGGCGCATAAGCGAGATGCGTGAAGCCGCATTCGTCGACGGTGATCCCCGCAACCTTGAGCCGCGCGAGCAACTCGGTGCGGAGTTCATCGGCGACCTGTTCGTGGTTGCCGCGCAGTGTGATCTCCTGATGCTCGTAATCGTCATAGGGATAACGCGCGCCGATCGTCCGCACCGCCGCCTCGATCTGGACGACCACGAACGCCTTGTAATCGTCGATGTCGAACAGCGCTTGCGCGGTATCGGTGACGCGCCAGACCACCTGTGCGGCGATCTCGATCGGGTTGCCGCGCAGATCGTTCACCTTGAGCCGCTCGGAAATCATGTTGTTGGATCGCAGCGAGATCGTGCGCTGCGCATACCACGGCCACTTCCAGCGCAAGCCGGTCGTGCGGTCGGTGCCCTTGTAGCTGCCGAACAGCAGCAGCGCCGCCGCGCGGTTCGGCTGAAGCATGTAGAAGCCGCAGGCGACGAACAGCACCACCACGCTCGCCGCCGCGATCAGCGTCGCGCCGAGCGCCGGCGCGTCCGGGATTTGCGACGCGCCGTAGATGCCGACGATCAGCGCCGCGAGCATCACCAACAGCATGACATAGCCGCTCGACGTCGCCGCCGCGCGCTCGCTCGACAGCGTCAGCGCGGTGTTCCTCGATCCCGACTCGGACATCACTTCCTCCTGCTAAAGTGATATCATATTTATATCGATATGAGCGACGCTGCAAGCAGCCTCCTTCTCCCCTCCCTGGAAGGGAGGGGTCGGGGGTGGGTCGGTCCGTGGCGCGCGATACGGTTCCTTGCGGGCCAACCCACCCCCAGCCCCTCCCTTCCAGGGAGGGGAGAACGAAGAGGGCAGCGCGCGAAACGAAAAAAGGCGCGGGGATCGCTCCCCGCGCCTGTCTTCAGTCCCAGTAAGCTCGATCAGTTCAGGACGATCGTCACCGCGCGACGATTCTGCGCCCAGGCCGCCTCGTCCGAGCCGAGCGCGATCGGGCGTTCCTTGCCGTAGCTGATCGTCGAGATCCGCGACGGGTTCACACCACGCGAAGCGAGATAGTTCTTCGCCGAATTGGCGCGCCGGTCGCCGAGCGCAAGGTTGTATTCGCGCGTGCCGCGTTCGTCGCAATGGCCTTCCAGGCTGATCGGCACGTTCGGATATTTGGTCAGCCACGCCGCCTGACTGTCGAGCGTCGCGCGCGCCTCGCCGTTGATGTCGTATTTGTCGAGATCGAAGTGGATCGTGTTGCTCGTCACCGACCGTTCGAAATCGGCGCGCGAACCCGGAACGACGGCAGAATCCCCCCCGGACACCGGGCCGCTCGCACCCGGCGGCGGCGGAATCTCGGCCGGCGGCTTCTTCGCACAGCCAGCCACCGCGACGATTGAGGCGGCGATGAGGAACGTCGTGGTCAATCTTGCCATGTGGCTTCTCCTTCTATCGGTCGGATATGGTCACTCGGTACATACAGGGCATCGCTCCCCATCATCCGGGAGTCAATGTCGAGTCAGGGGCGTAACGATCCCCACGCCGGATCGGATCCATCGAGCGGCGTGGTAAGGCGACGTTCGTTGACGCCGGTGAGATCGACCGACCACAGATCAGCCGTGCCGCCGCCGCCGCGCCCCGAGCGGAAGAACATCAGCACGCGGCCGTTGGGCGACCAGCTCGGGCCTTCGTCCTGCCAGTCGTCGGTGAGCAGATGCTCGTCGCCGCCGGCCGGGCTCATCACGCCGATACGGAAATTGCCCGCCATCCGCGTGAACGCGATCAGATTGCCGCGCGGGCTCCACACCGGCGTCGCATAGCGGCCACCGCCGAAACTGATCCGGCGCGGGTTCGATCCATCGGCGTTCATCACGTAAAGTTGCTGCGATCCCGAACGGTCGCTTTCGAAGACGATGCGGCTGCCATCGGGTGAATAGCTGCCGCCGGTGTCGATACCGGGCGTATCGGTCAGCCGCTGCGCCTGACCGCCGCTGAGCGGGACGCGGTAGATGTTGGTGCTGCCCGCGACCGCTTTCGAGAACAACACCCATTTGCCATCGGGCGAGACGCGCGGCGCGAAGCTGAGGTTGCTCGCCGGCACCAGCAGCCGCTGCGTCGCACGGGCGATATCATAAACGTAGATCGCCGGCTTGTCGCCGATGTAGCTCATGTACACGATCGCGCGCTGGTCGGGCGTGAAGCGCGGCGTCAGCACGATCGACTGGCCGTTGGTGAGGAAGCGGTGGTTGGCGCCGTCCTGGTCCATGATCGCCAGCCGCTTGATTCGCCGCCCCTTCGGGCCGCTCTCCGCGACATAGACGACCCGGCTGTCGAAATACGGCCCCTCGCCGGTCAGCTTGGTGTAGATCGTGTCGGCGCATTTATGCCCGGCGCGTCGCCATTCGCCCGGCGGCACCACGAAGCCGGCGCGCGCCAGTTCGGTGCGCGCGAACACGTCGTAGAGATAACAGCCGACCGTCAGCGTGCCGTCGCCATTGGCGCGCACGAAGCCCTGCACCAGCGCCGACGCGCCCGCCCCGCCCCAATAATCGAACGTCGGCGCGGTCACTTCGGGGTAGCCGACGCTCTTCAGCGCATTGGCGCCGACCGGCTTGAACAACCCCGAACTCTTGAGATCGTTGGTGACGATCTGCGACAATTGCTGGCCGAGCACATCGGTGCGGCCAGCCGGCGTATCGACCGCCTGCGCGGTCGGCATCACCGGGATCGCGATGCCAAGCGGCGCGGCGATACCGCCCGTCACCGACACTTCGAGCGGCGGCGGCGCCTGCCCGTCGGTCGGCTGGCCCGCCGCCGGCTGGTTCCCTGACTGGCCGGGCTGTTGGAGCGGCGCCGAGGGCGTAGCGGGTGCGATCTGCGCATCGGCCGGCACCGCGACCGCGATTCCGAGCGCCAGCGCCCCCGTAAGAATGTCGAATGAGAGAGCACGCATCAGCGAGAGCCTCCGAGCTTCCAGATATAATTGAGATTGTTCCAGCCACCGCTGGGTGTCGAATAATATTCGGGCGGCAGTTTGAGCGGCGAACACCCCTTGAACGCAGCAACGCCCAGATCGACGACACGTTGCGCGTAGCGCTCGTTCTGATCGTCGGTGCCTGACTGGCGCACCATCTTCGGCGTGGCCGAGAGCGTGCCATCCTTGTTGAGCCGCAGGTTGAGCACGGTCACGATATCGGTCGCGCCCGGCCCGGGGATCACTTGCTTGTCGGCGCACGGCTGAATCTGACGCTGGATCGCCTGCTGGATGCTGGCGAGCGATTTCGCGTCGATCTTGGCGGCGATCGGCGCGACCGACTTCGACGGCGACGGCGTCTGCACCAGCCCTTTGCGGAAATCGTCGTCGAGCAAAGAGCCGCGCGGGCGCTTGAGCGTCGATTTGGCGTCGCTGCCCGTGCCTTTGGCCTTGGACGGCGGAGTCTGCGCTTTGGTCGGCGCGGCTGCGGCGTGCTTGGGTTCAGCCTTGGAAGGCGCAGGTTTGGCGGCGGCCTTCTTCGGCTCGGCCTTCGAGTCCGCCGCCTTGACCGGCGGCTTCTCAGGCTTGGGCTTCGCCTTGACCGGCGCAGGCTTGGGCTTCGGCACGGGCGCCGGCTCGGGTTTCGACGGCGCCTTGACGGGCGGCTCGGGCTTGGGCTGTGGTTTGGGTGGCGCGGGTGCCTTTTCCGGCTCCGGTTCAGGGTCAGGCTGCGGTGCCGGCGGCGCGGCATCCTCCGGCGCGCCCTGGTCGGGCGCCTTGGATTGCGCGGGCGGTTCGACCGCCTTGGGCGCCTGCGCTTCCAGCGCGACATCCTCGGCCAGCGAAACCTCGATCGGCTTGGGCTTGTACAGCGCGGGGTCGATCGGCGGGTGGAAGCTCACCGACAGCAGCGCGAACAGCAGGACGTGCCCGGCGAACGCAACGCCGAGGCCGATCTTCTCGGCGCGCCGCATCAGCGCGCGCCCTCCGCCTGCCGCCCACGTATCACTGCCCCAGTCTTCACTGGTCGTCCTTGCCGACCGTCAGCAGCGCGACCCGGTTGAGCCCGGCGCGGTTGAGTTCACCCATCACGCGCATCACCTTGCCGTAATCGAGCCCCTTGTCGGCGCGCAGGAACACCTGCGGCGGCTTGCCGCCCTCGCCCTTCTGCGCGACCTGCGAGAGCACGTCGGGCAGCATGTCATCGCTGATCTCATCCTTGCCGACATGCAGCGTGCCGTCGCGCTCGATCGAGATTTCAACCGGCTGCTGCTCCTGGTCGAGCGGCTTCGCCCGGCTGTCGGGCAGATCGACCGGCACGCCCGCCGTCATCAGCGGCGCGGTCACCATGAAGATGATGAGCAGCACCAGCATCACGTCGACCAGCGGCGTGACGTTGATCTCCGCCATCGGCGCGCGCCGGCCACGGCCGCGCTGCGAGGGAAGGTTCATCGACACGGCTCAGCGCTTCCCCTCGGCTTCGAGCTGACGGCTGAGCGTCGCATGGAAGCCGTCGGCGAAGCGGTGGAGCCGCGCCTCGATGCGGTTGATGCCGTGGCTGAAGCGGTTGTACGCGATGACAGCGGGGATCGCCGCGAACAGCCCGATCGCGGTCGCAAACAGCGCCTCGGCGATGCCGGGGCCGACGGCCGCGAGCGACGAATTCTGCTTGGCGGCGATCTCTGTGAAGCTGTGCATGATGCCCCAGACGGTGCCGAACAGCCCGACGAACGGCGCGACCGAGCCGACCGTCGCCAGCACGTTCAGCCCGTCCGAAAGCTCGTCGATCTCACCCGCGACCGCCGCGCCCATCGCGGTGGCGAGCCGCTCACGCGTGCCGTCGCGGTCGATCGTGCCGCCGACGGTCGAGCGGCGCCACTCCTTCACGCCCGCCGCGAACACGCGCGCGGTCGGCAGTTTGTTCTCGCCTTCGATCCGATAGAAAGCGTCGATATCCTCGGCCTTCCAGAAATCGCGCTCGAAGCGCTTCACGCCTTTGCGGATCTTGCCGAGCCGCATCAGGAAACCGATGATGATCGCCCAGGTCCAGATGCTCGCGAGCAGTAGCCCGAGCATCACGATCTTCACGATCCAGTCGGCCTGGATGAACAGCGCGATCGGCGACAGGCTGGTCGCGTCGGTGTTGAAGAACAGGTTCACTTGGGACTTTCCCCCTGATTCACATCTGTTGCCGCTGCGCGCGCGGGCAGGAATTGCCCGAACGCCTCGATCCACGCCGCCGGCTGGCGCCGCGCCCGGCCCGAGGGCGCGACGAACGCGACCGTCACGTCGGCCTCGACCAGTAAAACGGTGTCACGCATGACTCGTTGCTGAATGACCAGCGATGCGGCGCCAAGCCGTTGCAGGCCCGTGGCGACGATCAGCGCATCGCCGAGCCGTGCCGGGCTACGGTAGCGAATCGCCAGCGCCGTCACCGCATAATTGCCCTCGCCCGCCGCATGCGCGCCCTGCTGGTCGATGCCGAGCACGCGCAGCATGTCCGACCGGCCGCGCTCCATGAATTTCAGGTAATTGGCGTGATAGACCATGCCCGAGAGATCGGTATCCTCGAAATACACGCGCACCGGCAATTGATGCTCGTGCCCGACGATACGCCCTTCGCTCGGCAAATCTGTGGCGCATTGCAACATGAACACGGCTGTACCGAAGCGAGACGGTCTCGCAAACCCGTCATGTCGGAGTTTTCGTCCTTCTTCGTCACCCCAGCGCACGCTGGGGTCTCGCGCAGCTAGGCGAGCGTGTCGTAGAGGTCGCGCCATTCGGGATTGGCGCTGTCGATCAATTGATCCTTCCACGCCCGCTTCCAGGCCTTGAGCGCCTTCTCGCGGCTGATCGCCTCTTCGATCGTGTCGAAGCGTTCAGTGTACACCAAAGTCTTGATGCCGTAGCGCCGACAATATGCCGATCCCACGTCGCGCCGATGCTGATCGACGCGCGCAGCAAGATGGGCGGTCACGCCGATGTAAAGCATGCCGTGAGGCTTGCTCGCCATCAGATATGTCCAGCCGCCCCGCTGCATGGGGCGAGCGTATCGAGTCACACCGGGCGATGCCAGCGTTCGCTGGCATGACGTTTGGGGGGACGAAGCACAAAATTCGTCACCCCAGCGTAAGCTGGGGTCTCCCGCGAAGGCGCGCACCGTCGCCAAGCTCGACCGTCCCGAACCTCACAACGAGATGCCAGCTTTCGCTGGCATGACGGAAAGGATCACCCCCGCTTCGCCAGCGCCGCTTCCGCTTCGCCCATCAGCGCGGCGATGATCTCAGCGACCGGCTCTTCCTTGGTCACCATGCCGACCGACTGGCCCGCCATCACGCTGCCATGCTCGACATCGCCGTCGATCACCGCGCGGCGCAAAGCGCCCGCCCAATAATGCTCGATCTGCAATTGTGCCTCGGCCATCGCGACCTTGCCCTCGTCGAGCGACGCCGCGACTTCGCGCTGCTTGGCGGTGAACAGCTCGCCGCCAGCGTTCTTGAGCGCACGCACCGGGATCACCGGCAGGCGCGGATCGATCTGCACGCTCGCCACCGCATCGCGGGCCGAGGCGCGCAGGAACGCCTTCTTGAAATTGGCGTGCGCGATCGATTCGGTCGCGCAGACGAAGCGCGTGCCGAGCTGCACGCCCGCCGCGCCCATCTCCAGATACGCCGCGATCGCCTCGCCCCGACCGATCCCGCCCGCCACGAACACCGGCACCGTGTCGGCGACCTCGGGCAAAATCTCCTGCGCGAGCACGCTGGTCGAGACCGGGCCGATATGCCCGCCCGCCTCCATCCCCTCGACGACGAGCGCATCGACGCCGCTACGGATCAGCTTCTTGGCAAGGCTCAGCGCGGGCGCGAAGCAGATCAGCTTGGCGCCGCCCGCCTTGATCGCGTCGATGCTCCCGGCCGGCGGCAACCCGCCCGCGAGCACGACATGCGTGACCTCGTGGCGCGTGCAGACCGCAATCAGGTCCATCAATTGCGGGTGCATGGTGATGAGGTTGACGCCGAACGGCTTGTCCGTGAGGGTCTTGGTGCCGGCGATCTCGGCGTCGAGCAGCTCGGGCGACATCGCTCCGCACGCGATCAGCCCGAACCCGCCCGCGTTCGACATCGCCGCGACGAGATTGCGCTCCGACACCCACGACATCGCGCCGCACAGGATCGCCACCTCGCTGCCGAGGAATTCGGCGCCGCGCGCCATGAGCTGGGTGAGGCGCGCCGCGCCGCTGGTCATGCTGGTCATCGCAGCCGGCCTTAGAGGATTTTCGATACGAAAAGAAAGCGGTGCTTCGGTATCGGGTTGGGCTGGCGCGCGATGTCCCGTAAACTCCCGCGATGCTCCGCCAGTCCGCCACCGAATTCGTCGTCGCCACCCCCGGCCAGGGGCTGCACGATTGCACCACCGCCGTCGCCCGCTGGGTCGCGGATACGGGTATCGAAACCGGGCTGCTGACGCTGTTGCTGCGCCACACCTCGGCTTCGCTGCTGGTTCAGGAAAACGCCGCCCCCGCCGCCGCACGCGACATCGAACGCTATTTCGCCCGCATCGCGCCGGAGAGCGCCGCATACGAACACGACGACGAAGGCCCCGACGACATGCCCGCGCACCTGCGTGCCGCGCTCACCGCGACCAGCCTGTCGATCCCGGTGATCGCGGGGCGGATGGCGCTCGGCACCTGGCAGGGCATCTACGTGTTCGAACACCGCCACGCGCCCCACCGCCGGCGAATCGCCGCGCATCTGATCGGAGACGATGCATGATCCTTGCGCTCGCACTGATGACCGCCGCGCCGCTCGCGGCGCCCGCACCGCCTCCAGCCAAGAGAGCCGCCATGAAGCCCGATTTCAGCACCATCACCAGCCTCGCCGCCGCCGAGGCGCTCGCCCGCCAGGGCAAACTGGTCCGCGTCCTGCTCTTCCCGGCCGAGTTCGGCGGCGAGGACGTCCGCGAAAACGCCATCTACATCACCCCCGAAGCTGCGGCGGCGCGCGCGCTGATCCTCGGCACGCTGCACCGCTTCGTCACCGAAGGGCTTGTCGACAAGCTCGACGTGACGCCGGACTATAAGGGCGACAGCTTCGTGCCGAGCCGCATCGTGATGCATGCCACGCACAGCACCAAGAAGGGCGGCATCAACCCGACGATCGAGGTGTGGTAGGGCTTTCCCGATCGACGCGCGGCAGGCATGATCGGCGCGTCCGAAGGGAAAATACGGCCGATTTTGATAGCGAAGGTTCGCTGGACAGGCTGTATACTGCGGCTCTCGCGATCATCCACCAAGGCGCAAACGGCCTCTGGCTACCAAAAATCCAACACCTCGCGCTTCGCGGCCATAGCGCCGCGATGGTGGAGTTAGCGGATTGGCTTTGCGAAACAGAAGCCGGCATCAGGCACGTTAGAATAGCGGACGGCTTCAGCGCTGCCGGGCTATACCGTCGCGCCTATCGTCTGGGTGACGGGAGAGCCGCGCAGCATCTCGCGATGACATGCTTCAACCGTCGTGACATGCAGGGGTACAGAACCTGGCTGCGCCGAGCCGCGCAACTTGGCGATGTGGACGCAATGACGGAACTCAAGCGTTTCGAAACGCGACTTCCACACGCAGCCGCCCGGAAGATCGGCCGACTGCGTCCTTTTCATACGCGAGACTATCCGGCCTGAGCACCTTCAAGCCGCGACATCCTCCGCGTCCAGCCCATAAGCCGTGTGCAGCACGCGCACCGCCAGTTCGGTCTCGTCCTCGTGGATCAGCACGCTGACCTTGATCTCGCTGGTCGAGATCGCCTGGATGTTGATCCCGCGCGCGCCCAAAGTCGTGAACATCGTGCTCGCCACGCCGGCATGGCTGCGCATCCCCACGCCCACCACCGAGATCTTGGCGACGCGCGTGTCATGCACCAGCTCGGCGAAGCCGATCTTGCCGCGCGCCTGGTTGAGCGCCTCGATCGAGCGCGCCAGATCGGCCTGCGGCACCGTGAAGGTCACGTCGGTCGATCCCGCGTTATGCGCGATGTTCTGGATGATCATGTCGACGTTGATGTTGGCACCCGCGAGCGGCTCGAAGATCGCCGCGACCGCGCCGGGGGTGTCGGGCACCGCCGTCAGCGTGATCTTGGCTTCGTTCTTGTCGTGCGCGATGCCGGTGATGAGCTGGCGTTCCACGTCGTCTATCTCCTCTTCCCCGACGATCATCGTGCCGGGCAGTGTATCGGCCATCGGTGCGTCTTCGCCGGTGAACGACGACAGCACCTGCACGCGGACCTGTTCCTTCATCGCCAGACCCACCGAACGCGTCTGCAGCACCTTGGCGCCGACGCTGGCGAGTTCGAGCATTTCCTCATAGGTCACGCGCTTCAATTTGCGCGCGCGCGGCACGATGCGCGGGTCGGTGGTGTAGACCCCGTCCACGTCCGTATAGATGTCGCAGCGGTCCGCCTTCATCGCCGCCGCCACCGCGACCGCCGAAGTGTCCGATCCGCCGCGCCCCAGCGTGGTGATGCGCTGGTCGTCGGTCACGCCCTGGAAACCGGGGATCACCGCCACTTCGCCGCGCGCCAGACTCGCGTCGAGCGCCTCGGTATCGATCGTGCCGATCCGGGCCGATGCGTGCGCGTCCGAAGTATGGATCGGCAATTGCCAGCCGAGCCAGCTCCGCGCCGGCACACCCGCCGCCTGCAGCGCGATCGCGAGCAGCCCGCTCGTCACCTGCTCGCCCGCCGAGACGACGACGTCATATTCCTTGGGGTCGTACAGCGACGACGCCTCGCGGCAGAAGCCGACCAGCCGGTCGGTCTCGCCCGCCATCGCCGAGACGACCACCGCGACCTGGTTGCCCGCCGCGACCTCGCGTTTGACCCGCGCCGCCACGGATCGGATGCGTTCCATGCCGGCCATCGAGGTGCCGCCGAATTTCATCACGATGCGGGCCATTGGGGTGTCGCAAAATCCTTGGGTTGGAAGGGGCGCCCTGATAGGAACCGCGCATGACGATGGCAAGCCGTTCGCACAGCCGTGTCACCTACCCCCCCGTTCGTGTCGAGCGTAGTCGAGACACATGGGGAAGCGCAGGTGCCTCGACTTCGCTCGGCACGAACGGCTTTTAGGGTAAGCGGCATGACGACAACGATCGACCCGCAGGAAGCGGCGCATTTCGGCACGCTCGCTGCCGACTGGTGGAATCCCAAGGGCAGCTCGGCGATGCTGCACCGGCTCAACCCGCCGCGCCTGCGCTATCTGCGCGAACAGATCGACGCGCATTGGGACATCGATCCGGCCGGCTTCACCCCGCTCGCCGGCAAGCGCGCGCTCGATGTCGGCTGCGGCGCCGGGCTGCTGTGCGAGCCGCTCGCCCGGCTCGGCGCGGATGTGACCGGGCTCGACGCCGCGCCCGAAAATATCGGCGTCGCGCGCGCCCATGCCGCGCTCTCCGGCCTCGCGATCGACTATCGCGCCGGCAGCGTCGAAGACCTGAGCGGCGAGCGCTTCGATCTCGTCACCAGCATGGAGGTGATCGAACACGTCACCGATCCCGTCGCGTTCATCGCCGGCCTCACGGGCGCGCTGGCGGACGGCGGGCTGATGGTCCTCTCCACCCCGAACCGCACGCTCGCCTCGCGGATCGCGATGATCACGCTCGGCGAAGGCTCAGGGCGAATCCCCAAGGGCACGCACGACTGGGACAAGTTCCTCAAGCCCGATGCGCTTGAAACGCTGCTCACCGACGCCGGCATGCGCGTGATCGATCGCCGCGGGCTGAGTTTCTCCCCCGCCAAAGGCTTCGTCCTCTCCGACGACCTCAGCCTCGACTATTTCCTGACGGCAATACGCGCCTAGACCGTCGCCCCGGCGAAGGCCGGGGCCGCCAGGTAACTTGCCGGGCCGCCCGCGCAAAACGCAGCGGCCCCTTAGACTCACATTTGAAGTGCACCACCTGCTAAGGTTATGGTGCGATGGGAAAATGTTACGGGCAGCTCAACCTTAACGAGCGAATCGAGATATACCGGCTTCATGAAGCCGGCATATCTCATCGGGCAATCGGCGAGGCGATCGGGCGACATCATACGACGGTCGGTCGAGAGTTAAGGCGCAACAGCAAGCCGACCAAGGCGTGGCCGAAGGGAGGGTATAGCGCGGTTCGCGCCCAGGAGCGCACCGACCTGCGAAGACGGCGGCATCGCC